>DATFAZ010000321.1:0-38875 GCA_035254105.1 Noviherbaspirillum sp. | reverse complement strand
GCTTTTATCGATGCTTTCAGTCTGGTGGGCCAGCTCAGCGTGGGGTCGACAACTGCTTTGAAGTAAGCGGCAATACGTGTGAATATCCGCGACAGACGTTCGCGCGGCTTGATATCTGCTTCCAAAATGGCTTCCTACGTTCTGGCGATCATTGCGTGAAATGCAGGATACGCTCTTACTGTAGGGTAATTATTCCACCACCTCGGATTTCTTGCCGATGAATATGCAACCGCTCAGGCAAGCCGATCAACGGAAAATCACGCAGAGAGCAGGCTCAGGCTCGGCTCCGCGGACATGCTGGCATCCATCTGCTTGCGCAGTGCCACCGGCTTGCTTGTGGCAGCCCGGGTTTCGCAGCTCAGCACTTCGCAGTATCGATACATTTGCCGCAGCTTGCGCTCGGCATCTTCCCGATCCTTGCCCATGATGGCAATGCTGTCGATCCTGAGCCTGTTCCGGGCCAGTATAGAAAAGTGAAATTTCTCCATGAGTCTCCGCCTCCGAATACGTGTCTATCGCACTATTTTTCTTCCGTTCCCATTAGTGACAATGTGACGGATTATTACTATGCCGCAATTACCATTGATATATATCAAATAAAGCAAATTGTTACAAAAGCAATGCAAAAACACCGACAAGTGTGGGGGAATTGCTACAAAGGCAAGCCGCGAAGGGGCAGTGCCGGGCAGGCGCAAAGGACGCAGGCTCAGAGTTTATGGTGTCCCGGCTAGCGCACAGACAAGCACGCAGCCCGGGACCATGCTCATCTGGCTATAGAACAATCTTCGTGCCAAGCAAAGCCAAAAACTGTGCAATCCATGCCGGATGGGCAGGCCATGCCGGCGCGGTAACGAGATTGCCGTCGGTAACCGCCGCTGTCACTTCGATCTCGGCATAATGAGCTCCGGCCTGTTCGACTTCGGGGCGGCAGGCGGGATAGGCGGAACAGCGCTTGCCTTCCAGCACGCCGGCTGCGGCAAGAATCTGGGCGCCGTGGCAAATCGCGGCAATCGGTTTTTTGGCTTGTGCAAAATGCCGCACCATTTCCAACAAACGCGGATTGAGGCGCAGATATTCCGGTGCGCGGCCGCCCGGGATCAAGAGCGCATCATAGGACTGTTCCTCGACCTTGGCGAAATCATGCGTCAAGGTGAAGCGATGGCCGGGCTTCTCGGAATAAGTCTGGTGCCCTTCAAAATCATGGATTGCGGTGATCACGCAATCCCCTGCCTTTTTGTCGGGACATACTGCATGCACCTGATGCCCGACTGCCAGCAATGCCTGGTACGGCACCATGATTTCATAGTCTTCGCCAAAATCGCCGATTGGCATGAGGATGGTTTTTGCAGCCATGAGTGCCTCCTTGAATGGGGTTGTCGGTTCGGGGGGAATATGCAGCGCAAGCATGCGCCGCAGTGATGGGACAGATCGGAAACCGTATTGTTCGGTTTGCACTGTTGCGCTCTTTTAAGGAAGGTGAAGTTTTCCCGAATACCAAAACAAAAAACCCGCCAGAATCAGCGGGTTTCATTGCAGAACGGTGGGACGGCTGTAGAGACCGATTCCCAACAGAAGTGCTCACATAAGCATAAAAGGTAAACGCAAAAAAGCCCGCCGAAGCGGGCTTCCATTCAACACATCAGCCAACTCGCCGAACGCCCATGCTATCTGCATGGTGCCTTCAGCCGTGTATAAGAGCAGCCTTGCGATTGCCGAGCGCCGCATAGCGGCAGCTCAACAACATCTGAATTTGGTGGGTTTACCCGGGCCGATTAAATCGGACGGATATTGCTGGCCTTTTCGCCTTTGGGGCCGGTGCCGCGCTCGAAGGAAACGCGCTGATTTTCAGCCAGGCTCTTGAAGCCGGTTCCCTGGATATCCTGGAAATGCGCGAACAGATCAGCGCCGCCGCCGTCAGGCGTAATGAAGCCGAAGCCCTTGGAATCGTTGAACCATTTAACTACGCCAGTTTGAGTACTCATGTAATACCTCTGTAAAAAAATAAGGGACTGTGCCCGAAAAAGCACTTGCGACCAAGAGATGCTACCGAGGAATTCAAACAGGAATGACTCTGAAACAGAGCAAGACGGAGAGAGGACCAGCAATGACGACAACTTGATTAAGTGCGGGGCTCAATATACAGACACAAACCGGAATCACCTAGCTTTATTTTCGATTTGACGAAAATAGATAAAAACAAGCGAACGCGAAAAATCGTCGTCAAGTGGCGTACGGGCTCTGCTGGATATGGATATTTGAACCGGTAATCAGTATCGCCTCTCCATAAAAAAGCCCGATACCAATACGGTACCGGGCCATGCTTCACGCACCGCGTAAAGCTTGCATTCACGGGAGCCGACAACAATCAACATTGCGGCTCTTCGTAATCATGCGTCATCGGGTTGTTCCTCAGCATGATCTCTGCCCTGTCACGGGCCATCGGTTTTCACCGAACCGGCATTTGTCGATTCAACTACTTACCGACTTGAATTTATTCTAGTTCGCCACATTCAATTTCCAAGAAAATTTTTGGTGGCAAAAACTCGAAAACCGCAGTAACTACGCAGTACCTACTCAGTACCTCTTTAATAGCCAGTCGAATCCCCCGCTAGAGGTCTTTCGGCGCATTGCTGACGAGTTCGCTGCGAATTTCGCGCAGCTTCTTCTTAATCGTCGCCGCATTCTCATTCCCGATACGCAGCATCAGCTTGTGGCCTGCTGAAAGTGATTCCAATTCCGGATCGGCAAATTTGTAATAGACGTGCGGCTGAAGCAAGACAATCTCGCCCTCGCTTTGCGGCGCATCCAGCATATGGTCGATGACTGCCACGAGACGGTCGTTGAAGTAGCCTTTCGGGTATCCGAGATTGCGATAGGCTTGCTGGAACAGTGGATAGAGTTCGATATACGCAGCCGAAAACGCCTTCACGTCTGCCATGCCGGCGAGACGCACAAATGGCGTGTAGCGATCGAAGTTCGCTTGCGCAAGAGTGAGCGTTTCTCCCTCCCCCGACGTGCGAAGCTTTCCTGCTACGGGTTTCGTGGGCATTAACTGCGCCGACACGACCTTGCGCGGGAGATTGTCGATAGTGACGACGATTCGATGAATCACTTTCTCCGGCTGAAAAAACTGCTTCACGGCGCTTTTGCCGAATACGCGAGCAAGCGCGGCGAGTACCGCCGGATCGCTCCGCTCCAATGACGGAAGCGGTCTATCTGTGCTTGCCGGAACCGGATACTGAATCGCGGGCGGCGTTGGTGCAGCGGCAGGCGGCACATCGGCTGACGCTGAAGGAGCTTCGGCTGGCATGGGTGCTTGCAGCTGATACCGGCTTTGTTGCCACAGGTAATAGGCAAACCCAGCCGCTCCCAGCAGGATAAGCACAAACAGCCAGCCAAGCGCTTTCTTCATCTGCCACTCCTTACGGCGAAGCCGGAATATGGCGACGCTTTCAAAGGTTCGCCGGATAAACGACGCACTTGTTCAGCTTACGCTGGTTTGCGGGGGAATCAATGTTTGCCATCAACTATTCATGGACGTCTCTTTCCGTTTGTCGCCCTTCCAAAACGCATGAAGCTATAATCGTGGCCGACTCTTTTCATGAGGTTGGGCCGTGCCAAAGCGTATCTCCGTATTACATCAATATCTTTTGCCGAAGCAGGCACTGACTACCCTCGCCGGGAGGATCGCATGCGCCCAGAACGGACGCTTCACACCCCAGCTGATACGTTGGTTTGTGCGACGCTACGGCGTGAACATGGAAGAAGCGCTCAATCCGGACCTAGCGAGCTACAAGAGCTTCAATGATTTCTTCACGCGCGCATTGCGCGAAGGCGCGCGCTCCTTGGCCGACAGTGACTTTATCTGCCCGGTCGACGGCGCGATCAGCCAGTTCGGCGCGATCGAGCACGACCAGATCATCCAGGCAAAAGGTCACCGCTATTCGACCAGCGCACTGGTCGGCGGCGACCGCACGCTGGCAGCGCAATTCGAACACGGCAGTTTTGCCACGCTGTACCTGAGTCCGCGCGACTACCATCGCATTCATATGCCGTGCGATGGGCGATTGCAGCGCATGATTTATGTGCCGGGTGCGCTTTTTTCCGTGAACCCGACGACAGCACGCGGCGTGCCGGGATTGTTTGCGCGCAATGAACGCGTTGTATGCGTATTCGAGTCGGCAAACGGACCGTTTGTACTAGTACTGGTGGGCGCCACCATCGTGGGCAGCATGGCGACCGTATGGCACGGCGTGGTCAACCCGCCGCGATCCCGCAAGGTTTGGGAGCTGCGTTACGACAACCGCGAAATCGTGCTGAAAAAAGGCGAAGAAATGGGCCGTTTCCTGCTCGGTTCCACGGTGGTGATGCTGTTTCCGCGCGGTGTTATCGAATTCAATCCGGAGTGGACGGCAGCAAGCGCCATCCGGATGGGCGAGGCGATGGGCCACAAACCTGCTGCCTGATATCCGCGCAGTCCGGCTGTCACGCCGAGCCAAAGACGTGTTTGCGTTTTTTATGACGGAGGCCAGATGAATCATCAGTGCATTCTCGAGTTCTCCACATCCGGGCGCGGCAGCCGCAACATCACCCGTGAAGTCGGCCAGGTCGTGACCGAGTCCGGCGTACAGACCGGCATTGTCCATGTCTTTGCGCAGCACACCAGCTGTTCCCTGACGATCACGGAGAACGCCGACCCGGACGTGCACCGCGACCTCGACACCATCCTCGCGCGCTTGGCCCCTGATGGGGATCCCGCCTACCGCCATGATCCTGAAGGGCCGGACGACATGGCCGCCCATGCGCGCAGCGTGCTTACCGGCGCCGGACTGAGCGTTCCTGTCGGGTCGGGCCGCATGCTGCTGGGCACCTGGCAGGGAATTTATCTTTGGGAGCACCGTACCAGCGCTCAACAGCGGCGCATCGTTGTCACGGTGCTCGGGGCGTGAATTGCACCAGCATCCGGCGCAGCAGCCGAAGCATCAGGACAAATATCATTTGCCCGCGCCGGTTTCCGCTTGCAGCGCGGCGGCATCGCTGGCGAACATGTCTTCCAGTTCTTTTCGCCCCTGCTTTGCCATCGAAATCATCTGATGCTGATCCTTGTAATACGGATAGACTGCTTGCAGGCTTTTCAGGTTGTGCGCGCGGAATTTTTCGACGATATGCCGAACCCGATCCGGGCTGTAACCCAGTTCCTGCAGCACCTTGCCGCCTAGTTGCAGGGATGCTTCGAAGGTTTCGCGCTCCAGGATGGTCACGCCGCGATCCATCAGGTCGTAGTAGTGCGTGACATTGCGGGCGCGAGCCAGAATGGTCAGGTGTGGAAAATCCCGTCTGGCGACATCGACCAGTTTCAGGCTGTCCTCGATATCGTCAATCGCCACCACCAGGATTTTTGCGGTGGATGCGCCAGCGGCACGCAGCAACTCGACGCGAGTGGCGTCGCCGTAAAAGACCTTGAAGCCGAACTTGCGCAGCAGGTCAACCTGATCCGGATCATGGTCAAGCACAGTCGCACGGAGGCGATTCGCCAGCAGCATGCGACCGATGATCTGTCCGAAACGACCGAAGCCGGCGATGATGATCGGACTCGACTGCGGCTCGATCTTGTCATGCGGGCGCTGTTTGCGCTCTTGCAGGCGGGGCGCGATCAGCTTGTCGTACAACACGAGCAGCAGTGGCGTCGCTACCATCGACAAAGCCACCACCACAATCAGGAGCGAGGCAGTTTGCGCGCTGAAAACCTTTACACTCGCCGCCGCATCAAACACCACGAAAGCGAACTCTCCGCCCTGCGACAACAGGAAAGCGAACAAGAGCTGCTGCCCGCGCGGAATCCAGAAGAATTTGGCGAGCACGTAGAGCATGCCGATCTTGACTGCCAAGAAGACCGCAACCAGCATCAGAACCAGCAAGGGCTGACGAAGCAACACGCCAAAATCGACCGACATCCCGACGGCGGTAAAGAACAGGCCGAGCAGCAAACCCTTGAACGGTTCAAGGTCGCTCTCCAGCGCGTGGCGGTATTCGGAATCGGCCAGCAACACGCCTGCCAGGAAGGTTCCGAGTGCCATCGACATGCCAACCGAATGCATCAGCCAGCCGATTGCGATGACCAGCAATAGCGAGAACGAGGTGAATATCTCGCGCAGCCCGGTCTTGGCCATAATGCGCAGCACGGGCCGGATCAGGTGACGGCCGCTGAATATCAGCACGATGATCACACCTACCACTTTCAATCCGGCGAGCCAGCCCGGTCCGTTATCCTCCTGGACTACCCGGCCCAGAAAAGGAACCAGTGCGATCATCGGAATCGCTGCCATATCCTGAAACAGCAAGATAGAAAATCCGGCCGAACCGGCGTGCGTCAGCTTCAGATTGCGCTCTTCCAGAGTCGCCAGAACGATCGCGGTCGAAGACAGGGACAAGCCCAGCGCGGCGATCAAAGCAACTTTCCAGCCGACACCGAGCAACAGCCCGACTCCAAACAACGCTGCAGTACAGGCGCCAACCTGCAGGCCGCCCCATCCAAATATTGGACGGCGCATCGACCACAGTCGTTTCGGGTCAAGTTGCAGTCCGATCAGGAACAATAGCAGCACGACGCCGAACTCGGAAAAACTCAAAATATCTTCCACGCCGCTGATCAGACGCAGGCCCCAAGGGCCGATCGCCATGCCCGCCAGCAGGTAACCGAGCACTGCGCCCAGTCCCAGACGTTTCGCGAGAGGCACCGCGACCACTGCGGCGGCCAGATATATCAGGGCATTGAATAGCAGCTTGTTTTCCATGGAAGATCCTTGCCAGGCGCAAACGAAGCATGATCGTTATTACGCTGGCACATACTTTATCGCGGGCCGGGGAAATGGGGATTGATATGCATTGCGCGACATCGTTGCGAGAGCTTAACGATGTCGCCGGGTGAAGTTATTGCCTTGTGAGATATTGCCTGTCGCTGCGCACCAGTTCTCAGATGAGGGAGCATTACACGCGCCGTTGAGAAAGATGGCTATTTTCCTCCAACTTCAGCGGCGTCCTCCGCATGCGCAAAAAAATGCTTGTGCGCCATTTGCTGCATCAGCGCCATTGCTTCCGGCTCGGCCGCGCTGATTGCCTTGGCTTCGACTTCATCTACGATACGCTCGAAGATATCGAGCAGTTTGGGATCGAAATGCTTTCCCCTGCCTTCACGCATGATTTCCATTGTACGTTCCAGGCTGAACGGTTCCTTGTATGGGCGTTTTGCGCGTAATGCATCGAACACATCCGCAATGCAAAATATGCGGGCGCTGAGAGGAATTGCCTCTCCGGAGAGTTTTCTCGGATAACCGGAGCCATCCCATTTTTCATGGTGGCCCTCGATGACTTCGCGCGCATTTAGCAGGAAACCGGCATTACCGGCAATCTGGCCGCCAAGTTCGACATGCTGTTGCATGACCGCGAATTCGTCGGCATCGAGCTTGCCGGGCTTCAGCAGTATTGCGTCGGGAATGCCGATCTTGCCTACGTCGTGCAGGAACGATCCGGCGATCAGGCTGCGCAGCTGCGGCGGAGCCAAGCCGGCTTCCTCGCCGAGCCGCGCCGCAATCCATGTCACGCGATAGTTATGCGCGCCTGTGTCCGAATCACGTTTGGCAATCGCCCGCCCGAGCGTTTCGAGCATGCCGATGTGCGCTTCGAGCAAGGACAACGCGCGCCTGAAATTCTTGACGGCCAGTCCGGTCAGCAGGGGCGCAAGCACCAGTGCGCAAAGCAGCGTGGAGGCGGCGGCAATCAGCGCCGAGACCAGAGCCGAGCTGCGCATGCTCGACAATTCCGCATCATCGAGTACACGCACACCTTCCAGGTGGCCGATGACTTCCCCGCTCCTGGTTGACAGCGGCGTAAATACCCGCAAAACCTGCTTTCCCTCGACAACTGCCGTATCGTAGCCACCGTTTGCCGGCGGTGCGCCGTGCGGCAGCTGCTTCAAGGCTTCTTCGATATCGGAAAAACCGGGTTGCACCGACTCTGCGATTTTCCTTCCGTCGTCCGAATACACTTCGGCAACCGCGAAAATTCCGCCTACCATGCCGCTGACTGCCCGCGCCAGCGCCGGCTCGCGCTCTCCCGCAGGCATGTCCAGTACGGCCGGCGGCACCGCGCGCCGCGCTTCGATCGCCAGCATGCGAAGCGAGGCTTCCTCCCCCGCTTCACGCTCGTACAGATAGCCGACCGTGGCGGCAAGGCTGCCGACGCCAAGCGAAACAATTGCCACCCTGACCAGGGCGTTCTTAAGCAGACCTCTGAAATGCATAAACCGGATTCGTTATTTTCCAATAGGCAATATTATCCTCGCCTTGTCCCATTTGAGATAGGGCTCGGGCATTTTTTAATTAGCGCCCGAATTAGCGCCAGAATTAGCGCTCTCTTACCCGATAGGTAGAGATTATTGCGGCAGTACAATAAGGCCGTTCAAAGCATGTTGAAGCGGCGTCCGTCATGACAAATCCTCTGTCCGGTATCCAGGCGTGGAGCGAATTTCTAAGCGATAGGGAAATCCCGGTTCTGCGGCAAACGGCGCGCGCGCTTACCGAAGCACGTGAGCATGCCGATAGCATCGGTGTGCGCAAAATCGCCGCTATCGTGCTGCATGATCCGCTGATGACGGTGCGGGTATTTCGATTCATCGCGCGTCGCCGCGGCAAGCGCCAGCTCCAGGATGTGTCTACGGTTGAACATGCGGTGATGATGCTGGGCATCGAGCCCTTCTTTCGCAACTTCGCGCAGTTCGAAGTCATCGAAGACTGCCTTAAGCCCTATCCGCAGGCAATGCTCGGCTTGCTGCATGTGGTGCGGCGCGCCCAGCGCTCGGCGCGTTATGCGCTGGACTGGGCAACCTGGCGCTATGACCTGAACAGCGAGGAAGTGGCGATTGCCGCCCTGCTGCACGACCTTGCCGAAATGCTGGTCTGGTGTTTTTCACCGCAGCAGGCACTGGGAATTCGCGCGCTGCAGGACGATAATCTCGCCCTTCGCAGTGCCGATGCGCAGCAAGCCGTGCTGGGATTCACCCTAAACGATCTGCAGGCTGCGCTCTGCAAGAAATGGCAGTTGCCGGAACTATTGTCCAGCCTGATCGATGACAAGCATGCCAACCGGGCGCGCGTCAGGAACGTGCAACTGGCTGTGGACCTTGCGCGGCACACGGCTCAGGGCTGGGACGATCCTGCACTGCCGGACGATTTTCGCGCGATTGCGGCCTTGATGAATATTGATGAAGCCACGCTGAAGCTCAGGCTCGGGCTGAAGAGTTCTGGGTAAGGAAAATCTTCGCAGGCGAACCCGCGCTTGCAGCGCGGAAGCTCCGCGATTTAAATTCCTAATTTGAAAAAGGGGTGGCGATCTTCATATCCCGCACGAAGCGGCCATAGGATTCCACCTTGTTTTCATCGGGCACGCGCAACAGGTAGGAAGGATGCACGGTTATCAATATTTGCATCCCTGCCCTGAAGGGCATCAGCCTGCCGCGGTTGACTTCAATCGGGGTCGCGCGCCCCAGCAAAGCACGCGCGGCAGTCGCCCCCATCGCGACGACGAGCGCCGGCGCAACCAGTTTAAGTTCGCGCTCCAGCCACTGATGGCATGCGGCAATCTCGGTATCAACCGGTTTCTTGTGCAGACGACGCTTGCCCCGCGGCTCCCACTTAAAGTGTTTGACCGCGTTGGTGACATACACCATGCTGCGGTCGATACCGGCGTCGGCCAGCGCACGATCCAGCAACTGTCCTGCCGGGCCGACAAAGGGATGGCCGAGGCGGTCTTCCTGATCTCCAGGTTGTTCGCCCACCAGCATGATGCGCGCTTGCTCCGGCCCTTCACCGAATACGGTTTGGGTAGCGTCAATCCAGAGCGGGCACGCTTTGCAAGCCTGCGCAGCTTCGCGCACTTCTTTCACGGAAGCGGTATCGGGGGCTACGCGGGGCGCAGGCTGCTTCGGGATGCGGGGTGCGCGTTTCCTGGCTGGTTCAGGAGCGACAGGCATACGATTCGCGGGCAAGAGAAGCCGACAAGCCTGTGATTCCTGCCCCGCGCAATCGTTCAAGGTTTTTTTGACAACACCAATTACTTAACGCTCAGTTTGCGCATTAACTCGGAGAATACGTTGCGTGCGGCGGAATCGGTCATGATGCGGTCGGACGAAAGAGTGTCTTCGTAATCCTCCGCATATTCTTCCGCGAGATTTCTCCAACCCTTGCTGGCGGCGAAGCGGCCGAACTCTTCCGGTGCTTCCAGCACAATCAGCCTGTCGTCCTGCAGTCCGGGATCGCCGGGACCAAAATCGGCCCCCTCGTACCCCAGGGAGCGCAGTCTTGAGAGGATTTGCCGGATCAGAAGCGGGTCTTCATAAAGCGCTTCATCTTCCATTGACGAGACAAAGTCGACATAGACGTCGATAATTCCATAGCCTTCATCAAATATCCGGATACCATGAAGGTCCCATGTACGCCCCATGGAATCCGTGACACTGAATGGGCCACTGAGTTGAATGACGTTTTCACTGTCCATAAGGCAGCGTACACCAAGCAACCGTAGCGGTACATAAAAAATTGCGGGATGCGCTTTAGCCACAACACGCTGCCGCTTCTGCTGCCCGGACAAGACATTTACTGAGAAAATAATCGTGCAAAAAAACAAGCGCCCCGCTCCGAAAAAATCTGCTCCGTCTCCCGAAGAACTGGAAGAAGCATTGACGCAAAGCCTGGTTGATCTGGCGATCGGCCTTATCAAGCATTCCGGCAAGCCATCGGCCAGCGATGCAGTAAAAGAAAAAAGAAACACTCTTGAAAAAAATATCAGGAAATGCCTCTATCAAAAAAAGGACGATGTCCTTTACGAAGCGCTTGAGCGCACACTGGACGAAGACACTGACGCCTATCTCCTGTTAAAAGAGAGCATTGAAGAAGCGTCTGGCGTCATCGTCTCCCGGCGCGACGATGGGCGCGAACTCGAAGTCAATGCGTTCCTGATTCCGCTGTTCGCGCATACCAAAGGCGGCCTGCATATCGAACAGTGCTTTCAAGATGAGGAAGCATTCGAGTTATTGCGCAAGAGCTTTCAGGAATTGCAACTGGAAAGCCGGGACGCAAAGCTTGTGCTGGTCAGCCACGCATACCATCTCGATGAAATCGACCGGATCAGTTACAGCCAGCTCAATGAAATGGTGCACGAAGCCCTTGAATCCATGACCCGCAAGAAAGCGGCTGCAGTTGCAATCAGCCGCAGCATCAGCGGCTGGCCGGAAAATCATTTTGCACCGGAAGACCAGGCGGTCGAGCTACGCTTTCTGCTGGGTTTCGCGCTAAAGACGATGGACGATCCGTTTTATCGTGTGCCAGCCGGCGAAGCCGCCGCCGACCGCTATTTCGAGGCACGTGCAAAACGCTTCCAGCACTGGACACAACAGGCTGCGCCGCTGGTAAAGCGCTGCCTCGTCACGGATGGTAGTGAAATCGAAATCGATTTCCTGTATCAGGATCTGTTCCATGGCGGAAAAGAAAGAGGTATTACTGAATACGATACGCTGCAAATGATGTCGGACTTGCATCATGGGCTGCAACTGCATGGCATCCTGCCGGCAAACACGCACGCCATCATCGGGCCGATGGAGGCGGACGGCGAAATGGTATTGCGGGTAAATCTCTATGCCAAGACCGATGGGACCTTGCTTGCCTCATCCGAGAAGCAGATGGATGCGGCCGTCGAACTGCAGAGGGAAGCCGACGATGTATACGATGCGCTGACGACTATCGGTGTGAAGTCGCTGGCGCTTGCGATGAAGTTTGATGCCGATGGGGTGGCGATTGATGTACGCCCTTACGGCGATTCATAGACGCACGTAAAGATGCATCAAGCGCAAGCGGCCCAGTTAAAGATGAATACAGAAAAAAGTTACGTAATGTAACCAACGAGCTTGCCTGCAGGAATTTCTGTATTATGCGACCCCATGCAGCTGTCGGAGTGAGACCCAGCGTTCAAAAGAATATGTTGCATCCACCGGAGCTGGCGGTTGGAAAAAGTACCAGCACCAAATTCAAAGCCCTCCGCAATATTCATTGCGGAGGGCTTTTTGTTTTTACAAGGCCGCTAACAGGCTGTTAAGCCTGGAGCCCTTATCAAAAGTATTTTTTAACAATCTCGGTAAATGCTTCTTCAACCGGTTTGCCCTTTTTCATCAGCTCGGTGATTTCTTCCGTGTGCGCAGAAATGTTTGCCGGCAGGGTTTTACGGTTATTTTTGAAGTATTCGTAGCGTTGCGTAGCGAATTGCTCTTCCAGCTTGGCTGCGCTGGTACGGGTGGTTCCCGTGCCTGCTGTACGAGTTGTCCGCGATGCCGGACGCGAACTCGCACCAATACCTGAAATAGCCGCTTTTACCTGATCCAGCGTAAATACCGCACTGGCATTAGCACCAGCGAACTCGCCCTCTTCGGGACGAAGCAGGTGGTGGTTCCTGTCGAATGCCATGGTTTTACCCAAATCGTTGGTGAGCTGATAGCTCGGTGCCGAACCGGCACTGACCAGGGAGAACTGGACGCGATCGCCATAGTCGGCCATTTTTTCCATAACGCCTTTGAGATACTCGACCGAAAGAGTATCGAAATTGCCATTCCAGCGTTTGCTTTTAGTGGTGACCAAGGTGTGCTTTCAAGAAAGTTACTAACATGCCCGCGACCTGCCCATTCTTGGGGAGCCGCAAATTAAAGCCGGGCGGGCATTATCTCCCAAGTCAGGGGAGAACGCTTTGATTCCTCAATGCGGTACTTGTACTTTATCTCCAACTCAAAAGAGCCGGAGCTTGTCATCAAGCTCCGGCGCATGCCGTTTCGTGCTTGGTCGGCAGTGCATTTATTCAGATTAGCTTGCATTTAGCCGGTGGGTATAGAAGAAGCGCAACATCTCGCGCGCAGCATCCGGCCCTTTCGGATCGGTATACGATCCCTTGCTGCTGCCACCTGACCAGGCGTGCCCGGCGCCATGGACAATCCACTTTTCCGCCAACGCTTTCCCGTGCGCGTCGTTGTGAATGATTTTTGTATAGCCTCTGCCGTTGGGGATCTTGCCTTTTTCTACCTTGGCAGCCCCGTCTTTACCCTCCGCCGGCATGAACCCGGCTGATGGCACACATTGCGCCAAGACCTGATCGCCATTGCCCGGATGCACCGTGGTATCGCGATCGCCATGAAAGACGATGACAGGCAAGGGGTGCCCGAGTGGTGCGGGTGCCTTGGCACCGATCCCAACATTCCGTGTTGCGGCTTTTGCCCTGCGGCTCTTCATTGCCGCCAAAGCGGACGGCACGTCGTGAGCAACGGCATACGGCAACCCGGAGTGGATGCCCACAGCCGCATACAGTTCAGGATAGCTTGCACCCATGACGACAGCCATCGCACCGCCTGCCGACAAGCCGGCGACGTAGATCCGGCTGGTGTCGATCTTGTACGTGCGGATAATTTCGCGAGTGATGTCGGCAATGATCGACGGCTCGCCCTTGTCGCGCCGCTGGTCGCCGGGCTGGAACCAGTTCCAGCAATTCGATCCGTTGGCAGACTTGGTCTGGGCCGGATATACGACAAAACAATTGTTTTCTTCCGCGACAGCATTCATGCCGGTACCGGCGGCAAAGTCATCCGGGTTCTGCGTGCAGCCATGCAGCATGACAATCAACGGCAGCGCCTCCCCGGAATAGCCGCTGGGGATATAGAGCTTGTAGGCACGCGTACCGGCACGGTTGGTGCACGAACCGGACAGGAAGCGGCCTTTCATTCCCGCATCGTCGCCGGTATCAACGACCTCGTGTACGTCGACATCTTCTATTGCTTCCCGCAGTGCCGCTCCAGTCCACTTTCCCTGGGCAAGCGTGCGCAAACGTGCCAGCATGTCAGCACCCGATGCCGGCAAAGAATTGATATCCTGCAGTTCTGGCTGCTGCGGCAGGAAGTGACTCCAGTCAGGCTGCGCAGATGCGCCGTCCGGGGTGGTGGCACCATGCAGCGCGCGCTGGATAGCAGCCGTTGCGGCCATCGGCCCTTCGCTCTGCAGCAGTTGGGTTGCTTCGCGCATTTGCGCGAGAAAGCCTTCATTGATTTTCATGTGAATCTTTCCAAAGTGATTAATGAATCCGTCCGGCCAAAGCGGCCTTGACGGCTGCGCTGGCGTGCAAGGCACCCAGCACGGTGATGGAATCGATGGTGGCCAGTGCCAGTTCGGGTGAGACATCTGTGCCGATACTGGCTAGCCCCAACACTTGGATCTGCAGCTTCTGGCCTGCATCGCGCAGGGTTTCCAGGTCGGCACGTGAATAATGTTGCAATCCCAGGACTAAGCTCTTGCGTGCCACCGTCTGCTTGATGACGTCGGCATGAGACAGCAGCTGATTGCGGATCGCCGTCCGGATTAGGTCGGTGCGGTTCGAATAAAAGCCTTCCTGCACCAGCAAGTCGATTTGCCCGAGGTCAATCAGGCCGAGATTGATGGTAATTTTTTCCGTTTCGCCGATCTTTGTCCGACTCTCCAGTGTGCTTATTTCGCGTCCCATGCTTATCCTCCTTTCACGGTATGACCATCCTTTTGCCATCCAGTTCCCATCCATATGGATGGTATTTTCATTTTTAACTGTCGATTGTTTGTCTGGAAGGCAAGAATTGCGCAGGAAAAGGAAAACCGGTTCTGCTGCGAACCCCTATATACTGCGCAGACAATTCCTCCAATGCGGTATTGCCGCCCCTTACCCTTGCCAATGACCTACGAAGAATATCTGGATGAAGTCACCACCCTCATGACTGAAATGTTCAACATGAGCGACGAAGATGCGATCAAACATGTGATGCGCGCACAGGCGGCGGATTTCTTTACCTTGCACGATGACATACCGGAAATGCGCACGCAGGAACGCGCCGTGCAGGATGCAAAAACCATATTCGAACAAAAGAACAAGTCGCGTCCGCATACACCGCCAAAACATTCAGGCAAGCGTAAAAAATGATCTGTCGGGAGAGCGCATGGCTCTCGTCCGATGCGGCAGCCGCGAACATTTGCCGCCTTCACACTGCTGCGGGCGATGCCCCAGATGCCCGCCTGTTCCTTATTTGAATCGCCCCCTCATGAAAATACCCAAAAGAATTCAGCCGCTCGTCGAAGAGGGCCTGGTGGACGCGGTCATACGTCAGCTCATGAGCGGCAAGGAAGCTACCGTGTATGTGGTACGTTGCGGTGAAGAGATCCGCTGTGCCAAGGTCTACAAGGAAGCCAGTCAGCGCAGCTTTCGCCAGGCCGCCTCGTATCAGGAAGGGCGCAAGGTCAGGAACAGCCGGCAGGCGCGCGCAATGGAAAAAGGCAGCCGCTACGGGCGCAAGATGCAGGAAGAAGTCTGGCAAAACGCCGAAGTCGATGCCTTGTACCGTCTGGCCGCTGCCGGCGTGCGGGTGCCAAAACCGTACATCTGTTTCGAAGGCGTGCTGCTGATGGATCTGGTAACCGACGCCTCCGGACATGTCGCGCCGCGCCTCAATGATGTCGAACTCACTGAAGAGATGGCGCTGAAATATCATGCGCAGCTTCTGCAGCAGGTCGTGCTGATGCTGTGTGCCGGCGTGATTCATGGCGACCTGTCCGAATACAACATCCTGGTCGACTCCGAAGGTCCCGTCATCATCGATCTGCCGCAGGCGATCGATGCGGCCGGCAATACGGAAGCCGCAGCAATGCTCGAACGCGACGTCGACAACCTCGCAAGCTATTTCAGCCGGTTTGCACCGCAACTCACCGCCACGCAGTATGGCAAGGAAATCTGGCAGCTATATGGCGCAGGTCTGCTGAACCCGGAAACGGTACTGACCGGCCACATTGCGGTCGATGAGCGGCCGGCAGACGTCGGCGCAGTCCTGCGGGAGATCGAGATCGCCCGTAAAGAGGAAGAAGCGCGCCTTCGGCACCAACAGGAGATGCAGGAGCTGGCATCAGGAACAAGGGCTTACCGCTAAAGAGCACTCCAAAACGAACTTTCCAACTTTTATTCAGGAATCTGCAGTGGACGACAGTTTGAGCATGGATGAATTCGAGGCGCTTGCCCAGATCGGCAGCGCCAAAAAGCATGAACGCGTAAGCGCGTGCGTAGCAAGGAATAGCAAACGCCTCATCGGCATCAAGTACGTCACCAGCGGAAAAGACGACGCGCTGAAGCTCACCGAAAAGGGCCGGCAGGTTTTGTTTGTCAAACGCTGCATCGACGGGCTTCGTGCTGTTGCAGACGACGGACTTGCAAAGATTGACGCAGACGTCGCCGCCTTCCTGAGCAGGAAAGGACACATCGCACCGGGGGCGTCGTCACAAGGATTTGACATCACCGTGCGGGGACGCGAATCATTGGCCGACATTGATTCCAAAATCGCAGCAGACGCGCCCCACTCCCGCCGCAGCGCAAGTTAGCGACCTGGCAGCCAGGAGTTACGGCGCAAAGAGCAGCCTCTTCCGGATTTATTGCGATGGCGCGGACGGTTGTGGCGATGCCGGCGAGCTGCTACCGGACGAACTGCTGGCAGCACCGCTACCTGAAGGTGCCGTCTGCATCGTCTGTCCGCCTGATGAGCTACTACCCGAAGCTGCGCCACTGCCGGATGTTTGCGTTTGGGATTGCATCTTGGCCTGCGCCAGGCTACTTTCCCGCGTCGCCTTGGCAGCTTGTTCGCAAGCACTCTTGGCATCGCCGACCTGATCGTCGCATCGCTCTTTTTCCACCTTGTACTGCGCCTTGGCTCGCGCTTCCGCCAATTCCAGTCGATTCTTCGGCGTATCGCGTTCGGTCACCTTTGCCTGCGCTTCCGCAATTTCCTTCTGGCCATCCGCTTCGGCTTTACAAATGTCCTTGGCGTTATCCTTCAAACCATCGCATTTTTTCAGTGCCGCCTGATGTTGCTGGTCAATCGTCTGTTCTCGTGTCTGCGACGGCTTCCCTGACTGTTGCGATTGCGAACCTTGCATTGAGGAGCCGGATGAACCGGAAGACGTCTGCGCGAAAGCGCCTGCCGCGAAGCTGAGAGCGAACGATGCGGCAATAGCAGTGAGCTTTGCATTCACAGGAGCCTCCTTCGTTGATGTAAAGGATAAAAGGCCCAGCAAACATCGGGCCATACCAGGAAGCGGGGGCGCAGAAAACCCATCAATGGCAGGCAGGCGAAGCCTGTTCCTCGCAGCACTACTTCAATAACGTGTAAATCCCCGCAGCCAATCTGTAAATTTTTCTCGCTTCGTGTTTATTACCCGGAATTACGAAGCCCGTATAAGCCCTTTGATCGCGGGAAAAAGTGGCGCAATCTTCCTGAGTTTCAACACCCGTACCGTCTGACACCGTCAATGACGCGATACTCACCGCGCCGATCAACAAAGCAAATTGCCGGATCGGTGGTCGATGGAGGTGGTAGTGAGCTGACTTTCTTGATTTGCGGACGCCGGAATTCCCATGGCGGCACCGGATTGGCATCAGCCCAGAGTCCTTTCCGGTCGCGGCGCGCCATCAATTGCAACGCAGGAAGCGTAAGGTCGCGATTGGCCTTGTCATGCACCCACGCCATGCCACGCTCAATTTGCGTGCGATTGGCTTCGATGCCATCGCAGGTGACAACTGCAGTTATTTCGCCAAAACGGTCCGTATCGTACGCTTTGAAATCTGCATCCTTGCCCATGCATAGTTCGGCTAATGACTGTCTGGATCGTACGCCGAAAGCTTGTGCCTTTTCGGGTGCATCAATGCTTGCAAGCCGGATCTTTACGGGTTTCTGATTAACTTGGAGTGTTAATGTTTCCCCATCAATGATGCCGATTACCTGATGTGCAAACGCGGGAACGGAGAAGAATAAAGCAAAAGCTGCGCTAAACAATTTCATTGCACTATTGTATCTTTTCGCTCATGAAACAGCGACAGAATCGCGGGGTGTGATGCGTGAATAAAACGTTTATTTCATTTACCAACAAGCCCGCGCTGCAATTCAATATTGCTTTATCAATTTCCACTGACAGAAAAAATGGGCACGCATAAGGTGCCCATTTTTCAATCAGTTGCGAATCTTAAGATTCAACGCACTTTTCTTCGATCGAGCGCCGAATTGGAAACAAGTTGATAAACCAATGGCCGCGGATATCCCTCATTAAAGAGAAGTGCTTTTACACCTGAAAATTTATTCGTGTAGAAATCCTGAACGTTGGTAATGGTTTGCCCGTTTACGGTGCTGGATATTTCCTGACGAAAAACACAGGTGTAGTCAAATTTTCCTGCCGCAACCTCGGTGCCTTCTTCCACACCGATGAACGTGATTTTTTCCGTGACATTTACTTGATGATCGAAGGCGGGATCGAGTGCGTCATAGGTAAGTAAATACTTATGCTCCACCGAGTCGCGCAAGGCGAATGGCGTGTATATGTGGGAGGCAGCGAGGTTTCCTATCGCAGAGGGAGTGTTGGTGGTTGTTGAGACGGTATCAGTTTCGTCGGTTCGATAGACCCGCTTCAAGGTCGTGACTGTCCCCCCCTTCAGAATCAGCGCCGTGGCCTCGACTCCGTATTGTCGGACATTGTCGGAACTGACATACGGGGGATTGTCCGTCGTAACGGATAACGTGGAACGACCCTCGAAAGTCCCCGATACGATCGATTTGACTGTTTCAGTCTGCTCGATCACGCCGATCCCGGTGGCAGGCGAATAAGTTTCGACGGTGCTTTTGACGACATCACCCAGCTTGACATCGTCATATGGGGGAAAGCAGTCGTCGTAGACCACGGCGCGCCCGCTTGTCGAAAATTGCGGTGCCGGCTTGAGTTCCAGCGGATTGGTAAAGACTTCGCCCACCGGCGCCTGCGTGGCAGGTTCGCGGACGGTCTGGTTCTCCCCTCCCCCACATGCCGCCAGACTGGCGATACACATCATGCTTGCGGTGAAGCGGCTGGCTTTTCTCATGGCGTCTCCTCTGGAATTTGCGGTGAAGCTTCTTGCGATGCCATATCGCAATTGTCTTATTTGCAACCTTATCCATGGAATTTGACAGAGTCAAACACCAAGACTTGACCCGGGAAGCCAGCATGCAACGTTACAATTCATTCCTTTTCACGAACGCGCATATTGCGATCTTCGTTTTCAGCTTTTATTTCTTTAATTCAAAATCAACCCAGTAAGGTGTGGCGCTATGAATCTCGATGCTTTCCTCAAAAAACTGAATGACAATCCTGAAGCCGTCACGTTTGACGACACGATGGCGGCCATTGGGGCGTCATACGAGTTCAGCCCAGCATCTTTTACGAATGGCGAACTCAGGAATGAAGCCGGCCAGAACTCCGGCTCCTGCAAGCTGTTTGCATTTGCTTCATTGAATGGCTTGACCGAAGAACAGACGCTGGCTTGCTTTGGCGCTTACTACCGGGAAGACGTGCTGAAACACCCCGATGGCACGGACCATCAGAACATCCGCAATTTCATGAAGCACGGCTGGGCGGGAGTGAAATTTGACCGCATGCCGCTGCAGGCCAAATAAGCAGCAATTACTGAACCGCGCACGTAACGCAGACCTTGCATGCGTCTCGTACATGCGCGGGAAATTTGCTGCGGTCAGGGCTGCTTGCCCATCATCAGCCCGATCATGTTATTCATCGCCTCCCTGCAGGCAAGCCGCAGGTGGAAATCAAGACAGGAATACCACGGACCGGAGAAGCCTAGAGGTGTTGGCGGCATCAGCACGACGTTGGGCGGAATGTATTGATGCATCACTCCTTCGACGCGTGGCCACTCAGTCTGCAGCATGGCGTCGTAGTCCGTATCGTTTAGCGCCATCATGGCCGACAGCGGCTGCGGATCGACATAAGGCAGAGCCAGCGAACTGATGTGCACTTCGGGCATATAAGAAGCCGCCGGTATTTGCGCCGGTGCCGGCGGAGGATCGTTCCTCAATAGCCAGCTGCGCGTGGCCATGGCAATCACTTCCGTGGCACCGGCACTACCTGCCGGCTTATCGAATGCACTGATTCTTGCCAGCAGCGCCCCATTCGGCAAGCTGCGCGTGTCGAAATCCAGCCAGGCCATGGTCTTGTCGGCCGATATCGTAAATGTACCCAATCGCGGCGTGTAGCCATCGGGCGGCAGAAGCTCCACGTTCTCGATTGAATTGCCGCGCACTTCAAGCCTTACGGTACCGTTCAGGCTGGCGCCTGCGGTGGGTGCTGTCGTCACTGTCGCTGTGATCGGCGTCACTGGAACCGGTGGTGTTGGCGTACCTCCTGAAGTGTCGCTACCACCACTAGTATCAGCACTGTTTGCATTGTTTGCCGGCGTGGTACTGCCGCCTCCCCCGCCGCCGCCACACGCAACAAGCAAGATGCTGAGGAAAACCGTAGTTAGTTTCAGGGATGCTGCGGGCATGGCTCATACCTTTGTTGGATATGCCAGCTCCCTGAATACAAAGGCGGTTCCTCACACAGGAGAACTGCCCCTATTGGTCTTGTCTATTCAAGCGTATCCATAGCGGACATGCGGGCGTTTGATTGTCCTCAATCCTCATAGAGTGTTACGCGGCCCTGTGCTGGCGCCCCAATATGCGCATGACGAGGATGTCTCGGCAGACAGGGCTGCCACTCATTATGCGTACTCCCGAAACCACGCAACTTGTCCCACGAGTCGTGTTCTCAAACATATATAGATGCCGCCGGAAAATCGCGACGGCATAAACCAAGGAGAGTGATCATGAAGAGAATTCAGCATTCGATTGAAATCGGTGTACCAGTGCACATTGCATATGACCAACTGACGCAGTTCGAAAACTATCCGCGCTTTATGGAAGATGTTGCAGCGGTTGAGCGAATCGACGATGCACATCTGCACTGGACGACAAGGATGTCGAACCGAGAGGTGGAATGGGACGCCACCATTACCGAACGCGCGCCGGATCGCTGCATTTCCTGGCACAACACAAGCGGCCCGACGATGATCGGCAAAGTCGAGCTGGAGCCGACCGGTTCAAATGTTTCGCGGGTGACCTTGACGCTGGAATCGGAACCGGATCAGGTACCGGGATCGCCCGCTGGCAATAGCGAGGAAGAGATGACTCAACGACTCCAACAGGATCTCTCCCGACTGAAGCAACTTGTCGAGACGCGCCATCAGGATCATCCCGAGGATAAACAGGCTGGCAGAAGCGCAAGCGTTGTCACTTCTTCTACCTATGCAGCGGGATCGGAAGGCTGGGACGGAACCGAGGATCCCACCGAACCAGTCGTGTCCTCCATGCACAATACAGAAAATCAGACGCATACAAGATCTTCACTTTCACCATCAGCACCGCAGCAGGCTGCGTCGTCCGACTCTGCAATGCAAGTCCCTGAGGCAGGAAGAACGACGCAATCGGATTATTCGCTGTCGCAGGCTGCCGATGAGGAAAGCGAGAATCAGCGTTTTTCCGTTGCAGAAGAAGTCAGCTTCGACCAGCAATCCGATGCTGTCCGGCACATCGGACAGGCGCCGCAAGATATACATGCCGGAGCCGAAGAAATGGAGCCTTCCGAGGGAATGGCGAAATCGCTCGAACAGAATAAAGATGCAGCCGAGGCGAAACAACTAAAAGAGTCGATTGAGCGCGCCACACCTCCGTCGCCGTGATGCAGTCAATGGCCTTAGCCACCGATCAGAGCCGTGGGGCGGTTATACTCTCGTTCATCCCAGCAACTTGTATTTGAAAGAAATTATGTCTGCAATTCCCGCCTGCCCTCAATGCGCCATGGAGAATACTTATCCGGATGGCACCAATTATGTTTGCGCCGACTGCGGCCATGAGTGGCCGATGGTGGCAGCCGCAAAGGCGGACGATGCCGCGGATGCCGTGGTCAAGGATTCCAATGGCAACGTACTCAGCGATGGCGATTCTGTTGTGCTCATCAAGGATCTGAAGGTCAAGGGTTCCTCTATCACCCTGAAAATGGGTACCAAGGTCAAGAGCATTCGTTTGGTCGGTGGCGATCATGAAGTCGATTGCAAGATGGATGCGGGCAGCTTCATGCTGAAGGCCTGCTTCCTGCGGAAGGCCTGAAGCGTAAGGGGAAGCGGCCCGCGCGAAATTCATTGAACACAGGTATGATTTGCAAGGCTGGACGCTTTCTCTTTGCTTTGCCGTTTGTCATCAGGTGCGCCAGATCCTCTGTTAAATTCAGAAAAAAGGAGGGATGTCATGACCTGCTTCGCCAACCGGGCCGCTGCGCTCGTTCTTGCTGTTTTGCCCGCAATGGCTGTTTCGGAAGAACTGCCCCGACCGGTTCCGCTCGGGGAGCCTGCCACCACGGTATACCGGCAGGTGCTGCCCGACGGGCGCATCGTGTATTCGGACAAGCCGGTCAAGGGCGCGAAGATTGACGAGACCATCAACGCCGACCCCGAGACCAATACATGGAAATCGGAGTCTGGCAAACGTCCGGTCGTTCCGCCCAAGACCGAGCGAACGCCGGTCAGCAAAGTGCCCGCCATTCCCCAGCTCGGACAAGCGAGAACGCGCGAGGACAGGGAAACCGGCGTGATCCGCGCAGAAATGCTTCTGGAAGATGCGAAAAAACGCCAGCAGCAGGGAGTCGAGCCATTGCCGGGAGAGCGCACCGGCAATGTATCGGGTGGATCGCGGCTGAATGAAAAATACTGGGAAAGGCAGCGTTCGCTGGCGGAAGAGGCTGCCGAAGCTGAAGCGCTGTTGAAAAAATCAATCGAAGAGCGGGATGCTTTACGGGTATCGCCGACACAGCGCTGATCCGACCGGGTCGCTATCGCTTCACCTCACATCCTCCGCCGCACGTGCGGCCGGATATTGCGCTATTCAATTGCGACAACATCAACATCCACCGATGCTCAAGCGCAGTGCAATGGACCATACCCATTGCACTGCGCTTGTCGCCGGTCTATAAGGAGCCCGCGTGCAGGCCGTCATTGCAGTCAATGCGTTAACCAAAACCTATGCGTCCGGATTTCAGGCGCTGAAGAACGTCAACCTCGAAATTCGTCACGGCGAAATCTTTGCATTGCTCGGCCCAAACGGTGCTGGGAAAACGACGCTGATCAGCATCATTTGCGGCATCGTCAATGCAAGCTCCGGCAGCATCATGGCGGATGGCCATGACATCACGCGCGACTATCGGGCAGCGCGAGCGAAGATCGGACTGGTGCCGCAGGAGCTGGCTACCGACGCATTCGAAAGCGTGTGGGATACGGTGAGCTTCAGCCGCGGCCTCTTCGGCAAGGCGCCGGACAAGGCCCATCTGGAAAAAGTACTGAAAGACCTGTCGCTGTGGGACAAGCGGGATTCGAAAATTCTCGCGCTGTCGGGCGGCATGAAGCGCCGTGTAATGATCGCCAAGGCGCTGAGCCATGAACCGAAAATCCTGTTCCTGGACGAACCCACCGCCGGTGTCGATGTGGAACTGCGGCGCGATATGTGGGACATGGTGCGACGGCTGCGCGAGAGCGGCGTCACCATCATCCTGACCACACACTACATCGAGGAAGCAGAGGAAATGGCGGACCGTATCGGCGTCATCAACCAGGGCGAGATCCTGCTGGTCGAAGACAAGGCCGCACTGATGAAAAAGCTGGGGAAAAAACAGCTGACGCTGCAGTTGCAGCAGCCGCTTGACGCGGTGCCAGCAAGCTTGGCCGGCTATCGCATGGAGCTATCGGCGGACGGTGGCCAGCTCGTCTATACCTTCGATGCGCAGGGAGAAGGCCTGGGCATACCGGAACTACTGAAGCGACTCGGCGAGCATGGCATTCATTTCAAGGACCTGCAGACCAGCGAAAGCTCGCTAGAAGAAATCTTCGTCAGCCTTGTCAGGAGAACCGCATGAATTTTCATGCAATCAGAGCGATTTACACGTTCGAGATGGCACGCACATGGCGCACCGTATTGCAAAGCATCGCGTCGCCGGTAATCTCAACCTCGCTGTATTTCATCGTGTTTGGCTCAGCGATCGGCTCGCGCATGGCGCAGATCGACGGTGTCAGCTACGGTGCTTACATCGTTCCGGGGCTGATCATGCTGTCGGTACTGACCGAGAGTATTTCCAATGCGTCGTTCGGCATCTACATGCCGAAGTGGGCGGGTACGATTTACGAGGTGCTGTCGGCACCGGTGTCGCCGCTGGAGATCGTCATCGGTTACGTGGGTGCAGCAGCGAGCAAGTCGATGATCCTCGGCCTGATCATCCTCGCTACCGCCCGGTTGTTCGTGGATTATTCGATCGCGCATCCGTTCTGGATGCTGAGCTTCCTGATGCTCACATCGATTACCTTCAGCCTGTTCGGCTTCATTATCGGCATCTGGGCCGACGGATGGGAAAAGCTGCAGGTGGTGCCGGTGATGATCATCACGCCGCTGACTTTCCTCGGCGGGAGTTTTTATTCGATCAATATGCTGCCGCCGTTCTGGCAGACGGTGACGCTGTTCAATCCGGTGGTGTATCTGGTCAGTGGATTTCGCTGGAGTTTTTACGGCGTATCGGATGTCGGCGTTGCGCTCAGCCTCGGCATGACAGTGACATTCATGGTGCTTTGCCTGCTGGGCATCTGGTGGATTTTCAGGACCGGCTATCGGCTCAAGACATGAAACGTCTTCCCGTCTCCGGCATACCCTCTCCGTAGTACCGCTTTCAGGCGGATTCTGCGACCTGCCGTAGCGCCTGTTCAAATACCTCGACCGGTTGCCCGCCCTGTACCAGGTAACGGTCGTTGATGATCACTGCCGGCACGGAGTGGATGCCCTGCTCAAGATAGAAGCGTTCCTGCTGCCGCGTCTCTTCGGCATAGGCATCCGATGACAGGATTTCCCGTGCACGAACCGGGTCCAGACCGACTTCCTGCGCCAGCCGCACCAGCACATCATGTGCACTCGGATTCTCGCCGTCGGTGAAATAGGCGCGCAACAAGGCGTGCTTGAGCGCTTGCTGATGCCCTTCCTCTGCAGCCCAATGCAGCAACCGGTGTGCATCGAAAGTGTTGTAGACGCGATTGCGCCTGTCCATGTTGAAGCGGAAGCCGAGCGCTTCTCCGCGCGCCCGGATGGCTTCGCCGTTCTCTGCGACCTGCTCGGGCGTGATACGATATTTTTCGACAAGGTGCTCGGTGATGTCCTGCCCTTCCGGCGGCATCTGCGGATTGAGTTCGAAGGGCTGGAAGTGAATATCGGCGCTTACTTCGCCGCCGATACGCTCCAGCGCCTGTTCCAGGGACTGCAAGCCGATGGCGCACCATGGGCAAGAGACATCGGAAACAAAATCGATCTTCAATCGCGTATTCATCTGGTGCTGCCTTTCTCTGTCTTGTGTTTTTTATGCGGCTTCACCCCATCCGTCTCGACCGCGGACTTGATGCGCCGCAGCTGCTGATACTGCTGCGGGTCTTCCTTGGCGAGCTGGTGCTCCCGCCATTTATAAAAAATCGCCATACCGAGCATGGCGGCCGCACCGATTGCCAGTTTCCCCTTGTGCTCGGAGAGCAAGTTACGTTCTTCAACTGCCGGCGCCGACGCCTGTCCTGCAGAAAGATTTTCCGATTCCCCTTCCGAGCCGGGCGCGGGCTTGCCGGACATTGACGGCATGGAGTTTAACGTATGCTGATTTTCCAGTGGCATGGCGGGCTTTGACCTTTCCAAAAGGGAATGTGAAGCAGCACAATCTGCACTCTCCCTTAGTTGCCAAACCGGCCGACTGGTTCACAGAGGTAATTCCGAAAATACGGCAAAAACGCCCTTTGGCGCGTTTTTCACCTCGCCGGTTGATAACACCAATGCCACGGTTCATAAATGAAGCCAAGGCTGTTTCCGCGAGGGTAAGAAAGCGTAAAGCGAAAACGCGCTGCATGCTGCATCAGCCAGGCAAAGGCATCGGTATGCTCAAATGGTTCTTCAGTCGCCTCGCAGCCCGGTGTATTGATGTCCACCGCGCGGCCGGTATGGTGTTCGCTATACCCGGGAGGCGCGCTCAGTGTGAGGATGGTTTCCATCGGCATGCCGCGCGCCAGCTTGTTACGGATGATTTCAGCCTGACGCTCGATGCCGCGAAATGCAGATACAAGCTCAAGCACGATGCCATCCTGTTGTGCCGCTTGCTTGAGGGCGCGCCATGCAGCAGCCGCTTGTGGCACGAGCAGGTAGGCGGTGCCAGTGGCATCGGTTTCCGCGACTTCCAGTTCCCGCGCATCCGGGTAAAACGGCAAGCGCTTGCATGCCAGCAAGTCGTCAGAAATGCCAAGGAAAGCGAGCATGTCGCTTAATTTTTCGTCATGTTCAAACAGCATGGAAATTGTGATCGCGAATTTGCAGCAAGCTGTGCTGCTCGGGGAATATATAAGAGAAAGCGACTAAAAATTATAGTCCTGCTTCCCTGCATTCTTCCGACAAAAAAATTTCCCAGCGGATTTAATTCGCTCTTTGCCACACTTAATGCGCAAACCAGATGTCAACGTACCCAGTACCACTGGATATAGCGGTCGTAAAAGAGCCCTTGCTGCGCCAGGTCATCTCTCGTGCTGGAGCGAATAATGCAGGTGCGCCAGTCAGGGGTTCCCGTTGCATAACCTGCTTGCTCACATCTTGGCCCGTATTCCTGTGCCATGGCATTTACAGGGTCTTCCCGGTAAGCGGCTCTTTCCTGTGCAGTACCGCATGCCGTAATCAATGCGGATACCGCGCAAAGTGCTATGGATGTACGCATCGCATTCTCCTTACGTTATTGTTCGGAGCGACACTCCTGACAATAAGACCGTAGGGCGCAATAGCTAGTTGCATCAATGTGCGCTTGCTATTGCTGGCGATACAAAGAATTAAGGGGCAACACGCATGGTGATGGGAAAGCCTTCCCCGTCGACATATTCGGGGGGCTTGAGATAGGATGCCGCGGCGAAACCAACGGAGAAGCACCGGGCCAATTCATTGTCCGGCTTTACTTCTATCGCTTCGGCCTTGCCGGCTGCGCTTATATCGGCAACCAGCACAAAGGGCTGGGATTTCGGCTTGGAGGATGTCGCCATGCAGCGGCGCATCGTGCGAGCCAGCTCGCGGCTGGCACGTTTGAACATCGCCTTGGGATACGACCGGAACCGTTCGTCGCTTTCTGCCGACTTCGCAATCCGGACGCGCTCATCGAACAAAGCCGCATCCACCGGCGCTGCGTGCGCGAAGGCGGTGAAGAAAAACAATAACAAGGATACGGATCGTTTCATGAATCTCTTTTCATCAAGCTAGTGCGCGTAACTCACAGATAATCCGCCGCCCCAATCCGACCGGTCCTCGGCAAACCCTCTTGACACGTAGGTCTGCGTCTCCCATGCCCGATCGACCTGGAATTTGTAGCAGGCCGTCATGCTGCGGCGAAAAGGACTGGATCCGGCAAGCTTTTCCCGACAGTCGAATGCAATGCCGCTACTTTCGGGCTGGCGCAACTTCAGCCCCGGCCCGGACACTGCGGCAGTCGGCGGCACCCCCATCGGATAACCGAAGTCGCGTGGAAATCCACTGCGCTCCCCAACTGCTGACGGAGACGACGTGCGGGTAACAGCGCCGGCAAGCCTGAAGACCGGATCATTAGCCAGGCTATAGATAAAAATTTTGCGCTTGCGGCGTTTTTGCGATCTCTGGGTTTCTTTGGCTATTGCCAGGGAAGGCCTGTTTTCTTCCCTGAAGACCTGGCTGCGTTCCTGAACCGGGCGTGTCGGACGCGTCGGGCGTACCAATGAATAGCCGGGTGCAATACTCAGATCCGCAGCAAGTACCTGCGAATCGAAAAGCCCGCCAAAAAGGCATGCTGCAATAAATACTGAAGTTGATCTTTTGCCTGACATGGCCGCGCCACCACAAAAAGCCGCGCGCACCCAAAAGCCACGCGACACACCGGAGCTGCCAACTTAACGCAAGCCTGCGTCTATTTCTGTAAAGAAAGGTAACAGTGTTGCAGGGACAAAACGGCAACATCCCAGCTCACGACAATACGTGTTGCGTGGGCTGCTTCTGGATTATCTGGATTAGATAGGGGGAATGTGCACAGCTAAAGCCCGTGCATAAAGTACCGCATCGAGGCAAATACCTGTTGGAGATTGCCGGACCGCGATGGCCCGGCATTGGCGTGCGAAATAAAAACTGCCCGACTTACTTGTAAACACCTACCGCAAAACCGTAGCCGTCGTGCGGCTCAAGATAGGTCGTTTTCGACTCGATCTGCTTGGTTACCGGATTAGGCCACTTGTAATCAACCCAGCCGGACTTTTTCGCCTTTGCCAGAGCAACCAGTTCCTGCGCAAACAGCTTGCCGTCGGCGTCCTTCAGGTTCGTCAGATCCTTGCCGATCAGCTTTTCGTTGGCACCGTGCGCCATCATCTTGGCATCCGTATCGAGGATGTACACATACATATCACGATCGACGAATTGGCCGGACTTGTTGGAAACTTCGGCGAAGGCCTTATCCTTGCCATTTGCCTTGTAGAACGCGATTGCCTTGCGCGTCAGGGCGACTGCTTCATCTTTGGTGCCCTTGTCCGCAGCATGCGAGCTGGCGATAAACCCGAGGCTCAGGCATGCGCCGAGGATAAATTTGCAGATATTCTTCATTGTGGTCTCCGATGAACTTGATTGGGAACTTACTTCCGCTGGGACAGCAGGGAGTAATAGCATTGCGCTGCTGATAATCTACCGCTTTAGTTTCTGCAAGGCAAGTTCTCTGTGTATTCCCTTGGAAACTCAACTCGCAGAAGGAAAAGCGGCGGAAGGAGGTTAACGCTGCTCCGCAACATTTCAAGAGTTACAATGTCGTCCCAAGGAAGAAGCTGCCCGAAATCTCGCGGCATTTCCGTTTGACCAACACCTCTTCTTCATCTGATTTCATGCGACATCCCATTGATTCGGCTGCAGGCGGATCATCCGTTAGCACAATTATCGTTTTTGTCGTGGGCACGGCCTGCGAGGATGGCCCGGCATGAGCGTAGGCATAATCCTTACCAAGGTGCTGAGTGCACTGCTGCTCCCGCCGCTGAACCTGATCCTGCTGTGCGCGGTGGGACTAAGGCTGCACCAGAAGCGGCCACGCCTTGGCTTTGCGCTTAGCGGTTTCGCCCTGACTGCACTGGCAATCATCAGCACACCGGCGGGAGCGCTCCTGCTTCTGTCGCCACTGGAAAAGCTCAGTACGCCACTGGCGTCCGCAAAGGATGCCGATGCGCAGGCGATCGTTCTGCTCGGCGGCGGCCGCATGATGAGTGCACCGGAATACGGCGATCAGGACACGCCCAACCTGACTGCGCTTGCACGAGTACGATATGCCGCGAAACTGTATCGCGATACGGGTTTGCCAGTACTGGCTTCCGGAGGATCTCCCGACGGCTCAGCAGAATCGGAAGCCTCGATCATGGCCCGGAGCCTGCAGGACGATTTCGCGATTCCGGTCAAGTGGATTGAGGAGCACTCGGACGACACAGCGCAGAATGCTGCCTACTCGGCAACGATGCTAAAGCAGGCAGATGTAAGCCGCATTCTGCTGGTGACAGACGCGCTGCATATGCCCCGCTCCCGGGCGGTGTTCGAAAAAACCGGCCTGGAAGTAGTGCCGGCGCCGACCATGTTTTTTAGCCGCAACCGCCTGACTCTTTTCGATTTCATGCCAAGCGGCGAAGGCCTGCGACGCAGCCACTATGCGATGCACGAGTGGATCGGCATCGCATGGTACTCACTGAAATCCTGAAAGCCAGAAATAAAAAAGCCGGCGCATTGCGCCGGCAAACATTGATGCAACAAACAGGGATTATGCTGCTTGCTTGCGCTGACGCTTCAGGCGCATACCCAGGAGCCCGAGGCCCAGCAGTGCCAAAGTAGCCGGCTCAGGAACGGTGCCATCGGGCGGGATGTCGATCGTGCCCAGCGAGCCACCCATGACGTAGGCATAGTCCCAGCTACGCGTTGTTCCCGCGATCAGATTGCCGAGATCAAACCCTATACCGATACCGTTATCGCCCACTGACCCGGACGGATAGTCGCCGCCCGCAAGGTACTGAAGCGGATCGACCACACTGCAGCAACTGGATTCAATGCCGGTATTGTGGGCAATTGCGCCGTTATAAAAGAGGCCGAGCGGCAGGCCGGAAATCGCGCCTACCGAACCGACGAAATCTTGCGCCGCAACACCGCGCGAAGAAATGCCCCGCGTATTTTGCGTGCTGTAGGTCCCATGCGTCATTACATCCGGGTCCGGATCAACCGCACGCGAAATCGATACATTCGCCAGGTCCTGAAGAGCGGTCAGAGTGGTGCGGATATTGACCCGCTCATCCCCCTCATTGAAGAAGAACAAATGCGACAGGCTGAAGAAAGCATTTCCGCCGGTCCAGAGTGCGGCATTTGCGTAGCCGGAGGCTGCGGACAGGGAACCGGAAATCTGTTGCGAACCGCTATTGCTGTTGGACAGGAGCGAAGAATTGAACCGAACACCAAATCCCTCGAATGGCGTGCCGGGACTGACGTAATCGGTTGAAGGATTAAACGTGCCGGTTTTGGTCGGATCATAAATCAGGGAGCTGAAGACACCCTTATCCGAAATCGATACTTTGACCGCATCACCTGTAAGTGTGAGGGGAGCCGCAAAGCTGGATGACGCCGAAATGGCCGTCAAGCCCGCTAAGGCACCCGCGAGAAAAGTGGAAAACTTCATGGATACCATCCCTTAAAAATATATATCGTTATTGAATACAAATTGACGTTCAGAAATTACCTCACATGAACCTATGTCCTTTAGGCAAAAATCAGGCCATTAAAGAACGTGTGGTTTTTTCCTTTTGTTTCAATTACTTATTGAGGGACGGCATCTCATCAGAAATGACCAGTGTCAAGATTTCCGACAGGAGAATCATTCTCCGTTTCATTTTCCAGGAAGGATTGGAAATCAGCAGGCGCACGCTTGATCTAAAACGTCCAACCGGAAGGCGTGCATCAAGGAGGGATAAGGCCGCTTCAGTAAGCGCAGAAGTTACTGCACGTCTGTGACGTGGCCTTATTTTTGGTGAAAGAAGAGAAGGTAAGCGCCAACCGGCAGTTACCCTTCGCCTTCAGTGGTGTCGCTGCTGTTTCTTACCGCCCCCCGCACCCTGGTTGGTACCAGCCTTGGTATGGCTTTTGGCGTCGTGGCTACTTTTGTTGCTCTTGCCTGACTGGCCATCAATCGATTTGGCATCGGCTTCAGTGGCCATTTTCTTTGGCGGCGCCTTTGTAGTATTGGGCATAATTCACCTCGGTTATCGGAAAAAGATAAAACCGTAGACAGTAAAGCACGACCCAAAATTCCATCTGCTCAGGCAGTACGATAATCAACCGGGAATCTGGGCCGGGAGGTTGGATGTCAGGTCATTGCAACCTGTCGTTCACCGAAATAGCCAAGCTGCAAACTGCCGGCAATGCGATCGGCAATGAGGAGGATTTCTCCAGCCGTATCGCCATCGTAAAGCTCATTAACCGTACTTTTGAACAAGGACAGCCAGCGCATGAAATGTTCTTGCGTAATGCCCGTCAGCGCCATGTGCTTGCCGAATACATTGCTCTGGAATCGGCGCGTCCCCAGCAAGACAGTCGACCAGAAGTCATACATGCGCGGCAAGTGCCCTGCCCAATCGCCATGAAGTGCCTTGTCGAACACCGGCGCGAGGACTTCATCGCGCCGTACCGCGTCGTAGAAGGTATCGACCAGCTGGCGGATCGACTCTTCCGTTACTTTTCCTTCAAGTGTCATTGAGAATTTCCCGGTGTATCTGCGAACAGGAGCAGACCGGAATTTTATCAAGCCTGCTTACAGGATGACGGCAGCCAATACAGCGCCACTACCGGCTTGCGCGCCGCACCACGCCACGCAGCCAATCAACAAAAGCCAGTGGCAGTTGCTGTGCCCGTTGCACGATGGTGTAGTGGCCGGTACCAAACAGATGCGGCAGGTAGCTTCCTGCCTCGCGGTCCACAGTGAAGCAATACGGATCGATATGCTGCACGCGGGCCTCGATCAGCGCCTGACGCGCATCTTCCAGGCCATAAGTGCTGGAATAGCGGTCGCAATCGTTGGGCTTGCCATCGGAGAACAGCAATAGCAAGCGCGAGTCGGCCGTCCGCCGCGCCAGCATGGCCGAGGCATGTCGCACCGCACCGCCCAAGCGGGTATAGCGATCAGGCTCGACGGCGGCGAGGCGACGCATTGCATCTGCATTCCAGGAATCGCCAAAATCCTTAATGGTGCGCATCTGTACACCGTGCGGCCCTTCGCCGGAAAACGTGAGCACCGCAAAATCGGCGAGCACCATATCAAGCGCGCAGGCAGCTACCAGCGCAGCGTCCTTCTCGATGTCGATCACGCGCTGCGCATCCGCGACCCAGGCATCGGTCGATGCGCTGGCATCGATCAGAAGCAACAGACCGATACGCCGTGGCGAGGGCCGGTGCTGCTGATACAGCGCACCGGCAGGTGTAGCACCGGCACGGCGTTCGCTGCGTTCATCCACCACTGCATCGCAGTCGATATCGTCGCCCTCTGTCTGGCGTTTCAGTATCTGCCGGTACGGGCGGATTGTATTGAGCCGGCGGCGCACATCATGCAAGGTCGCCGCATGCCGTTGCAGCGCGGCGACCGCCCATGCTGGAGAGCCGTATGCAGCAGGCGCGACATGCACATGTACTGCGCAGGCATGATAGGCGGCTATGCGGCAATCCCATTCCGGATAGGCAAACGCAGCTTCACTGCCGGTGAATGTTGTCTCATGTTCCAGCCGCGGCGGCGCGTCGTTACTTACCAGTGTTTCTGCCGCGCGGCCCGGCGTGGACACCAGGCGTGCGGATTCCAGTTCTGAAAGCGAATCGGCGACACCTTGCGCATCGCTGTCTGGATCATGATCCTGCGGCCGGCTCAAGCCAAACGGGTCTTCCGCATGCTCATGCGGGTCGGAGGTCTGGATCATCCAGACACCGGGTGCGTCGTCATCCTCGCCCTCCTCGCTTTCGCGCACGCGCGGCCTGCGTGAAAGTGCCACGCGACGCGACTGGGCTTGCGGCATATTCTGCGCCCCGGCCTGCGTCAGCCGTACAGGCGCCGCTTCCGGCGGCAGCAGGCGTCCGATTACCATGTCTGCCAGACATCGCTGGTAGCGTTGGTGCGGATGTCGTGCATCCAGCAAGCGTGCGCGTTCAAGCGCCCAGCCGAGCGCAGCCTGTGGTGTGCTTGCCAGGGGAATGAGATGCCTGTCGCGCCTTTCAAGCAGCGCGCCGTACAACTCAATGACTTCAGCCCGGATAGGGTTGCGGTTTTGCGGACGAATAAGGGAGCCGGCAGTTCGTGCATACAGTGCATCCAGCGAGGCGCACCATCCCGGCACAAGCTCGCGTAAGCTGCACTCGCTTGCCGCAGCTTCGGCCAGAAGATAGAGATCGGCTGCAAGCGGCGAATCGCAATCAGCATGAGAGTGGACACTGCCGCGCATCACACGCAATCCTTGAAGTAGCGCGAGCAGCGGATAGTCGTTGCGGTTCTCTTCGCCGTTTGCATCGCGCACGATACCGAGATCGGGAGGAAGATAGATGGCGCTGCCATCGTTGGCCGGCAGCGCCAGCGAGGCCGCCGGTGTTGCATTACCATGCCGTAGCATCCGGCCCAACCAGGAGACGGGTGCGGCAGGCTGGGCGACGCGTACCGGCAGACGCATGCCAAGTACTGCTTCGACCAGCAATTCCAATCGGGAACGACAATCGGCCAATAGCCAGCGTTGCGGCGCATTGGGGCCAGCGCGATCCTTGCGCCAGCGCTGCCACACCTGCTGCGCCGCGACCGTTGCGTGGCGCGCCGCATCCATCAATACTTCTTCGGCTTCAGGCATAAGGCGCTATGGGAAATTCCCTGCAATCAGATCACGCAGGGTCGCAAGCAGGGTTGGGTCATCCGTCAGCGGGGAGGCAATCGCCACCTCGCAGGCGCGGCGCTCGGCAATGCCGGCGGAAATCAGCTGCCCTGCTGCGACGAGAATGCGCGTGCCCGGCGCTTCCGCGAGGCCGCGGTCGCGCAAGGGCCGCATGCGTTCGGCCAGCATGACCAGCGATGCGGCACAGGCACGCGGCACACCGCTTTCGGCCATCACGATCGCAATCTCGCGTTCGCGTCCGGGGAAGTCAAATTCCAGCGAAATGAAGCGCTGGCGCGTGCTCGGCTTCAGATCCTTCAATGCGTGCTGGTACGCAGGGTTATAGGAAATCACCAGTTGGAATTCGGGTGCGGCTTTGATGATCTCGCCGGTTTTGTCGAGCAACAGCGTGCGCCGGTGGTCGGTCAGCGGATGGATGACTACGGTGGTGTCTGGCCGCGCCTCCACCACTTCGTCCAGATACAGGATGGCGCCGCTGCGCACCGCTCGTGTGAGCGGACCATCCTGCCATACGGTTTCATCGCCGTGAATCAGGTAGCGCCCAAGCAGGTCGTTGGCGGTCAGGTCGTCATGACAGGCGACTGTTACCAAGGGCCTTCGCAGGCGCCACGCCATGTGTTCAACGAAGCGCGTCTTGCCGCAACCGGTCGGCCCTTTGAGCATGACCGGCAAGCCGCGCTTATGGCATTGGGCGAATAGCGCAATCTCCTCGCCCTGCGGCAGGTAGAAAGGCTCTTCGTCCGCATGCAGCAGCGGTTCGGTTTGCAATGCCCGCATCATGCCTCCTTACGTCGGATGCGCAGCCAGCATCGATTCATCCGTATCGTTACTCGCAACATTGAAACTTGGCCGGTAGCGGAAAAAGTCCCAGATGAACAGGATCACGCCAGCCGCGAACAGCGATCCGGCACCTAGTAGCATCAGGAAGTGGACCTGGATCTTTAGCTGCGTTTCCAGGAAGCCCAGTCCCAGAATGCGTTCCAGATAAACCTGCGCAATGCCGGCAGTGGCAAAGGAAATGGTCATGCCGAACATGCCGGCCAGTTGCAGCCAGAACGCCCAGTAGCCAACCGGACTGCCGGCGGTGTGGCTTTCGTCGCCGCGCCCCGCCAGCAGATACGGCCGTACGTAAGAGATCATTGCCAGCACGATCATCGCGTAAGCGCCGTAGAACGCGGCGTGCCCGTGCATCGGCGTGACCAGCGTGCCATGCGTCCACTTGTTCACCGACGGCCAGGTGTGCGAGAGGCCGAGCAGGCCGGCGCCGAACATGGTGAACACTGCGCTGCCGAGCGTCCAGTGAATTGCCAGCGTGTTCGGATGCGCCAGTCCCGAGCGGCGCATCGCGCTGTACGCATAGATTGCCATGCCAACCAGCGCCACCGGCTCCAATGCGCTGAACAGGCCACCGATCGGCAACCAGTAATGCGGCACGCCAATCCAGTAATAGTGATGCGCGGTGCCGATCACGCCCGCAATGAATACCAGGCCGACGATGACGTACAACCACTTCTCCATCACTTCGCGGTCCGCGCCAGACAAGCGGATCAGCAGGTAGGCGAGCATGCTGCCCTGGATCATTTCCCACACGCCTTCCACCCACAAGTGGATGGTCCACCAGCGGTAGAAGGTAGCGACCGTGTAGTTATCGATCGGAATCAATGCCGGCAGATACAGCAAGGCCGTCATTACCAGTCCGATCAGAAGCACCATCTCTGTCGTGGTGTAGCGCCGCGCCTGCCGGATCGTCATGAAGATGTTATAGAGGAACATCAGCATCACGATCACAATCACGATCTTGTGCGGCAGCGGCTGCTCCAGCAGCTTGGTGCCGGCGCCATAGCGGAACAGATAACCGATCACCGCGGTTACGCCCATCACCACCCATAGTCCGAGCTGCACATACGCCAGCTTTACGCTGTACAGCTCGGTGCGCGATTCCTCGGCCACGATCCAGTAGGTGCCGCCCATAAAGCCGGTCAGCACCCACACTATCAGCAGATTGGTATGGATCATCTTCACTACATCGAACGGCAGCAGGTTGATCAGCGGATCGGGCCCCAGGTATTTGGCCGCGGCCAGCATGCCGAAGGCGATCTGCAGACCGAACAGCGCCATCGCAACCGCGAAGTACCAGTAAGCTACGGCTTGGGAACGGTATCTCATGCTCGGCTCCTTACTTGAGGGTGATCAGGTATGCGACCAGCTGGTCGATCTGTTCCGGTTTCAAATCCTTCCCGAACGTGTCCGGCATGAAGGAGCGGCCGTTGGCGGAATACGTCGGCCCCGCCACCAGATGCGCACTCGGCTCGACGATCGACTCGCGGATATAGCCGGCGGCGTCCTTGGCCTTGCCCTTGTAATTCGGATCGGCAGTGGCCGTGGCGGCCTTGGTGCCGATGCCTGCCAGCGAGGGTCCGGCCAGGTTTACCCCTGGCGAAACCGAATGACAGGCAAAGCAGGCGGGCGGCGTGGCGTTGAACAGGTTCTGCCCCAGCGCCACCGGTTCCGATGACGGCGCGGCAGCCTGCACGGGCTGTGACGGCTGCGCGGCACTTCCCATGTTGGTGCCAGGGATCGCTGCTCCCGATACCAGGATGGGGCGCGGTGGCCAGCCTTGTGTATCGATCTGCGCGATCCAGTTGAGGAAGGCCACCACATCCGCGATTTCCTTGTCGCTCAGATTCTGCTTGGGCATGACCCTGCGTACTTTTTGCTCGTCATAGAATTGGGACGGATCGCGCAGGAATGCCTTCAGGTACTCCGGGCCGCGCTGCACCGCAATCTTGGTGAGGTCCGGCGCATAGTAGGCGCCTTCTCCCAACAAGGTATGGCAGTTGGTGCAGTTGAACTTGTGCCAGACGTCCTTCCCTGCCAATACCTCAGGCGTCATCTTGTCTTCATTGGTCAGGCGTGGGAATTGCCGGTGACTGTCGATCGTCATGCCGAGAAAAGTAATAGTTACCAGCGCAGTTGAAATAATTGCAAATAAGCGTGCTTGCCGTCGGGTCATGACAATCCCTCCCTGAATGAAGTAGCGGATTCGATGCGGGGGAAGCGCTTAAAGCGTGTAGAGCGCCGTCAAACACTGATGCTGGGCCAGTAGCGCAATACCGTCCATGCAGCGTAGGCGATGCCGCCGATCATCCCGAGCTCAGCGACATAAGCAAGGCCCTTCAGGGCAAGATAGACAGTATTGGCTGCCGGCGGCTGCGTGGAATTCGGCATGGCTTGCCCCTTTCAATCTTTTTGTTGATGCGGGCAGTTGAGCAAGAAGCGCTCCATCCTGCTCAACAGAAAAATGTAGGAACCGGCCATGCGGCAAAAAATGCGGGGGAGGAAATGTGAGAGCGCGAACCACTGCGGGGAGCATAAACGCCCGCGCTACCATGAAGAATGCCAATCGGGTTAACCCGCCAGCAGCGCTGGCGGGAAAATGAATCGCTGCTACTTGCGAACTGCAGCACCTTCCTGCGGTATGTCATCCTGCACCAGCTCCCGATACGCATGCCAGGTTGCATGGCCGACCAGCGGGGCAGTGACGATCAAAGGAACAAACCACAACATCAGGCTGCTGCCAATCAGCAGTACGATCAGCGCCGCCCAAAGATACAACGGGCCAGGGTTGAGCCACAATGCGCGAATACTGCAGAACAGCGCCATCATCGTATCTGTTTTGCGATCCAGCATCAGCGGGACTGCCACCACAGATATGCCGAATGCCAGCGACGCAAACACGAAACCGGCCCCGAACCAGACCAGCACAAATGGCAGGTTGGAAAAGGAAAATATCTGCTGCAGCATGCCCTGCAGCGTTGGAAAATTCGCCGTCGAAAACAGCGCAAAAATGACGACCGATACCCGCGCCCAGATCACCATCAAAAAAGTGAGGATCGCCGCAAAGAATGCAAGCGATGCAGGACTGGCTTTCCAGCATGTCAGCGATTCGGTCAAACTTGGCGTTTCGCCGCGTGCGTGCTGGCGCGAGAGCCAGTACAGGCCGCAGCAGACAAACGGCCCTATCAGGAAGAAGCCGGCGGTCAGGCCGACCGTCAGTTGCCATTGCGTGTCGTAGATTTTTGCAATGAGCACGCCCATCATCACAAACAGCAAGCCGTAGAAGGAACCACGCAGGCGCGTCGCCCGCATATCTGCAGCTCCCAGCGCAAGCCAGCGGAAAGGCGCATCGAAACCGATGGAACGAACTTCGGGGATGCCGGTGTCGCCTTCCTGCACGGCGGCCGGGGTTGGGGAAGTAGGTGGCAAGGTGGGTGGCGAAGTGGGTGGCAATTGCACGGTATTGGTCATCACATGTCTCCTAGTTATTTGAATAGTCGCTTGCGCTGGCAAGCAATTCAAGCGTAACGGAATCTTAGCGTCCGATGCAGAAAAATCTCAATCCACTGTGCGTCCATGCAACTCCGTGCTTGCACTGTGCAGCGCATAAAACAAAGCCGCATAATATTGCTTTTACCAAGGAACGCCGGCCATGAGTTTCGCCACCTGGATCACCTTCTTCTTCGCTGCCTGCCTGATCGCCGTCTCACCCGGTTCCGGCGCAGTGTTGTCGATGTCGCACGGCCTTTCTTACGGCGTCCGAAAAACCACCGGCACCATCCTCGGACTGCAGGCAGGCTTGCTGCTGGTGCTCTTTATCGCCGGCGCCGGCGTGGGATCGATCCTGCTGGCGTCTGAACTGGCCTTTAGCATCGTCAAGACCATCGGCGCCGCCTATCTGATCTATCTTGGCTTTAGCCAGTGGCGCGCCAAGGTCGAAGTGGACCAGAACCTTCCCGAACAAAGCAGTGCGCATACCTCGGTGCCGAGCACACGCAAGCGTTTTCTTCTCGGCTTCCTGACCAATGCCACCAATCCGAAAGGCATCATCTTCATGGTTGCCGTG
>DATFAZ010000320.1:0-12200 GCA_035254105.1 Noviherbaspirillum sp. | reverse complement strand
CGGGCTGCCAGTACTGGGATATCTGCGCGACACGCAGAACTATGTCCAGCTTGCCGCGCATGGCGCAACCTTATGGGATGTCGCCCCGTCACGCGTGGAAAAGGACATGGAACAATGGCAGGAAATGGTGAACTGGGTGCGTTGAAACCTGAATTGCGGCGGAATATATAGGTTCTGCCGTAGGCGCCAATAAGGCTATTAAGGGCGCCAATGCATTTAATATCCGCGGCGGAAGAACATTGTTATTACCGTGAACGTTTGCGCCGCGCCGACTCAAGCTGGCGACAAAGCGTTTCCGTGGCATCCAGGATGCGCGGCCCCGAGCGGTTCATCATCCCGCCGTCGATCAACAGCAGATTGCCTTTGGAAACCGCTTTCAGATTGGGGAAGCGGCGCCAGCCATCGAGCACATCGTCCTGTTCACCTGTGCTGGCAATGATGACATCGGGGTTTGCCTGCAGCACCGCCTCGGCGCTGACCGTCGGTGCCAGTTGCGGCAGGTTGGCAAAAATATTGGTTGCGCCACACAGCCGCAGCGCAAGCGATACCGGATGCTCGCCATTCAGCGTCATCAGCGGCGTGCGCCATATCTGATAAAACACCGTAACGTTAGAACGCTGCCGGTAAGTTGACTCGATACGCTGCAGTTGTGCCCGGAAAGCATTCGCCGCCGCTTGCCCGATCTTGTCTGTGCCGGCAAGCTTCGCCAGCCGCTCGATCGAGGTTGCAATGGTAGGGAAATCGCGCGGTTCGCTCTCGAAGACCGGGATGCCGAGTTCGCGCAACTTCCTGATCTGCGCCGCCGAACTGCCACTGCCCCAGAAAACGACCAGATCCGGCTTCAGCGTCACAAGCCGTTCAAGGTCAAGTGCAAGACCGCTGCCGACAGACGGGATGCGTTTCACCTCAGGCGGATAGTCGGTGTATTCCACCACGCCGACGATACGAGAGCCGGCCCCGGCTGCGTACAGAATCTCGGTTGCATGCGGCGACAGGCTGATGATGCGGCGCGCCGGTCCCGGGAGAGTAACGGTACGTTTGGCGTCGTCGCTGACGGACACGGCGCCCAGCGCGGAGGAGAAGGGCGGAAATGCCAGCGCACAGCATGCCAGCAATCGAACGAGGCGACGTCGCATCATCAAAGTTTGGGATTGCCGCCGGTCAGGGCCGGCAGCAATCCATCAGATTTCCAGATTGTCGATCAGGCGGGTGACGCCCAGCTTGGCGGCAGCCAGCACGACCAGAGGCGCGCCTTGCGCCAGATCGCCGGCTGACGGCGGTTGCAGGTCGGCGCGCTTGCGCACCGAAATGTAATCCGGCTTCCATCCACGCTCAGCCAGTTTCGCCATCGCTTTGCGCTCGAGTTCGAACATGTCGAGATGGCCGGAACGGACTTCTTCGGCCACTTCGTTGAGCAGCTTGTACAACTGCGGCGCTTCCGCGCGTTCTTCAGCAGACAGATAGCCGTTACGCGAGGACAGCGCCAGGCCATCTTCGGCGCGCCAGGTTTCGGCGGCGATGATTTCGGTCGGCAAGGCGAATTGCTTCGCCATGTTCCGCACGATCATCAACTGCTGGTAATCCTTCTTGCCGAATACAGCCACGCGTGGCTGCACGCAGGAGAACAGCTTCAGCACGATGGTGGTCACGCCGGTGAAGAATCCCGGACGGAACTCGCCTTCAAGGATATTGCCCAGGTCGTCCGGCGGACGCACACGGTATTCCTGCGGCTCCGGATACATATCCTTTTCGGTCGGCGCGAACAGCACATAGACGCCTTCCTTCTCCAGCTTTTCGATATCAGCCTGGAAGGTGCGCGGGTACTTGTCGAAGTCTTCATTCGGGCCGAACTGCAGGCGATTGACGAAGATCGAGGCGACTACCGGGTCGCCATGCTTGCGCGCCAGGCGCATCAGTGAAAGATGCCCTTCGTGCAGATTGCCCATGGTGGGCACGAACGCTGTGCGCAGTTGGCCGCGCAACTGGTCGCGCAGTTCGTCGATGGAAGAAATGATTTTCATGAAACAGCCTTGCTACGGTAAATCGCCGCAATGCGGCGAAGATGGTCAGGTGGTTTAGGTGGGTGATGTCGGCGAATAGGCCAGGCGTACATAGATCGGGGCAAACGCTTCCGCCTGCGTGATCTCGATCAGCGTTTCCTTCGCCAGTTCGAGCAGCGCGATGAAGTTGACCACCACGACCGGCACGCCGCGCGACGGATCAAACAGGTCGGCGAACTCGACGAACTTTGCTGATTGCAGGCGCCGCAGGATGCCGGTCATATGTTCGCGTACCGACAGTTCTTCTCGGCTGATGGTGTGATGAGCTGTCAGTTTGGCACGCTTGAGAATGTCGTTCCAGACAGCCTGCAATTCGCTGATCTCGACTTCAGGCCAGCGCGTCACCATGCTTTGCTCGATGAAGATCTGCGTGCGCACATAATCGCGGCCAAGCTGCGGCAGAGTGTCGAGCTGCTGCGCAGCGAGCTTCATCTGTTCGTATTCCAGCAGGCGGCGTACCAGTTCGGCGCGCGGATCTGCCGCTTCTTCGCCGGTATCAGCCTTCTTCACCGGCAGCAGCATGCGCGACTTGATCTCGATGAGCATCGCCGCCATCAGCAGGTATTCCGCAGCCAGTTCCAGGTTATGCACGCGGATCTGGTCGACGTATTCCAGGTACTGGCGCGTCACCTGCGCCATCGGGATGTCGAGAATATTGAAGTTCTGCTTGCGGATCAGGTACAGCAGCAGGTCGAGCGGACCTTGGAATGCTTCAAGGAAGATTTCCAGCGCATCCGGCGGAATGTACAGGTCGCTCGGCAGCTTGAACAGCGGCTCGCCATATAGCTTTGCGTACGCCATGCCATCGATCACGTTCGGTGTCGAATCCTGCTGCCCTGCAAGCGCAAGCTCGGGAGCATCCGGCGGCAAATGCGCAAGCAGCGCGTCCTGCGGTGTAATCATTCCTACTTGGACTGATATACGTATGCTTGTTGCTTCACGCGGGATTCTTTTGCGCGCTTGGTGGCATCGAGGTCGATGGGCGCCTTGTCCCAGAGCAGGGCGCGGCCTTCGCGCTGCCGTTGTTCGATGCCGGGATCCTTTTGTTTCATTTCATTGAGGAACTTGGTGAAATCGGATTGGTAGCGCGAATCTTGCTTGCTGAATTTCATGATATGGGCCGTCTATCGGGTTGAAAGCAGGCGCTATTTTACCCCGTCTTCGTGGCTATTCAGTCAAACGAAGCGCCAGGTATCGGGCTGAAATTCAGATTGTCAATCTGGTAACGCTCGTGTGGCGCTATTACGCTGCGATTGTATTGGCGTGTTCTATTGCTTGCCGCAAGTCGTCCCGGCAGTTCTCGGCACCTAATCGTTCGAGAAAGCCGGTACGCTTCATCAGGCTGAGTGGCTGGTGGTTGGCGCCGCAGACGATCAACTGGCAGCCATGTTTGAGCAGTGCCCTGTGGACGGTTTCGAGGGCGTCGAGGCCGGTCGTGTCGAGATTGATCAGTTGGTGCAGTTCAAGCACCATGGCTTTTTTCGGAAGGGTTTTCGGATCGATCAGGCTTTCCAGTTTCCCGACAGTGCCGAAAAACAGTGAACCGAAAATCGAATAGACGGCTACGCCGGGCGCCGGGGCCACCGGCAGAGCCTCCGGCAGGAGGACTTCAATGCGGGTGAGGCTGGAGACCCGGTAGATAAAGAATATGCAAGCCAGCACCAGTCCGACTTCGACTGCGGCAGTCAGGTCGATGATGACAGTAAGGAGAAAAGTGGCAATTAGCAGGATGCGGTAATTCAGCGAAAAATGCACCAGTCGCACGAATTCATGCCACTCCCCCATATTGAATGCCACATGCAGCAGGATTGCTGCCAGCGCGGCCAGCGGCACATTCTTTGCCAGCGGCGCCGCGACCAGCACGATGCCCAACAGCGCCAGCGAATGCACAATGCCGGCTATCGGCGAGGTCGCGCCAGTGCGGATGTTGGTGACGGTACGGGCAATCGTGCCGGTGGCGGGAATGCCGCCGAAGAAAGGGACGATAAAATTGGCCGCACCTTGCGCCATCAATTCCTGGTTCGGATCGTGACGGTCGCCGGTAATGTTATCGGCAACGCGTGCACATAACAGCGATTCGATTGCACCTAGAAGGGCGATCGTGACGGTCGGCGCAAGCAGTTGTTTCACCAGGTCCCAGGTGAAGTTCGGCAGACGGAAACTCGGCAAGCCTTGCGGCACGCCGCCGAACTTGGAGCCGATGGTTTCCACGGGAAGCTGGAACAGGCTGACCGCCAGCGTGCTCAATACCAGCACGACGATGGGGCTGGGCACTGGTTTCAGCAGTTGCGTCAGGCGGGGAAAACGCGGAGTCTTTCTCGTGGGGTTGGGTCGGAATACAGCAGGCCAGCCGAACATGATCGCAAGCGATGCGGCAGCGATTGCGAGAGTGAAGAAATTCACGGTATGCACGTGCGTGGCCAGCAATTCGACCTGCGCGAAAAAATCGCCAGGCATCCGGTTGATATCCAGGCCGAAAAAATCTTTCAATTGCGACAGCGCGATCAACACCGCAATACCGTTGGTAAAGCCGATTACGATAGGCACCGGTATGTACCGGATCAGCGAACCGAGGCGGAACACGCCCATCGCAAACAGCAGCATGCCGGCGAAAATGGTGCAGATCAGTAGATTGGCCAGGCCGTATTTTTCGATGATGCCGTAGATGACAACGATGAATGCGCCTGCCGGCCCGCCGATCTGCACGCGGGTGCCGCCGAGTGCGGAAATCAGGAAGCCCCCGATGATGGCGGTGACGATGCCGGCTTCGGGCTTGGTTCCCGATGCGATGGCAAACGCCATCGCCAGCGGCAGCGCGACCACGCCGACCGTCAGGCCGGCGCTTACATCCTGCATGAAGCGGGTGCGGTTATATCCTTGGAGCGAGTCGATCAGACGCGGGCGGAAGTTTATCCTGGATAGACTCATTCGAATTCTTCTCCTCGCTGTTTTTATCATGCATCGTACGCCTGGCCACATGGCCGGGGCAGTACAGGCATTTATAGGCTCTGGAAGATATTGTGCGCCTGACATGGTGGGCATGCCAAGTATTTAAAAGTCGATTTGAAACCGGACCGGCCTCAGGCATGAGAGATATCAGTAGCCGAGTTGCCGGCGCATCACGGTCGGTGCAGGCTCGACCAGGTTGGCATGCGTATATTCCAGTTCGGGCGCCAGCTCGAAGCCGAATGCTGCATACAGGTCGAGCAGCCGCACCTGGTCTGCACGCACCGCAAGACGCAGCTCCCGGACATCCGCAGCCAGCGCCCGATGTATCACGGCTTCGAGCAAGTGTTGCGACAGATGTTCTCCGCGATCCGCTGGCAGTACGCCCATGCGCATGATTTCCCAGATCGCCGGTTCGCTCTCTAGCGGCGCCCAGCGTGCTGAGCCGATCGGACGCTCGTCTCTGAGCAGGATAAAGCCGCCGCCTGCCTGCAAATCCTTCAGCACACGGGCAACTGTCTCGCTGTGGCCGCTGGAGGTTGCTGCGACCTTGCCTGCCCATGCTGCACGTGTCAGATCCGCGATCAGCTGTGCGTCATCGAGGGTGGCTTCACGAACGACGATACTCATGGTTTTTTGATCCAAAGAACCTCGTCGGCAGACATGATTAACGCACCCGCATGCCCGGTTCGGCGCCGGGCCACGGATTCAGTACATAAATGCCGGGATTGGTTTTTTCATCGGCTGCGGAGGCGGCCAACACCATGCCCTCCGATACCCCGAATTTCATCTTGCGCGGTGCCAGGTTGGCAACCATTACAGTCAGCTTGCCGACCAGGTCTTCCGGCTTGTACGAGGATTTGATCCCGGAGAAAACATTGCGTGTGCGGCCTTCGCCGACGTCGAGTGTCAGACGCAACAGCTTGTCGGAGCCTTCGACGTGTTCGCAGTTCACGATTTTCGCGATGCGCAGATCGATCTTCGTGAAGTCATCTATCTTGATTTCCGGAGCGATCGGCTCGATCGCTTCTTCTTCCTGCGATGGAGAGGGCTGCGATACCTCTGCCGTGACCGTGTCGGCAGGTGGCTCGAACAAAGCATCGAGCATCTTCGGGTCCACCCGCGTCATCAGATGCTCAAACGTGCCAATGGAAGACGGGCTGCTCTGCAAATCCGCCCACGTCAAATGGCGCTCGATGCCAAACAGCGTTGACACCTTTCTTGCCAGTGCCGGCAGGATCGGCGCCAGATAAATCGTCAGGCAATAGAATGCGCGCAGCAGGTTGCTGCACACGTCCTGCAATTCCTGATTGTTGGCCGGGTCCTTTGCCAGTTCCCATGGCTTCTTGGTGTCCACGTACTGATTGATTTCATCGGCCATGGCCATGATCTGACGGATCGCCTTGCCGTATTCCCGTGCCTCGAAGGCTTCTTTGATCGCGTCCTCGTTTTCGCCGAAACGCAGACGCCAGGTCATTGCCCCTTCGCCGGTGACGGGATCGCTGAGTTTGCCGCCAAAGCGCTTCGTAATGAAGCCGGCTGCGCGGCTGGCGATGTTAACGTACTTGCCGATCAGGTCGGAATTGACGCGCGAGACAAAATCGTCCGGATTGAAATCAACGTCTTCGACCTTCGCATTCAGCTTGGCGGCAATGTAATAGCGCAGCCATTCCGGATTCATGCCGATATCCAGATAGCGCAGCGGCGAAATGCCGGTGCCGCGCGACTTGGACATTTTCTCGCCGCTGACGGTGATGAAGCCGTGCACGAATACATTGTTCGGCACCTTGAAGTCGGCGAACTTCAGCATCGCCGGCCAGAACAGGGTGTGGAAGTAGATGATGTCCTTGCCGATGAAGTGATACTGCTCGGTGGAGCTATCCTCCATAAAAGCCTTGTAATCGCGTCCGGTTTTGCTGAAATAGTTCTTCAACGACGCCAGGTAACCGATCGGCGCATCCAGCCAGACATAGAAATACTTGCCCGGCGCATCCGGGATTTCGATGCCGAAATAGGGTGCATCGCGGCTGATGTCCCAGTCGCCGAGACCTTCTTCGCCTTCCAGCCACTCTTTTGCCTTGTTGACGACTTCCGGTTGCAGACGGTTCGGCGTCTGCGTCCACTCGCGCAGAAATTCCACGCATTTCGGATTCGACAGCTGGAAGAAGTAGTGTTCTGACGACTTCAGCACCGGCGTGGCGCCCGACAGCGTCGAATACGGATTTTTCAGGTCGGTCGGTGCATACACTGCGCTGCAGACTTCGCAGGAATCGCCGTACTGGTCCTTGGCACCGCATTTCGGGCATTCGCCCTTGATGTAGCGGTCCGGCAGGAACATATTCTTGACGGGGTCGTAAAACTGTTCGATGGTCTTCGTGGTGATCAGCTTTGCCTCATCGCGCAGACGGCGATAAATTTCCTGCGACAATTCATGGTTTTCCGGCGCGTCGGTGGAGTGCCAGTTATCGAAGCTGATATGGAAGCCATCCAGGTATTGCTTGCGGCCCGCCGCAATCTTTGCGACGAATTCCTGCGGCGTCACGCCAGCTTTTTCCGCCGCGATCATGATCGGGGCGCCATGCGCATCGTCGGCACCGACGAAATGCACCTCGTTGCCCTGCATTCGCTGAAACCGTACCCAGATGTCGGCCTGGATATATTCCATAATGTGACCGATGTGAAAAGCGCCGTTGGCATACGGCAGGGCGGTGGTGACGAAGAGCTTGCGGTGCGGTGTGGTGCTCATTTGGCAATGCTTGTTTTTGAGAGAAAACCGCCATTTTAGCAGTGCAGGAGCGCTATCCGCAGCGATCTGCTGTCAAACCTCTAACCGGAATATTGGTTTAGACTGTTGCAATAAAGTTCTGGAGATGTAATGACTACTACCATTGAAGCCGTCAAGGCAGCGCTATCGCAAGTCATTGACCCGAATACCGGCAAGGATCTGGTTTCTGGCAAATCCGCAAAGAATATCCAGATTAATGGTGCCGATGTGGCGCTCGATGTCGAGCTTGGATATCCGGCGAAGAGTCAGATCGAAGCTATTCGTCAGGCAACAGTCGACAGCTTGCGCAATGTGGCAGGTATCGGCAACGTGCGCGTGAATGTCTATTCGAAAATCATTGCGCATTCCGTGCAGCGCGGCATCAAGCTGATGTCGAATGTAAAAAACATCATTGCCGTTGCTTCCGGCAAGGGCGGTGTCGGCAAGTCGACCACCGCCGTTAATCTTGCGCTGGCGCTGGCTGCGGAAGGTGCGCAAGTCGGTATTCTGGATGCCGATATTTATGGCCCGTCGCAGCCGATGATGATGGGCATTTCCGGCCAGCCGGAGTCGCTCGACGGCAAGACGATGGAGCCGCTGGAAAACCACGGTTTGCAAGTCTCGTCCATCGGCTTCATGATCGATCCCGACCAACCGATGGTCTGGCGCGGCCCGATGGTTACGCAGGCCCTGCAACAATTGCTCGAGCAGACCAATTGGCGCGACCTCGATTATCTGATTGTCGACATGCCTCCGGGTACCGGCGACATCCAGTTGACCCTATCCCAGAAAGTGCCGGTGACAGGTGCGGTGATCGTTACCACGCCGCAGGACATTGCGCTGCTGGATGCACGCAAGGGATTGAAAATGTTCGAGAAAGTGGATATTCCGATCCTGGGCATCGTGGAAAACATGAGCGTTCATGTCTGCTCGAATTGCGGTCATGCGGAACCGATTTTCGGGCAGGGCGGCGGCGAAAAGATGTGCGCGGAATATGGCGTGGATTTCCTCGGCGCACTGCCGCTAACGATGTCCATCCGCGAGCAGGCCGATTCCGGCAGGCCAACCGTGGTTGCCGATCCGGATGGCCCGGTCGCAAAAATCTATAAGGAGATTGCACGCAAGATAGCAGTCAGGGTTGCGGAAAAAGCCAAGGACATGACCAGCAAATTCCCCAACATTGTCATCAAGAACGACTGACCTGGGCTAGCGTGCATTTTCATACCGGGTGCTGACAAGGTAAAATAGCTGATCTCTTATCCATACGGCTTTGGCGACCCAAGGCCGTTTTTATTTGCCATGACAGTCCGCACCCGTTTTGCTCCCAGCCCCACCGGTTATCTCCATTTGGGCGGCGCGCGCACCGCGCTATTTTCGTGGGCCTATGCCCGTCATTTCGGCGGGACCTTCATCCTGCGCATCGAAGACACCGACCTGGAGCGATCCACGCCGGAAGCCGTGCAGGCGATCATCGACGGCATGAACTGGCTGGGCCTGCAGCATGACGAAGGTCCGTTTTATCAGATGAAGCGAATGGATCGCTACCGTGAAGTGGTAGCGCAAATGCTGCAGGACGGAACCGCCTATCATTGCTACTGCACGCCTGAGGAAGTGGAAGCGATGCGCGAGCGCCAGCGCGCCGTGGGGGAGAAGCCGCGCTACGATGGTACCTGGCGCCCCGAATCCGGCAAGACCCTACCTGCGGTTCCGGAAGGGCGCAAACCGGTGGTGCGCTTCAAGAATCCGCTCGACGGCGAAGTGACCTGGAACGACGTGGTCAAAGGCCCGATCACGATTTCCAATCGCGAACTGGATGACCTCGTGATTGCACGTCCGGATGGCACGCCGACATATAACTTCTGCGTTGCGATCGACGACTGGGACATGCGCATCACGCATGTGATTCGAGGCGACGACCATGTGAACAACACGCCGCGGCAAATCAACATCTTGCGCGCGCTTGGCGCACCTCTGCCCGAGTATGGCCATGTGCCGATGATCCTCGGTGCCGATGGCGAGAAACTGTCGAAGCGTCACGGCGCAGTCAGCGTGATGGAATACCCCGAGCAAGGCTATCTTCCGGAAGCGATGCTGAACTATCTCGCACGCCTCGGCTGGGGGCATGGCGACGATGAAATCTTTTCGATGGAACAGTTCTGCAGTTGGTTCGATCTCGACCATCTGTCGAAGTCGCCGGCGCAGTTCAACCCGGAGAAGCTCGCCTGGCTCAACAATCATTACATCAAGCAGTCCGATAATGCGCGTCTTGAAGCAATGGTGCGGCCGCTGATGGAAAAGGACGGCGCGGAATTCAAGGGCGCACCTGATCTGCAGGCAGTGATTGCGTTGATGAAAGAGCGCGTAAATACGATCAATGAACTGGCGGATGCCTGCATGCTGTTCTATCGTCAGCCGGCGCCGGAACTGGCATTGCTCTCGCAACATGTGACCGATGCGGTGCGGCCGGCGCTGGCGCGGCTGGCAGTGCTATATGAAACTGTTGAGTGGAACAAGGCAGCATTGTCGGCTGCGATGAAAGAAGTACTGGCTGTACATAAGCTGAAGATGCCGCAACTGGCAATGCCCTTGCGCCTGATTGTCACCGGCCAGCTGCAGACGCCATCGATCGATGCAGTGCTCGAGCTGTTTGGTCGCGATACCGTCGTGGCGCGTCTCAACAAATTTGTCGGATAATTTTTCGAAAGGGATTTACACCCGAGAAAAATCTTTGCTATACTCCTGTTTCTTCGCAAGGGGGTATAGCTCAGCTGGGAGAGCGCTTGCATGGCATGCAAGAGGTCAGCGGTTCGATCCCGCTTACCTCCACCAGCAGAATGCGAAGAATAGGCTGCAGTTCGACAGGTTTCTGTCCCCATCGTCTAGAGGCCTAGGACATCACCCTTTCACGGTGAGTACCGGGGTTCGAATCCCCGTGGGGACGCCACATAAAAAACGCCACGCATTTGCGTGGCGTTTTTCTTTTCCCAAAGACTTATTCCTGTAGTGCGCCGGGTTCGGTACCATGCTCTCCTTGCAGAAGGTACGGAGCGTACGATTGCTGCCCATCTGAATCAAGTCATCAAAAATGTCCCTCGATAAAAATCCAGCCACATCCCTGGCCATTTTCTGCAAAGTCGTGGATAACTATGGCGACATCGGCATTTGCTGGCGTCTGGCCCGGCAGTTGCAATTGGAGCATGGCATCGCCGTCACTTTGTGGGTAGACGATTTGCGGAGCTTCCAGCGGATCTGCCCGGAGGTCGTGCTCAATGTCGAAGTGCAGCAGCTTGCCGGCGTAACGGTACGCTACTGGTGCAATCAGGATGGCGCATTCTCGGCCGGCGATGTCGCAGATATTGTCATCGAGTTTTTCGCTTGTGATATCCCGCCGGGCTACATTGCTGCAATGGCAGAATGCGGCCCGCGGCCGATGTGGTTCAACCTGGAAGGTTTGAGTGCCGAGGAATGGGTGGAAGGGTGCCATACCTTGCCCTCGCCGCATCCGCGCTTGCCGTTGACGAAGTATTTTTTCTTCCCTGGCTTCACCAGCAAAACGGGTGGCTTGCTGCACGAATCCTCATTGGAAGAACAGCGTCAGCAATTTCAATCCGACCGCGCGGCCATGACGGCTTTTCTCACACAACTTGGCTTGAGGCCAGCGGAAATCGAATCCTTGAAGGTGTCCTTGTTCTGTTATCCGCATGCCCCCGTTTCGGCGCTGTTCGATACATGGCAAGGCGGCGATGCGGCAGTCACTTGCCTCGTGCCCGAAGGCGTTGCTGTCGAAGCAGTTCAGGGATTTCTTGGAGGGGAGGCAAAACCAGGGGCGGTGCAAACTTGCGGCGCGCTCACCGTACGCGTATTGCCGTTTCTGCCGCAAGCCGATTACGACAAACTGTTATGGGCATGTGATCTTAATTTCGTGCGTGGAGAGGATTCCTTCGTTCGCGCGCAATGGGCAGGCAAGCCATTCATCTGGCATATCTATCCTCAAGATGAAAATCTGCATCACGTGAAATTGCGTGCGTTTTTGCGCCGCTATGCACAGGACAGTAGAGGCGACACCGCAGGCAGCATTGAAAGTTTGTCCGCACTCTCCCTGTTCTGGAACGGTGCCAGGCCCGAAGGCATGCACGAAGAAGCCGACTGGCGGTCGCTATGGCGATCATTTCAGGCAGACATGCCGGAAATCATGCGCCGGGCTGCCGATTGGCAGCAGCAAGTACTGGCAAACGGCGATCTGGCCTCCAATTTGCTGCAATTTGCCGCATCGCGCCGGTTTGCGCAGGGGGAAAGCAGGGTATAATGCGCGGTTAATTTATTTAGTCCGTTTCGATCAAAAGTGAGCTTGCGGCGTTGTTGGCCATGAGGCGGAAAATGATTTTCATGCAACCCATTTTTTACGTACATTCTCTATGAAACCTGCAAAA
>DATFAZ010000319.1:0-6725 GCA_035254105.1 Noviherbaspirillum sp. | reverse complement strand
ACTGCGGCATCACGGCACCAAGCGGCGCGGAAGCGACCCAGGATGGCTGGAGCAGCAATAATATGCGGGTGTTCCAGGGGGACGGCACGGTGTACTACGGCAGTTCCATCATTTCGCCGGCGGGCAGCGCCCACGCCTGGAGCACACCGATCACGATGTCGGTCCCGTTCACCAATTACAAGGGCATGAGCAGACCGGTGGTCTCAAGCGGCTATGGCAAACCCGAATGGAAGATGGGAGTGGCGATCCCGACCGTGCTGAGCCCCCGCTCGGTGGGCTGCGTCACTGAAACTGCCCGCATCTACACGCCGCCGACAATCAACCTGGGACCGGGCTACCCATCACTGCCCCAGCCGCAATCGTCACTGGTCTGGACGAGTTACTGGAGCACCAAGGTTCCGGTGGCGCAGCTGCAGGGGTATCCGGTTGACGGCTTCGAATTGGTGAGCAACTTCACTCCGGCATCGGGCGTCGTGTACTTCGTCATCGACAAGGCCAGTTTCCCCTCGCCACAGTCCCTGTCGATCTGCCGGCTCGCGCCAAAAGCCACGCAATGGAACTGCGTGCAGCCGTCAGTGGCCGATGCCGGTGAAAACTGGTCGGTGACTACCGGCAGCCCTGCGCCCGGCATCTATGTGCTGCTCTCGCCCACGCCCTAGTAGCCAGCATGGTGCACTCCGCATATCATTGCCCTTTTGCAACTAACTAGGGATGCTTATGGTCACCGCTGTTATTGCCGACGACGAACCGCACATGCGCGAAATGCTGCGTGATGAGCTAGCAACCTTCTGGCCTGAACTGGAGATTATCGGGGAGGCAGAGGACGGGCCCTCGGCGCTCACGCTGATCGAAACCCGCCGGCCACAGATCGCGTTTCTGGACATACGCATGCCGGGCCTGACCGGACTCCAAGTCGCGCATGCGATGACCGTGCCTTGCAATGTGGTGTTTGTGACCGCCTACGACGCGCATGCACGGGACGCGTTCAAAGCGAACGCCGTTGATTATCTGGTGAAGCCCTTGGATCCGGTGGAGTTGGCGCGCGTAACCGCCAAGCTGAAAAAGGCAACGGCTGACAATGCGCTGGCGGACATGGGCCAGCTGGCCGCGTTACTGTCCCGGCTCGGCGTGCCGGTCCAGGCTCCGGCGGCCGGGAACCAGCCGGAGCCAGCGCATGGCGCGGCCAGACTCGAGTGGCTGCAGGTTGACGTCGGCAGACAAATCCGCATGGTGCACGTGGATGATGTCGTGTATTTCGAGTCCGATACCAAGTTGACCAGGGTCGTCGCCCAGAATTGCGAGGGGCTCATCCGACTGTCGCTCAAGCAGCTAACCCAGCAGCTCGACGGGGAGCGTTACCTGCAGATTCATCGCAGCACCGTGGTGAACCGTCGTTTCATTCAGGCTATTCACCGTGACGGCGAGTCGATGGTGGTGGAGGTGAAAGGACGGCCGGACCGGCTCAAGGTCTCGCAACCGAATCACCACCTGTTCCGGGCCATGTAAATGATCACCTTCTGGAAAACATCGCGCGTGGCGGTAGGCATTGGTGCGTTGCTGGTGCTGGGCTTCCTGTCCGGCGTCGAGTGGCTGACGGAGCAATCGGCCGGTACCGGGCTGTCGCCCGCCGGTGTGGTGGCGGGAATGTCGATAGCGTCGCTCCTGTTTGCGCTCATTGCCGCAACGTCGAAGCCGGGCTCGGCAGTGCGGACAACTGCCGTGGCGTCCCTGCGCGCGATCACCGAGCTAGCCGTGCTGGGAATGGTCGTGTTCGCGTTCGCTTGCGCCGCCGCGTCACTGCTTCCCTCGTCGTTGACGCAGACGTTCTTGTCGGGCGGGCGCGCCGCCGATGTGGTGGTGTTCGCCTGCCTGGGCATCGCGCTGGTCCTCGCGGTACTCGCTTGGTTGCACTTCGCCGACCAGCTTAAAAAAGCGGGGGCTGCCGAACTGGCCGCAGCGAAATCAGAGGCCGCGGTTGCCGAGCGAGACCGGGCGCTGGCCGAGGCGCAGATGATGCTGCTGCGCGCGCAGATCGAGCCGCACTTCCTGTGGAACACCCTGTCGAATGTCCAGCAGCTGGCCAGGAAACGCCCCAACGATGCTGTGGCGCTGACCGGGCACCTGGTCTCCTATCTGCGCAAAGTGGTGTCCGGCACGCGGGACAACAGCAGTACGCTGCGTGCCGAAATGGAGGCGGTGGGGGAGTACCTGGCCATCATGCGTTACCGGATGGGGGAGCGCCTGACCGTCAATGTGGACATCCCGCAGTCCCTGGGCGACGTTCCCTTTGCGCCGCTGCTGCTGCAGACCCTCGTGGAAAACGCGATCAAGCACGGGGTCGAACCCAAGATGGGGCCGGTCTGCGTGTCGGCCCGAGCGTATGTCGACGATGCCGATCCGGGCCGCCTCGTGATCGAGGTGGAGGACAACGGGGTAGGCCTGCAGGCCACCACGACGACCAAAGGCACCGGGATTGGGCTGAGCAACGTGCGCGAGCGGCTGGCAATGCTCTATGGCGAACAGGCGGCGCTGTCCCTTGCCAGCGGAGAGCAGGGCGGCGTGAATGCCCGGATCGTCATCCCGTACAACCAGGTGAGCGGTTAACAATCAGCCGAATCGCATTAGATGATGACACTCCCCTTGACGATTTTCGTTCGTAGGGAACGAGAAGTTAAATTAATAAAACTTTTTTGGGAGCGATATGGAACTACCGTTGATTTTATTGGCAAGCGCCATTGTTGTTTACCTCGTGTATTCATTAGGTAATCATCTCGAGGCGAATCGCCGAAAGGAATGGAAAAGAAACTGGGATACGTGGCTTGCCAAAGGCCCATCTTTGACACTCTATAAACAGCAACATCCGCAAGCACTCCGAGGCCACATGGCGACTTGCTGCAATTGCGGATGCCATAAGATTTCAATGATTAAGAAAGGATCTGCCTATTCTTCCGTCGAAAAAAGGGCTTACGGAATGGCCCTTCGTTTAGGACCGTTAGACGAGTACCGTGCCCATGTTTGTGCGCAATGCGGACAAGAACTTTGGCGCAGTATGGGGCAGGGCGACCCTCACGCCAAGGCATGAGTCTGAATTGATTTACTGGTCTTTTTAAACGCAGCCAATTGCACGGACGCTTGTTTTGTCTTACATGCGCGCCAGCAGTTTTGCCGTGCATGCCTGTAGCGACTGTGCGGCCTGCTCAACGAACGCCGATAGATCGGCCGTCGCCTGTGCTTCCTGTTCGACGTCCACGGGGCTCCTGAAGTAGCGCAGTCCTGCTAGCTCAATGCGGTCACGGCCATGCACAAACAGCCGATGCACCGCCAGCGATGTCAGCGGCGCGTTTGGACGGTTATCGATGGACCGGGCCAGCGGGAACGGAGCAGACTTGCTCCCTTCCTTCGCGTTGCGTACCGTGAGCGTCAACGACGGACCGAGTTCGCCGGTCGCCTTGCCTTGGCTAAAATTACGCGGATAGGCATCCACCGCGCGTTGGTTCTGCGACGCTAGATTGCCGAGCTCCTCTTCGGCGGAGCGCCCGGCTGGAACCATAGACGCGACGACATACAGCGCGGTCAGGTCGTTATACGCGGCACGGCTGTAGTAAATCGCATTGTTATTGTGATGACCGTCCCACACCTTGTTACCGGAAAACGTCACGTCAAGGAACTGAGACGACAGCTGAAAGGATTGTTGTGCGAATGCGAAGGTAAGCTAAAGTAGATCCCCAGCGGCGCAACTAAGAACGCCAAGGTGTAGGCGCTATATCATGAAAGGTCTCTTCTGTTGCATTCACTGTACAACGTAATTTCCTTGTGCCACTACTTAGAAGTGATGCGTCCTTTTGGCGTACCAACCTGATCGCAAGACCGTCGGGATCGTCACCCGATGTGCGCCCCTCCTGATCTCGTTTTCATGTCAGTGGACAGCCTGCGTTACCGATGCCGGGCAACGAAACAGAAGATGAGACCAGGCATGCCGCTCACGCCACGTATTTACCGAGCGGCATTAGGCGCATTGAGTGGACGGTCCAGATCCCGGAAGCGTGCCGTCCATTGCAGCAGGGTCTTCCCCTTAGGAAGCCATGCGCCCAGTGTCTCGTTTCTCCCGGTGGCGATCAGCTCTCCTGAAGCCTCTTTCCGGATATCGATGTGAACGGTGGTAGTGGACTTCATTACTCCAGAGCGGTTGTCAATGTTGAGTTCCCGTACCCATCCGTTTTCCCCGCAATGAAGCTGCATGGTCGTTGGGAGTTTGGTGCTGGGTATCATTATCCTTGGATCGACAGGGCTATCGAGAATATCTGCAGTCAGTAGGCCAGTAGAGGGATCGTGTTGGAGGACGAACCGCTGCGGATTGACCACCTGGTTGGCTCCGATGGACAATAGGTGCCAATCGAGTCGCGGGTCACGGTTCTCGCGCTCAAATGCATTATCGGATTCGGTATTACCCAGATCAACGTGGAGCTGTTTCCATGTCCCCCAAAACGCGTAGCTACCTGATAAGTCAGGGCACTGATTTGGAATTGTCGGCCGGTCCTCTGCCACTGCATGACAACAAGCGACAAGGAGCGCCAAGATGGAAAGCAAACGCATGATTATCCTGACGATTTCGAGGAGGAGAGGTGTAACTGAATTATGCTGCTGCAGGGCGCTCTTGACGGGCGTACTCTTTAAGGCTGACAGCAGTTTGGCCAGTTTCGTTGCGACGCCGTTGCAAATAGTCTTGTACCTGAACGCATTTATGAGCCGCTCTTAGAGCGGCTTTGCTAATGTTAACGCGCGCCGAGATGACGTTGTGGGATATTAATTACTTAATTTTCTCGGCAATAATCGATACGGAGACGCCACGGAAACCGCCAAATGCTGTTACAGGAATGCGCTCTATGTGTGTGGTTTTCCAGCCATTGGCGTTTAGCGTGCCGAACGAAACCATGCCGACAAGCGAACATTCAAAAACCATCCCTGACAAAGGCGCGGTAGGATCGAGAACTTCCCGCCCTGTATTACAGGAAATCTGCGTCCCCTTTTTTGCGTTTTTCAGATTATTTGCATATTGCGCGTTAATCTTTGTAGTTTGTTTCTGTTTTTCCTTTTCTTCGGCTTTGCGGACTTCATCTCTGCGGGCTTGTATTTCCAAAATGCCAGAACGGCGTTGCCCGTAGTACGCTTCAGATACGATTGATACCGACTTAAATTTCGGCAAAACGGTCCAATCGTCTTGCGCTTTATATTCGATTTGCCGGTCGTTGATTCTCGTATCGTCCCGGTCATAGTAATGCGTGCCAGTTAGAGATTGGACATTCATACATTGCGGCGGCTTCGCAAACGGTTTCGCCGGGTCGAATGTCGGAACGACGCCCGGTTCGCAAACAATTAGCCCCATGGAGTCATGTATATCTGGATATGCATGCTTGCTGTCATCGTCAAGAGGCCGAATACGAGTTGCCAAGTAACCGGGAACATCAGTACTTTCCCTGGTTCTGACGTGCTCAAATTCAGCGATGGCCTTAATAGGCATCCAGTCTGTTTTATATGAAAAGATTCCGGTTTTTTTTACACCCCTCGCCCAGAGCTCCCCATTGTTCGTGTTGATGACTCCCCTCTTTATCCCGGTCACCGACGTTATACGGCCATATTCGGCCGGATCCCAACTCATACCCGTGGACCCTTTAAAGTAAAACGGCTCTCTTAATGTGACCGTGTAAGAGACCTCTGGCTCGAGCGAAACATCATTACTCCTGGTCGCGCACCCACCTAATGTGTTTGCGATTACTAGCGCCATGACCAGCTTTTTGCCAAACATATTGGTTCCCTATTAGTTATAAAACACCTTTTTAAAGAGGGAAACTTTATAGTATTGTCTCTTGCTATGTAAATAGATACCAAGAACGTAGTGCTGACGACGTAGTTACAGGCCACATTGGAAACGTTTGCAGAGCTGGTCGTAAGCATAGAAATAAAACGTAGCTGCTGATGGCCATGCTACGGCTGTTAGGCAGCTTCGGTACGCTATTGATGCTTAATACAGCATTCCCGAGCTACGGTTGTGGTATTGGGCCGCCATACGGATCTAGGAACTGACCCTGGCCGTATTGCCACGACAACGTGAATCCCGGCCAGACTTCTTCACTGATTGTTATCCGCTTCGCGGTGACAGTACACCGGAGTGCCCGGCGAAAGGTTCAGACAACAACGGAGCAGGGATGGGGTCGTTAGCGCGCGCCCCGAAACCCCGGGAGGAGACCCGGTTGTCGAACGCCGCTGTCGCCAGCGAAGTGTAGAACCTCCCGTCACCTCCCACCCCTCTTGGAATGCTGCGCCAGGCCTACAGATATCTCTTTCCGTCAGGCGTTTTCCTCACCCGGTCGCACAAGCAAGGCCGGCGACAGCGCAACTCCCCGTCTTCGAAACTCAGGCAACTTTCTAATTGCTCCGATAGAGTCTGGTGTTGCAATGATTGCAGAGGTGTATGGCGATATTTCCAACGTGGAATACGTTGATGGATCCCGACTTACAGTGATGGTGACACCGGATGCCGCGCTCCGTCTGACTTGCCGGATGGGATGGGATGTACTCCGACAAGGTCGGCATTGCTTTGGCAATGCGTTCTTCACGCACGGCAGCAACAACCTCACATATCTTCGCCAGTACAAAAGCCGCAGCCGCCAATTCTAAAATGTTAATCATTTGTTAAACTCCTCATCGTTCATTTGCAATAAGGCGCA
>DATFAZ010000318.1:0-14156 GCA_035254105.1 Noviherbaspirillum sp. | reverse complement strand
ACTGCGGCATCACGGCACCAAGCGGCGCGGAAGCGACCCAGGATGGCTGGAGCAGCAATAATATGCGGGTGTTCCAGGGGGACGGCACGGTGTACTACGGCAGTTCCATCATTTCGCCGGCGGGCAGCGCCCACGCCTGGAACACACCGATCACGATGTCGGTCCCGTTCACCAATTACAAGGGCATGAGCAGACCGGTGGTCTCAAGCGGCTATGGCAAACCCGAATGGAAGATGGGAGTGGCGATCCCGACCGTACTGAGCCCCCGCTCGGTGGGCTGCGTCACTGAAACTGCCCGCATCTACACGCCGCCGACAATCAACCTGGGACCGGGCTACCCATCACTGCCCCAGCCGCAATCGTCGCTGGTCTGGACGAGTTACTGGAGCACCAAGGTTCCGGTGGCGCAGCTGCAGGGGTATCCGGTTGACGGCTTCGAATTGGTGGGCAACTTCACTCCGGCGTCCGGCATCGTGTACTTCGTCATCGACAAAGCCAGCTTTGCCGCTCCTCAGTCCCTGTCGATCTGCCGGCTCGCGCCAAAGGCCACGCAATGGAACTGCGTGCAGCCGTCGGTGGCCGACGCCGGCGAAAACTGGTCGGTGACCACCGGCAGCCCAGCTCCCGGCGTCTACGTGCTGCTCTCGCCCACGCCCTAGTAGCCAGCGCGGAGTACTCCGCATATCATTGCTATTTTGCAACTAGCCACAGACGCTTATGGTCACCGCTGTTATTGCCGACGACGAACCGCACATGCGCGAGATGCTGCGTGAGGAGCTGGAAACCTTCTGGCCCGAACTGGAAATTATCGGGGAGGCAGAGGACGGGCCCTCAGCGCTCACGCTGATCGAAACCCGCCGGCCGCAGGTCGCGTTCCTGGACATCCGGATGCCCGGCCTTACCGGGCTCCAGGTCGCGCATGCGATAACCGTCCCTTGCAATGTGGTGTTTGTGACCGCCTACGACGCGCATGCGCGGGACGCGTTCAAAGCGAACGCTGTTGATTATGTGGTGAAGCCCTTGGATCCGGTGGAGTTGGCGCGGATAACCGCCAAACTGAAAAAGGCAACGACCGACAACACGCTTGCGGATATGCGCCAGCTCGCTGCGGCACTGTCCCGGCTCGGCGCGCCGGACCAGCCTTCAGTGGCCGAGGCTCGGCCGGCGCCAGCCGATGGGGCCGCCAGACTCGAATGGCTGCAGATAGACGCCGGCACGCAGATCCGCATGGTGCACGTGGATGATGTCGTGTATTTCGAGTCCGATACCAAGTTGACCAGGGTCGTCACCCAGGATTGCGAGGGGCTGATCCGCCTGTCGCTCAAGCAGCTAACCCAGCAGCTCGATGGGGAGCGTTACCTGCAGATTCATCGCAGCACCGTGGTGAACCGTCGTTTCATCAAGGCTATTCACCATGACGGCGAATCGATGCAAGTGGAAATGAAAGGACGGCCGGAACGGCTCAAAGTCTCGCAACCGAATCACCACTTGTTCCGGGCCATGTAAATGATCACCCTCTGGAAAACATCACGCCTGGCAGTAGTCATTGGTGCGTTGCTGTTGCTGGGCTTCCTGACTGGCATCGAGTGGCTTGCAGCACAATCGGCCGGTACCGGACTGTCGCCCGCCGGGGTGGTGGCGGGAATGACGATAGCGTCGCTCCTGTTTGCGCTCATTGCCGCAACGTCGAAGCCAGGCTCGGCCGTGGGCACAACCGCCGTTGCGTCCCTGCGCGCGATCACCGAGCTGGCAGTGCTGGGAATTGTCGTGTTCGCTCTTGCTTGCGCCGCCGCATCGCTGCTTCCATCCTCGCTGACGCAGACGGTCTTGTCGGGCGGGCGCGCCGCCGACGTCGTGGTATTCGCCTGCCTGGGCATGGCGCTGGTCCTCGTGGTACTCGCCTGGTTGCACTATGCCGGCCAGCTTAAAAAGGCGGGAGCGGCCGAACTGGCCGCGGCGAAATCAGAGGCCGCGGTTGCCGAGCGCGACCGGGCGCTGGCCGAGGCGCAGATGATGCTCCTGCGCGCGCAGATCGAGCCGCACTTCCTGTGGAACACCCTGTCGAATGTCCAGTACCTGGTCAGGAAACGTCCCGACGACGCTGCGGCGCTGACTGGGCACCTGATCGCCTACCTGCGCAAAGTGGTGTCAGTCACGCGGGACAACAGCAGTACGCTGGGCGCCGAAATGGGGGCGGTGCGGGATTACCTGGCCATCATGCGCTACCGGATGGGCGAGCGCCTGATCGTGAACGTGGACATCCCGCCGTCACTGGGTGACGTTCCCTTTGCGCCGCTGCTGCTGCAGACCCTCGCGGAAAACGCGATCAAGCACGGGGTCGAGCCCAAGATGGGGCCGGTCTGCGTGTCGGCCCGCGCCTATATCGACAGTGCGGATCCAGCCCGCCTCGTCATCGAGGTGGAAGACAACGGGGTAGGCCTGCAGGCCGCTACAACGACCGAAGGTACCCGCATCGGCCTGCGCAACGTACGCGAGCGGTTGGCCATGCTCTATGGCGAGCAGGCGGTGTTGTCCCTGATAACCGGGGAACAGGGCGGTGTGATCGCTCGAATCCTCATCCCTCACGACCAGATGAGCGGTTAATAACCAGTCAGATCGCATCACGTATTACGTCAGTTGGCGATCTCCTGGCTCTGGCTACCGAGAAGTTGGGTCAATAACAATTTTTTGAATGTGTGACATGGAAAATTCGTTGAATAGCTTGGCATTTACCCGCTTAACGCAGTTCAAGCTCAGGACAATATCGGCGTGTGTTCTGACCTTGGCTTTCTTCGCCTCCCCCTCATACGCTGGATATGACGAAGGGTTAAAAGCATCGGCAAAAGGCGATTATGCGACGGCGATGAATGAATGGCGGCCCCTGGCGGAATCGGGACACGCGGATGCGCAAGCAAGACTGGGCGATTTGTATGTCGCTGGTCATGGAGTCAATCGAGATCCAATTCAGGCAGCGATTTGGTACCGGAAAGCAGCAGAACAAGGGAATGTACATGCACAAACTAAATTCGCATTTCTCAATTTCGTCGGCAACGAAGTGCCAAAAGATTTAGCACAAGCTGCAAAGTGGCTTCAACTCGCTGCTGGCCATGGGGATAGTGAAGCGCAAGGTTTGCTTGGCCTTGCACATAGATTTGGAATCGGTGTACCAAAAGATGAGGCGCAAGCTGAAAAGTGGCTCCAACTTGCTGCTGACCAAGGAGATGTTGACGGTCTATTTTTCCTTGGTGATTTCTATGCATCGGGAAGTGGACCGCGTCGTGATATAGACCAAGCGATATCTTTGTTCATCCGTAGTGCCAATAAAGGCAATGTGCTCGCGCAAGATCGTCTTGGGAGAATGTACAGCAAAGGTGAAGGGGTGAAACAGGACTATGTGGAGGCGGCCGGATGGTACAAAAAGGCAGTTGCACAAGGACATAAGAAATCGATGGCCAAATTGGCGATCATTTATATGGGAGAAGGTGGCGTTGCGAAAAATATCAAGGAAGGAAAAGATCTGATTCGTAAACTGGTAGAGATGGGTGACGCCGTTGGTGAACTCTTAATCGGAAGTTTCTACGCTGATGGCACTTGGGTAGGAGATGGAAAGAGGGATTATGTGCATGCGGCCGAATGGTGGCAGCGATGCGCAGAGAAAGGTAACGGAGGTTGCCAAAGCCGACTCGGATTTCTCTATATGAAAGGGTTTGGTGTTATTCAGGACCTGAACCGCGCGGAAGACTGGCTGACAAAAGCTGTACGTGCAGGAGATCGTTCAGCATCAGAATATCTTTATCAGCTCGGATACCTGAAATTGGAGGAGTATGACAAACGGAGAGAATTAGAACAGCCTCTTGACGGGCTCGAATACAGTGGCAGTGCTCGTTCCGGGCAGGAAAACTGTCGCAATGTAACAGTGACAGGGTCGGGAATTGGTATCGGTACCGAAACGATGAGTGCACCACAAATGGGTGACTCAGTTGTAACGCGTTGTGACTAATATTGTTCGCAATCTTACTCCTCCCTTTGATATTGGCCTAATAGGGGGCGCGGCGATGGAAACCGAACGGATCAGATCAGGTCCATGGGACATAGTTGTGTGAATGACCATATATGTATCACGTCACTCTACCGAAGATTTACCGAAAGCAGGTCGATATTGCTGGTGGGGGTGATTACTTCCTAGATGTGAGGCGGCAGCAACCGCGCAGCGGCCTCGACGAGCGCAGACTGGTTGGCAATCGCCTGTACTTCCTGGTCCGGAACCAAAGGTGTCTTGAAATACCGAAGCTCGGCAACCTTGATGCGCGCATGACTATGTACGAATAAGCGGTGCGCCGAGAGCGATGTCAGCGGTGCGTCTGTTCGTGCGTCAATGGACCGGGCCAGTGGGAACGGCGCTTCCTTGCTCCCTTCCTTCGCGTTACACACAGTAAGCGTCAATGAAGGACCCAGCTCCCCACTTACCTTGGCCTGGCTGAACGTGCGCAGGAACGCATCGATCGCTCGTTGGTTTCGTGTCGCACGATTGCCAATCTCTTTTTCAGCGGATCGCCCGGCAGGAATGGCCGAGGAGACGACGTACAGTGCAGTCAGGTCGTTGTAGGCGGCACGGCTGTAGTAGATCGCATTGTTGTTGTACATTGCGTCGGCAAAAGCCTTTGCGTCGTCCGACAGGGAAAACGTCAGGCAAAGGACCTTGCCGAAGCTGTGCTGCCCGTCCCATGCCTTGCTCCCTGAAAATGTCGCCTCCATGAATTTAGAGGAGAGATGAAAGGATTGCTGTGCCATAGCCAAGCCTGTAGAAAGGAGTGCGGCAACGGCGCAACCAAGCACGATAAAGGGAGAGCGTTTCAGCATGGGAAGCCTCTTTATATTGGATTGATCAGATTATTGTGTTGTGGTTCGCCATCGGGTCTTCGCGAATGACCTAATTTTTGAACACGTCTACATCCCGGCGATACCCGAGAACTCGCAACTCATTTTATTGCCCCCGATCGCAACGCGGCATACTGGACGAAAAGGTTTCTCAGGGACGTCGGCAGGTGCCGGATGCGACATTCCGACACCCACCTCGTAACGTATGAAATGTCCTAATGAGATCGAGGCGACGATAAGACAGCCAGCCAGGAAAAGAAGGCAAACCGGACTATTTTTCACTGAGCGACTCGATAGGCAAACAGAGGGAGGAGGTGCGATAGTGCTTAAGGCGCATTGAATCGATGTATTCATGCCGCACGACGTCAATGGATCCGGGGACGTTCGACTCGTCGCTCGAACATGTCCACGGTGATCAGGGAATACCCGATGTTCGGCAACGCGCTCTGGTAGAGCCACTGCCACTGCCTCTGCCGCTGTGATAGGTGCTGCAGGTGAATTCGAGCTGTTCGGAGAATCAGACGCGATCGTCGAAGTGTGGCGATGGCATTCGATTGCCATCGCACGCCAAGCGCAATGTACCATCGGCTCCCATCGTTTGATATCCCATAATCATCGGGCTGCAAACGCGCCAACGAGGACGGTGCCCCCGCTTGCAAAGAAGCCGGTTCAGTCGAAAGCGCCAACACCACCGATGGTTGGACGTACGCGCCGCTGGTGCGCAATCACCGCCGGCGCTCGCAGCGGAGAATCAGCAGGGCCGGTCTGGCAACTACGGCCAAGGCCGGGCTCGGGCGAGGTAAGTGTATTCCAGCCATTTGTATCGCTAAGCGGGTGTGAAAACCGATTCAGCCAGCGGTGCATCGCGGCGCTTGCAAGCACTTGCCGCACTAAAAACCTATTTCGATAGGGCTGAACGCCAGGCGACGAGTCCGCAGGCGAACTGCAGCATGCCGAGATAGGTGTCTTCGCGCTTTTCCCATCGCACGAGCAGCCGGCGAAACCGATTGAGCCAGCTATGCGTTCGCTCGATGACCCAGCGCCGTGCAAGCGCGCCACGTTGCTTCTTGTTTTCCCGTTCATCGCGCCTGCTGAGTATGACCGGTTCGAACCCAGCGAGATAAACAATTCGTCGCACCTCATCATAGTCATAGCCCAGATCAAGGCACAATTTGCTCTTGCAGTCAGCGACCGGGCAAGCACACATCATGTTCAGCAGGGTGGCAGCAACCCACTTCATGTCATGCCGGTTTGCGGGTGCAACCTCGACGGCCAGCGGAACCCCTGTGGCTTCAGTGAGCATGCTGCGCTTGACGCCACCGTTCGCGATCACACGGGTTGGGGCCGATTTTTCCCCATCCAACGGCGCTTTCGTCCTCGCGCCCTCGAGTGCTCGCCAACTCCAGTCAATGCCCTGCAATTCGCCATACTTGAGCAATCCCATGCGCCAGAAGGCCGCAAACACACCAGCATCAATCCATTCCCGAAACCGCTGGTACGCTGACGAACATGAGCAAATGCCGGTGCCGTCGAGCGCATTCCACTGTATCAATGTCTGATGTGAATCGCCCCCGTACCCTAGCCACTGATGAGTTCAAAAATCGGCAAGCGCCTCTCCGGGCACGGCAGCCACCTGGGCATGACGCGCTGGGTGTTGAGCGTACGCTCGCTTGGATGCATCAGTTTTGTCGGCTGCTTGTGCGCTATAAGCGTCGGGACGGTATGCATGAAGGATTTCTTCAGTTGGATAGCACAATTATTAGCTAGCGAACCGTTCGAAATGCATTACACGATTCATCCCCATTTTGTTAGACGCTCTTATTCTTTCTTATGGACTAGGATGCCGGTCTCATTCTCCGAGTATTGGACCTTATCTCCACTTTTATACTGGCAAACTAGGTAACGGGGTTGGCGAATCGTTTTCACCTCTCCCTCAGCTGTTTGTAGCGTAAACAACGCCCACCCGTCGCCACAATCCGTGTCTTCATTTACTAATGAATGTAAAGCACTTCCGATATATGCGACGCTTGCACCAAGCGCAACACCAACGGCAACAGGAGCAAGTGCAGCAGCTGAAATGGCCTGTGCACCGCTAACGGCGACCGTCTTTGCAATTGGCGCTGCCCCAGCAACCATTGCTGAAGTTCCCCCTGCGATGGCGGCCGATGTCGTCGGGGCGAAAGACTTGTCTGTGGTAGGCGATCCGCCATCTTCGGTGCGCTGCCCATAGTTTGCGATTTGAAACGCGTGGTCATCGACCTTGGCGCGCTGAAAGCCTATTGCAAGTCCTTCTTTCTTTACCATGGGCGCATGGCAGCCCCCTAGGTAGAGACACAGCAGAGCAGGAATGATTTTTTTCATCAGCAAACTCGAGAAAAAATCTGATCGTACTGATTTCATCGGATTCTCTCCAGTTATGGATAGGATCGCAGCCAATATTCTTATCTGAGATCAATTAATTAAAAAATTGACTTGGTTGAGACCGTTTGTTAATGGCTATTGTGATATACGAACCGATATTTTTGCTTGTGAACGAATAATTATGAAACGCGCATTTTTAATTATATTTATCGCAGGAACAGTCGTGAGCTGCGGAACTACAGGACCGAATGCGACGAATATCGACGGATATGACGTCTCGAAACTGCGCTATTTCAAAAATTCGGATGGCACTTGTGAAGTGATCACCGACAGCGGGAAATTTTTTCCAATTCCCTGTAGCCGCGTAGGGCTATAACTACTCCCCCGATATTTTTTCTACTGGCCAAAATTATAGTTTTTGAGTAGGTAGAATTTTTGTTATTTTAAAAACCTATTTCGATAGGGATGAACGCCAGACGATGAGTCCGCAGGCGAACTGCAGCATGCCGAGATAGGTGTCTTCGCGCTTTTCCCATCGCATGAGCAGCCGGCGAAACCGATTGAGCCAGCTATGTGTACGCTCGACTACCCAGCGCCGGGCACGTGCGCCGTGTTGCTTCTTGTTTTCCCGTTCATCGCGCCGGCCAAGGATGATCGGTTCAAACCCGGCCATGTCGACGATACGTCGCACCTCGTCGTAGTCATAGCCCAGATCCAGACACAACTTGCTCTTGCGGCCATCCCCTGGCCGACCGCACATCATGCCCGCCAGCGTGGCAGCAACCAACTCCATGTCATGCCGGTTCGCGGGTGCGATCTCGACGGCCAACGGGGCGCCAGCAGCTTCAGTGAGCATGCTGCGTTTGACACCACCTTTGACGCGGTCGCAGGGGTTGGGGCCGGTTCCTTTTTTCCGCCCAGCGGCGCCTTCGTCAGCGCGCCGTCCATTGCCAGCCAACTCCAGCCGATGCCCTGCAACTCGTCATATTCCAGCAGCACCATGCGCCTGAACTTCGCAAATACCCCGGCATCAACCCATTCCCGGAATCGTCGGTATGCCGACAAACAGGTGCAGATCCTAGTGCCATCAAGTGCGTTCCACTGCCTGCCTGTGCGTAGCACCAGCAGGATCGCGTCCATCGCAGCACGATTGGGTACGCGCAGCCGGTGGCATTCCAGCGGGTGCAATTTCGGAGCCGGCAGCAATGGTTCCATTTGTTCCCAGAGCGTATCGCTCATGCGAAAACCATCGTCACCCTTGCCTTGTTTCATGACCGCATTCCTCGGTCGAACTCATTCGCGTTCGACCAGCTCTGCAGCCATTATTTCTTTTTTATCGACCTATCGAAATATGCTGTAAGACAAAGCACGTCTCTCAATTCGCCCCGTTCGTCGTGCGAATTCCTAGGTTTGTCACATTTCGCTCGAACCAGCATGCAGTCAGAATGAGAATGATGTCGACGATGTCCTGTGATTGCATCGGTCAGCAACTCTATCAAGAGAACGCCTATGCACACGCTGAAAACTGCCAATGATTTAACCGCACTTGCTGTAGCCAACGGTCGGAGTAGGGGTAACCCGCTTCTGCCAAATCATATACAGCGGGGTGTCCGATCTGCCCAGGTAGATCTGGTGTTTCGGAAGGGCGTAACGTTTTTTCTGCCACCGTCAACGTCTAGCGGACATTGACTCCTTATTAACTGCATGTTTAAATTTCTGTAGGGAAACATTTGAGCCATGTCCATCTGCTTGCCTGCATTGCGCATGCCCAGTTTTTCCCCTTTCAATGCATCAAATAACACATGATCAAAATCTCCCGCACTCTGGCTATTGCCGCCATTTTCATATGCTTCTTCACGCTCATCGCCCCGCTTAATGGTGAATTTCTGTTTTTAGGACTTTACTTCCGATATTCATCCCTCGGTCTATATCTTGCGGTTGTTCTCTACTGGCTTTCCGCCATAGTTGGTCCTGTCGGCGTGCACCGCTCATTCGAGTGCCGCGTGCAGCGTGCGCAGCGATGGGCCGAGATCAATCACGAACAGGTGCGCCATCTAGGGGGCAATGGTTTTTTCGCGGCCATACAGATGGCGTTTGCTTTGGGCCCAGTGGCAGCCATCCCCGTGGGCACGCTTGTGTTAAGCGTCCTCTTGGATGCGGCATCCAACCCTTTTGTATGGGCGGCAGTAGTGCTGCCGGGGCTCGTAAGCACATCGGTCGCGTTTTACTTGGGTGCGCGACAATATGATCTGGTGCAATCGAATTACTCGCCGGAGGTTGCGCGCGCCTGGCTGATGCTGCTGAAGAAGGAAGTCCGCGGGATGGCTATCAACGCTCGTCGCTCATCCGACTGGAATGCAACGAGCATGGACGATCCTATGCAGCCATTGGTAAATATCGACGGTACTCCGGTGGTGGGATCCGTTGATATCCATGGCAATTCCTATGGAATGACCGATCACCATTAATAAGGCTCCGTGGGCCTGACGAGGTGAAGCGGCGCATTGGAATTCCAATAAACGAATATTTTATTGTTTAGAACAACATGAGTACGATATTGGAAAGTGGCGAGCAGCAGATTGGGCGAACCGTCGCCATAACCAGAAGCCTTGAAGAAATTTTGGATACTCGTTTTGGTGCGACTGGAAAAGGCCTTCATGAAAAAGCCACCAGCGTCAGTCACCTGGTGCCGGACCAGTTAATCCGACAGCTGCGTTTCATTGCTTCGGTGCGTAATAAGATGATGCACTCGAACTTTGTAATGAACGCAAACGACTTCGAACGTTTCAGTAACACATCTAAGACTGTATTGGATCAGTTGAGTGTGGCTGCGGCAAATTTCGAGAGCCAAAAGCGAAATGGAAAAATTGGCGGGACGTCGAGCGTGCGTACCGGGAAATCCAGTTCTCGCTGGGCCCTGTTTCCTTTGGTGGCAACCCTGGTCGCCGGCGGATATCTTATATTGTCACCGTCCAAACCCACGCAGGTGCCGGCGGACGCCGACTCCGACATCGCGGCTTCGGCCCCGTCAGCGCCACCGGCAGCTGCTTCGGCCGTTGCGCGACGGCAGCCGCAGCAGGTGGCTGACACGGCAAAGCCGGAAAACGCCAACGCCGATCCGATCGTTGAAATGAAAACGGTAGAACGGACTCCGCGACATGTGCGACAACATATCACCGGCGGAAGTCATACGCCGGCCGAGAACGGACAAGGTCGGATGAAAATGAGCAATGATCCTGTCCAGGATCAATCAGAAACAACTAATCACGGCGGTGAGCAACCGCGCCTGCAAGAAGTACGCGACTTAACCAGAGGACTCTAACCCATGCGATTCCAGCGTCACCTGATGTGTGTTTCCCTACAATCCCTTCTTATCGCGGCGCTTGCGTCAAGCGGAGCCGCAGCGGCAGACTCTAGATTGGCCAAGGCGGAACTATTTGGAATCACACTCAAAGGAGCCAACCAGACGGATCTCACCAAGGCGGTGGAGAGCAAAAACGCCAAGCTCTACAAATGGGGCGGCAACGCCGCTGTCTATGACGCATCCAACCTGGGATTGCCTTGCCTGAAATCCCTCACGGCAGGTTTTTACGAGGGTGTTTTTGCCGTAATTCGTTATAGCAACCGGAACGCGAACGAGCCGAGTTACCGTGACGGCACTTGTCATCCCGCTGAGGAAGAAAAGTTGCGCAAAATGATCATGCAAAAATATGGCCCACCGCAGGGGGCGGGTCAGCGGGACTTTAACGCTGAGTATATTTCTGAAGGACAGTATCGGTGGAAATTCGCCGACGGTGTGGAAATGGTGTATCGCAAGGAGTTCATGGGTTCTGTTGAGCTTATTTATTCCGACCCGGGCCGCGTAGCGGCACTTAAGGCAGCGGCCGAGAGCGCAGACCAGAACGACACCAAACGGCGCGGGCAACAAGCCTCCGACGCGTTCTGAATTGCGTGGATCCCCATACCCCGATGCCTTGTGCCTAATGAACAGTAAATTAGCATTCATTGCCGGCGTGAGCCCTCTGTCCAGTTCGACATGGTGACGCCATCCATTCCGCAATCGAACATGGCGCCAGCGATAAAAACTGGTATTGAGGTGTAATGGGGGGCAAGGCAGCTGGATCCGGACCGTTGGCTGCGTTGCTCTGCGATGAGGCGACACGAGCGGGGCTGTATGGGATGGCTAGGGGCGGACTCTACCAAGCAGCATGAAGTCTCTATTGCGACCGCTCTAACTCCCGGAAGCGTGCGTTCCATAGGAGCAGCGCTTTCCCATTAACAAGCCATGCTGCCGACGTTTCCTGCTTCCCGATAGCGACAAGCTCTCCTGACGTTTCTTTCCGGATATCGATGTGAACCACCGTCAGGGATTTCAGCGGGCCCACGCCACCTTTTATGTTGATCTCTCGTTCCCACCCATTGTCTCCGCAATGGAGCTGGATGGTCGCTGGCAAACTGGTGCTGCTGACCCTGCTACGCGGATCGACGGGAATGCCGGGAACGTCTGCAGTCAGCACGCCTGTAGCAGGGTTGTGCTCGATAACAACCTCCTGTGGCGCCTCCACGTTGTTGGCCCCGATGGCCAACGCGTGGTAGTCGAGTCGGGGGTAGCGGTTAGTCTGCTTAAAAACGCGTTCGGACTGTGCATCGCCCAGTTCAACACGAATCTGCTCCCATTTTCCTGAAAACGCGTAGCTGCCCGATAAATCAGGGCAGCGGTTCGACGTTGCCAGCTGATCGTCTGCCAGTGCATGGTAACAAGTGAAGAGAAGAGCTAAGAGGGGAATCAACCGCATCATCGTCCTGGCGATTTCGTGGAGTCTCTGTATACGAGACGGAATTCAACGCTCTCAGATACAGGCGCGCCGAGTAACGCCTAACTTCGCGTGCACCGTCGATCGCATCGCTGCCGTAGACGTCGCTCGCGGCCACGTTTCTGAGAGCTTAGCTTGATTTCAGTGCAGATCCCTTAGGACCCTTGCGTACACGTAGCGTAAAGAAAGCGGCGTATTCTTGACCGATAACGGATAGCCGGATTCGACCACCAAATGATATTCCTGTTGGGCGATCTGGCATTCGAGAATCTTTTCCAGGTTTTTGATTCCTGTCCTCACATTTGCAGTGCAATCCGGATTAGTGGAAAGGGACTGGATGTGCAGATAACTTTTTAGATTGCGATCGACCCCATCGACTAAATGCCCCCCAGGGAATAGCTGCCGGTCGAGGCCGCGACGAGCGGCTTGTCGTTCCAGACTCGCCGCTTCTGCTGTGAGTTTTTCTTTGTATCGTGTCAGCTTGGCAGACGTGAGTGGCTGAAAACCAGACGGGATTTTTTCATCCCTTTTATATTTCCACTCATTCTCGTTCGGATCGATTTCGATAGACCTGATCTTGGTTTGGTCCGGGAAGATTTTGGCGTAGGGTTCTCCACTCTCCGGATCAACCACAACAAACCCCAACGTCTGTAAACTTGTAGATTGACTCTGTGCGATTCGATCTAGCAAGAGTGTGAACCGCGCGATTTGACCATCTTTCGATGTCACCTCGCCTTGGCAGCACCGCTCGTCGAATTGAATACGGCGAACTGACGTCAGTGGAAGGCGACGATGCTGAAAGCCTATCGCTTCAGTCAATTCAATTTCGGTCTGAGGGCCTTGCTCAAGGTTGCCAAACCGGAGGAATCGATACTTTCCTTCGGTAGTGGTGATCCAGCCGGACGGTGCGTTCCTCTTTCGCTCCGCCCAGTATTTTTGGTTTTCTTCCGCGCTTTTAGCATCGCTATTTACTTCGATGACGAGGTAGCTGTTCTTACCTATTGCGGTGCGCATGGTCGTAAGCTGTCCTATCAATCCCCCGTCAACATCCGTACAATAAAAATTATTGCCAAAACTATAGGGCGTAGTCCTGAGCTTTCCTCCGCTCGCCGTACAAAAACGGGTCATTCCGTTCGCTATATTTTCCTCGGCGTCGTCATACTGAGTCTCTTTAACGATGGGGATCCAGTTATGGCGAGAATCGTTCAACGGTTTAACCCATGCGTCATACAAGCCCTGCAAATTTCCCTTGTTTTGTGATATGACTGCGTCACTAACAGGCATAAACGGTTGCAGCTGCCTTGCTGGCTTGGATTGTTGTACCGGTTTTGTAGAACATCCGGTAATAGCGGCAGCGCTCAGGATGCCGAGTAAAATGCTTCGCGCTTTTCTGTTTTGTATCATCGAAGGCTTTCTTAAATTGGCTGGAAATCTGATCAGTGCCGCACCGGCATGAATTGCAGCGGTACTAAGAAGTCCAGCCGATTATAGGTATTGTCATTGCTTTGATGCAATTGCTATTGTCGGACCCGTCATGGGGCTGCGTCGTATCCAAGGGGGAATAACCGCAACGGAAACGAACATAGATCGCAATGCTGATCGCTGTTGTTGCGATCTGCTCGATACCTTTCAGACGATGTGCTGATATTGGATCCCATGTGGGCAGGGGCCATTGGCATTCCGGGTATCAAAGATCCAGTTTGCGAATGCAACCGGCAAAATAAATGCGCAAACTGCTTCAGCGGATTGCGCGCGCAAGGTAGGCGACGGAGCTACTCCCCGTCCTCGCAGTCCAGGGAGCGTTCTAATTGCTCCGATAGAGCTTGGTATTGCAGTGGTTACACCGATGTATGGCGATATAGCCGACGTGGAAAACGTGGATGGATCCCGACTTACAGTGATGACACCGGATGCCGCGCTCCGTCTGACTTGCTGGATGGTATGCGATGTACTCCGACAAGATCGGCATTGCTTTGGCAATGCGTTCTTCACGCACGGCAGCAACAACCTCACATATCTTCGCCAGTACAAAAGCCGCAGCCGCCAATTCTAAAATGTTAATCATTTGTTAAACTCCTCATCGTTCATTTGCAATAAGGCGCA
>DATFAZ010000317.1:0-12649 GCA_035254105.1 Noviherbaspirillum sp. | reverse complement strand
GAAAGCGGAAGAACTGGTCGCATCCGATCCGCGCTACCTGATGCCGCAACAGTTCAAGAATCCGGCCAATCCGGAAATCCACCGCAAGACGACTGCCGAGGAAATCTGGCGCGATACCGACGGCAAGGTCGACATCCTGGTTGCCGGCATCGGCACCGGCGGCACGATTACCGGCGTGGGCGAAGTGCTCAAGGCGCGCAAGCCGTCGTTTCAATGCATCGCTGTCGAACCCGATGCGTCGCCGGTACTGTCCGGCGGGCAAAAAGGCCCGCATCCCATCCAGGGCATTGGCGCAGGCTTCATTCCGGATGTGCTCAACACCGGCATCTACGATGAGGTCGTGCGGGTGAAGAATGACGACGCCTTCGATTTCGCTCGTCGCGCGGCAAGCGAGGAAGGCCTGCTCGTTGGAATTTCGTCGGGTGCAGCGCTATGGGCTGCTGGCGAAGTCGCGCGCCGCCCGGAGAACAAGGGCAAGCTGATCGTGACGATCATTCCTTCATTCGGCGAACGCTATCTCAGCACGCCGCTGTTTGCGCATCTGGCGGATTAGCCGGCTATAGGACCGGCATGCTCAGGTCAGGGCGTGCCGGTGAGAATGGCTTGGGCGATCCGGCGCGCGCTCGGTAAGAAGCGGGCAATCGTCGCCAGCAACTCGTTTTCCGCAACCGGCTTGCCGAGATAGGCATCGCATCCGGCCCAGCTGCCGCGGAACTTGTCGAACGCCGATGTCTTGCCACTCAGCATGACGACCGCAACGTCCTTGGTTGCCGGATTGGACTTGAGGGTTTTGCATACCTGATAGCCGTCCATGCCGGGCATCATGATATCCAGGAAGATGCAGGTGTAATGCTTGGCCTGTGCCTTGTCGATTGCCATTTCCCCGTTTTCCGCAAAATCGACGTCGAAGCGAAACGGTGCCAGCTTGGCGCGCATGAAGGCGCGCACGGTGGCGCTGTCATCCACCACCAGCACCGACTCGACCGTCCTGGTTTCCACGAATACCGGTTCTTGCGGCCGCTGCCGGTCAGTAGCACGCCGGTAAGTTATGCCATCCCATTGGCCGGAACCCTGATCGCGCCGCGCACGCTCCTGCAGCGCAACCTGTATTTGCTGGTCGAGCTGCTCGAACAGGCGCATCCAGTGAATCGGCCTGTCCACCAGCGGCCAAGGGCTCTCCACGGGCGCGCGCCCGATTAGCACTGCAGGCGCATAAAGATTCGGTGAGCGTGCCTGCAATTGCTGCAAGCCTTCCGCGCTGTCGGCATTGGCGAGATAAATGTCGGCGCGCTCGCCGGCGCCGGACTCGGCATAGCAGAATGCGCGGCGTCCGGTGAGGCGGAAAGTTGAGGCCATCATGGCCTTTTCGGCATCGGTAAAGCCGAGCATTTCCAGTATGAAGCGGCGGCTGCTGGTTTGCGAGGGGTCAGTGCGGACTGCTGTATCCATGATTAATAGCGGCCTCTTCGAAGAATTTTTCGCGGTAAATATCATTGCACAATCTACAACACTTCGATAGGTGTCTTGGCTCTTTACTTATCAGATGTTGTTTGTGGGCAAGGTGCGCTGTAGACCGGCGCTGCCCGAAGCCGCCGAATGCAGGTGGGGAGCACGCATGCAAAACTGGCGGCGCTTTGGATATACCCCGGAACCGCTATGCAAGCCACTTTCGGATCTGGCTGTATACCTCCGGGTCGCTAAGCAGATCGAGATGACCGGTTTCGTAGGCGACCCACTGCTGGGCAGGCGGAAGACTCAAGCGCCGCGCCGCATCCTTATGAATCCCGAGCGCACTGTCCAGGGGCACCAGTCCATCGCCGAGCACACGATCAGGAATGCTGCCCGCAGTCTTGCCGAGGGTAGCCGCTATTGCATAACACTCCACATTGGCCGGCAAGGAGAGAGGCTGGCGTCCATCGGGCGCGCGTGCAAAGCGGTCACGACCGATCCAGTCCTCATCCACGACATTGCCGTGGCGCAGATCGGTAATGCCGGCGCTGCGGATCTTGCCAAGGCGCGCGAACGGGGCGGCATAGCGTGTTGCCTGCAGCAGCACGTCGACCCAGTTGCCGATCCGTTCCAGCGGCGCCCCGTGATGCGGCGTGCCAAGGAATACCAGCTTGCGCAAATGCTGCAGCCACGCATGCGCCTCGGCATTACCGTAATGATAGGCACTGCGCGCAATCAGCCCGCCCATACTGTGGCCGACGATGACCAGTTCTTCCACGGGTTGCGGCCATTGCTTCACGAGTTCATCGAGCAAATGTGCGAGGGCGCGTCCGTTGACCGATGTATGCAGACCGCTGTTGTAGTGCAGGTACAACGGCGTATAGCCCAGATCATGCGCAAGCGCTGCGCCATGATCGTGCCCAAGGCGCCGCCACTGCAGGTCGTTCATGCACAGGCCGTGCGCGAGCACAACAATGCGGGAGCCGGCATCCGGAATCGCTGCACTCAGCGCTTCGCGTTCAAGCCGTAAAGGCCGGCCGCCCTGGCGCAGACGCATCGGTATTGCCAGCGCATTGCCGGTTCGCGCCATATGGTCGCCGAGTACGCCGTTCAGTGCGGCGAGTACGGCTTCGCGCTCGGGCGAAGAGCCGCGCTCGCCAAAAAACGGAATCAGCTGGGCAAGAAGCGTATCGACGCCGCCGCCGGCCAGGCGCGCAGCCCCGCGCACGGTTTTGTATACGAAGCCCGGAATGCCGCCAGTGCGGGCAGGTACTTGTATTTCCGCTTTGCCTGGCAAGCGCAGGACCGTGTGGTGCATGGCTTCCACCAGATCGGTAAGCCCAACAGTCGCATCAGTGGCGAGCCGTGCGAGGGCGCGGATATCGGAGGGATGAATGTGACGCTTCTTTTGCATAAGTCGAAAGGGCAGTGAGCGGGGGCTCAATATGCCGTTTCGCCTGCAGCAGCATGTTGAGAAAAACCGGCTTCCATGTCGATTTTCGCTGATTGTGTTGCCAAGTTAAAAGATTTTCCTGCTTTTTGCCTGAAAATTTACATAAGGAAATATTGGAACCGGCTTGTTTCTGTGTAGTCCTAAATCCCTGTATCGCAGGCAATTTTGCAGCATTGAAAGAATTGCTTGCCTTGTTACCAAGCACAGGAGCGAAACATTGAAGACAGGATTAGCGGCTTTCAGTTTGATCGCAGGATTAGTGGCAACTACCTCCGCGCATGCCCAAGTGGATGTGGCAGGCAACATAGGAACCACCGGTATCGGATTTCACACCAGCATTCCCTTGCGCTCCGACCTGAATCTGCGCCTTGGCATGGGTTACCTCGGCTATTCGCATAAGGGCAGCACGCGCGACCTGGATTACGATCTGAAGCTGACCGCAAAGACCTATGATGCGCTGCTCGACTGGTATCCGAGCAAAGACAGTGCCTTCCGTCTGACTGCCGGCCTGAGTTACAACGGCAACAAGATCGATGTGCATGCCCGTCCGAATGCGAGCGGCAACTATACGATCCAGGGCTCTACCTATGATGCCGCCAGCGTTGGCAACGTCAAGGGGAAAGTCGATTTCAACAAGGTCGCGCCCTATCTCGGCATAGGCTGGGGCAGGCCGTCGCGCACCGAGAAAGGCTGGTCGTTCTCGGCTGACGCCGGCGTCATGCTGCAGGGTGCGCCGAAAACCTCGCTCGCCAGTAGCGGATGTACTGCGGGAGCGGCGGTTTGCAGCCAGTTTGCCCGCGACGTGGCGCGCGAAAATACCGCGCTGCGCGATGAAGTGGACCGGTTCAAGGCCTATCCGGTGCTGCGTGTCGGCATAAGTTATAAATTCTGAGCACCATCCGGCCAAGAATGTTTAATAGCGGAGAACTATTTTTATTCTTTATTTAATCAATTGGCGCTATCAAATGCGAATCCCTATTATTTGCCTCATGACGCATTGATTGGCAAAGAAGGGAAAACGATATGGTCACCGCCGCGAAAACAACAAGTCAGATCATCGTTCACATGGGTGTGGCGTTCGCCACCATGTATGTGGTCACCGGGTCGATGGCCTTCGGCGGCTTGGCAGCGATCCTTGAACCCATCTGCAATGTCATCGTAATGCCCTTGCATGATCGTTTGTGGGCAAGGATCCGTGCGCGAATCGAGCAGAAACCGCACACGATCAATATGCCCGCCTGACCGGCGCGTTGCGCGGACTTTGTGCAGCGCGCCGCAGCCGGGCCAGTTTTTATTTTTCCAGCAGTGAACGCAGCATCCATGCAGTCTTTTCATGCACCTGCATGCGCTGCGTCAGTAGGTCCGCGGTCGGTTCGTCGCTGGCCTGATCGACAGCCTTGAACATCGAACGCGCAGTGCGCACCACCGTTTCCTGATCCTGCACCAGCTGGCGAATCATGTCCTGCGCAGACGGCACGCCGCTCGGCTCCTTTACCGCGCTCAGGCGCGCGAATTCCGCATAGGTGCCGGGTGCCGGGCTGCCCAGCGCGCGAATGCGTTCGGCAATTAAATCAACGGCCAGCGCCAGTTCGTTGTACTGCGTTTCAAACATCAGGTGCAGGGTCTGGAACATCGGCCCCGTCACGTTCCAGTGAAAATTGTGGGTCTTCAGGTACAGCGTGTAAGTGTCGGCCAGCAGGCGCGACAGGCCTTCGACAATACCTTTTCTTTCCTGCTCTGAAATACCGATATCGATTTCCATCTTTTTATTCTCCTGTGAAGGTCAAAATTGCAAGGGCAAAGTTGCTATAAGCGCTTATGCATCGAGCCGCGGTACGCGGTTCGAATATCGGATGTGATCATCATAACCAATCGGGGTGAAGCTGTCTGAGACCGGGACGCGGCTTCAACCTTGAACCTGTGGCCATGGCAGTTCGCCTGGGTTGGTTGAAGCAGGCGCATCGATACAGCGCTTATGGCAGGCGTGGCTCATCGCTGCCTGACTGGCTGTCGTTGCCGAGAACGGAAGCGCCACTGCTGCTTTCCATGCTCCCGCCCGCCATAGGGTCGCGACTCATGCGGCTCAGGAAACGGCCCAATTCATCATCCGGGCCTGCAGGCGTCGGTTCGTCCCGCCGTTCTACTGTTTGCACGCTATCCGGGGTGATCACAACCGCCGTGCCGCTGTCGTTGCGGGTAATGACGCCATAACCTGAAGGCACGGTATCGCCACTGCTATTCCAGCCCTCATCCGGCGCCTTCACGATCAGCGGCGGCGGCCGTTTCGGCTGCGGAAATTTTGCCTTGGCATTGATCAGTTTCGCTTTGAGCGTGTCGCGGAAAAAATCGCCGACCAGAAGAATGGCGTTATGTCCTCCCTGACCCCAGTAATCGCTGCGCATCGTCACGCGTGAATCGTTGAAGCCGACCCAGGCGCCTGCGACCAGATCGGGATGCATCAGGATGAACCAGCCGTCTGTATTGTTTTGCGTGGTACCGGTCTTGCCAGCGATGTCGGCAACGATGTTGAAACGGTTCCTGACCTCGGTACCGGTGCCGAACCTGACCGCAGCACGCAGCATGTCGATCAGTTCGATCGCGGTATCTTCCGACAGCACGCGCTGCGCTTCGCTATTGAATTCCGCAAGCACATTGCCATCTCTGTCGGTAATTTTTCTGATGAAGACCGGCTGCCGGTATTCACCGATTTCCGCAATGGTGGCATACGAGGACACCATTTCCAGCAGCGTCACCGGACTGGTGCCGAGCGACAGCGAAGGCACCGGATCAAGCCGGCTTTGCCTGATGCCGACCGCGCGCGCAAGCTCGATTACCTGTGGCAGGCCGACATCCTGCATGACTTGCGCAGTGATCGTGTTCTTCGAATAGATCAGGCCATCGCGCATGCTCATCATGCGGCCGCTGAAACCGCTCATGTTGGTCGGCCGCCAGATGCTGCCGTCATTCGCCCGGATCTCGACCTGGCCGTCAGGATAGGCCCGCTCCGGAGGCAAGCCCAGTTCCAGCGCGGCGCCGTACACGATCGGCTTGAAGGTGGAGCCGGGCTGGCGCACCGCCTGCGCCACATGGTCAAACTGGTCGCGCTGGAAGTCACGGCTGCCGACCCAGGCCTTCACTTCGCCGCTATTCGGATCCATGGCAACAAAGCCGGCCTCAAGGCGCGTCTTGTACTCGCGCAGGCGAGCCATGAATTTCTCGTCGGCCTTGAGCTTCTCCAGGATCGTGGCCGCGGGCTGGCCGGCACTGGCAGCCTTGCGGTATTCGGGTGTCTCGCGGATGAAAGCATCGAGCAGGTCGGCACGCTCCTCCCAAAAATGCCTGAAGGGCTCGACCTTCTTGCGCAGCGCAGCGTAAGCGCCGGGCGTATGAGATGCCACGCGGTCGGTGCGACGGCCCCATTCGACATCGGCAATGTTCTGCAAAACTTGCGACTGGCGCTCGACTGCGTCGGCAGCTGCCTGCTGCAGCGAATCGTCGATGGTGCTGTGCACGATCAGGCCATCGGTGTAGATGTTGTAATCGTGCGCATCCGCCCATTCGATCAGTTGCCGCCGCACGTGTGCGGCAAAATGCGGCGCAATGCCGAGCGGATCCGGCTGGCGGTTGAGCGTCACCTGCAGCGGCTGTTGTTTCAGCGCTTCGTATTCCTCAGCAGCCAGCATGCCGCGCTTGACCATCTGACCCAGAACCACGTTGCGGCGCTGCTGCGCGCGCTCCGGATTGATCACCGGATTGTAGTAACTCGTGCCCTTGAGCATGCCGACCAGGGTTGCGCTTTGCAATACGTCGAGGCTCGCCGCGGACTTGTCGTAGTAGGTACGCGCCGCCATCTCGATACCGCTCACGTTGTACAGGAAAGGCACGGTATTCAGATAGGTTTCGAGGATTTCATCCTTGCTATAAGTGTCCTCGATCTTCAGCGAGGTAATGATTTCGCGCAGCTTGCGCTCGATGGTGCGCGAGCGTCCTATCTCTTCCGGAAACATGTTGCGCACCAGTTGCTGCGTGATGGTCGAGCCGCCCTGTGCATCGCCGCGCGCGCTATGCCATGCCGCCGCCAGCGTACGCGTGATATCAATGCCGCGATGTTCATAGAAGCGATGGTCTTCGGTGGCGATCAATGCCTCGATCACATGCGGTGAAATCTGGTCGAGTGCGACACGCTCATGCTGGCCCTGACTATAAGTCGCAAGATGGGTGCCGTCGGCCGACAGCAGGATGCTCGGCTTCGCATCCTGTGCATCGAGCATCGCCTCGACACCGGGCGTTTTTGGAATGAGTTGCGCAATATAGGCCGCGGCAACAATGCAGGCGGCAATGAGAAGAATGAAGAACGAACCGATTACATTGACCGTATGCCGCAGCACGGCGCGCAGCAATGGATGCTTTTTCCTGTGGAGGTCCTGCGGGGGTTGCGGGTCTTGCTTGTGCGGATGTGTACTGTCCACCATCGATACCCTTTTTCTTGCTTGACCGGGATTGGACAAGACGACAACAGATTGGTTTGCAAGTACTATAAAAACTGCGAGTGATCGCAGCCGCATGATTTGCCAGAAAGCAGAATTTGATTCGACGCAAGCCGATAGTTTCTGTGTAGCCGTTGTGCGGGACCGGGCGACAGAGCAAGGATGCGTTCCTTGCCACAAAGGAAAATACGAGTGAGCAAAAGCCCGGCTGCACGCTTAAGCAATATCAGCAGATAAGCAGGCAAAAGTGCCTTAACCGGCCTGTCAGCCTATGCTGTTTTATCGTTTCATCCATCACTTTTAGCGTCATTTGTTGCCATGGAATTTACCTTGTCCTGCTATTACCTGGATGAACCACTTTCGGAAACCGAGCTGCAGTTTGTTACGCGAACCCTGGTCGGCCCATGGGCAACATTTCGCACCGGCGCAAGCGGGCTCTGTCAAAAACGGGTGCCGGCGGTATTGCCTCTGCCGGACGAGAATGGCCGTTATGCAGGAAGCCGGGAAATGCGTGCAGAGCACGTACGCGCGCACCTGCGGCACGCCGGCATACGGGCCGACGCGGGCAGGCAGGTGTTATGGGTAATGCCGCGCGACAGCGACTGGGATGCGATTTTCCAGTTTGCGATACGGGAGGAAACCGGCTTTGCGCCCTTCGTTGCGCAACGCTGGTTTATGGAACAAGGGGTACTGGTGCGTGGCAGCGTGCGGGTAATCGATACGCAGATGCTGCTGCGCGGATTGTAGACAGAGATTCACGGAAAGGAAGCGGTAATGACTGACAAAGTAAAAGCTGTTCCCGAGGGATACCATACGGCGACCCCGTACCTGACAATCAGGAATGCGGCGCAGGCGCTCGATTTCTATAAGCGTGCGTTTGGCGCAACGGAAGTCATGCGCATGGCCGACCCAAACGGTAAGGTAGGACATGCGGAAATCCGGATCGGCGATTCCGCCATCATGCTGAGCGATGAATTTCCGGATATGGATGCGCGCAGTCCGCAACTGATCGGCGGCACGCCGGTAATGATCCATCTGTATGTGGAAGATGCCGATGAGCTGGTCAAGCGCGCAGTAGAGGCGGGCGCGACATTGCAGCGCCCGGTTGAAAATCAGTTTTACGGCGACCGGGCCGGCAAGGTAGCGGACCCGTTTGGCCACATCTGGTGGATTGCCACGCATGTCGAAGATGTGCCGCCGCAGGAAATCGAAAAGCGGGCAGCGGCAATGTTCGCCAGTCCGGCCGGCTGACTTCTGCCAATGAAAAAAGCCCCGCGAGGCCAAGGCCGGCGGGGCTAAACCTTCCTTTAGGAGGGAGGAGGAGACAACTTGTACAGCGGGCTGCTTATTGAGGCCTAGCTTATTTCCTGGCTTCTAAATTAAACAGCGCTGAAATCGTGTGCAGGCTTCAGGTTGCGCAATACCGTCAAATCATTGTTTGCCGTTACGCGTGCCGATGCGCTTTCAATGTCGCCAAATGCCAGACCGCGAACCCGTGGTGCCGGGCGCGCAGCCGGTGCGGAAATATAGGCGGCGAGCTTCAACAGCGGCGGGCTGACCAGATAAGCAATCGGGAAGGCAATTGGCCATGCAGTCAGCCAGCTTTCCATCCACACATTGACGAAACCGTCGGTCCAACCAGTCCACATCAAACGCATCACCGCCGTCATCACCAGAGTGATTACCCCGCTCAGGAACAGGAAGGGCAGCATCGAGGCCAGACTTCTGGAGCGGCGCAGGTGATACAAAACCTGCCCCGGCATGACCGGAGTGACTGTCTTGCGGCGTGGCTCTTGCGGAAGAGAAGCGTACGGATGCGATAGCGTATGCATGGTTGGAACCCTCTGAGTGGTTTAGTTCACTTCAATTACGTGAAGCAATTGCGCGCAGTTCAGCCGCCAGGCTCGGATGCGTCTTCTCAACATCGCGTGCCATGCGATTCATCATCAAAACGCTTTTCAGGATGCGGCGGGAAGAACGCTCTTCGACCGACTCGCGTGGCTTCACAACCAGCAGGGCGGCGCGCATGACACCGATGAGCAGCGGCTTGAACACGACCAGGAGCGCTGCCAGAATACCCAGACCGAGCATGGGGCGGACCAAGCTCACGGCATTGGCGGCAAACGCCTGAAGAGCCGGCAGGGCAGATTCAGCGGGAAAAGCGATGGCTAGAATGGACATGTTGTTGCTCCCTATCAATGTTGCTTTTGATGGTTTTTGCGATTTGTTGCATTGCAGTATAAGTACGCGAAAGTTATAAAACCAATTTCAATTGAACATACCAGTTATAATTTTCATGAATATTAGGGCTCCGTTTTCTTTCTGGTAATCATCTTTTTTGGTGCTGACTCATGAGCTTTCTGACACTGGATCTCAACCTGTTACGTGTCTTTGATGCGGTAATGACCGAGCAAAACCTGACTCGGGCATCGAGCCGACTGGCGATGACACAACCTGCGGTTTCCAATGCCTTGCGCCGCTTGCGCGATGCACTCGGCGACGAGTTGCTCATACGCACGGCCCACGGCGTGAAACCCACGCCACGAGCGGAAAACCTGTGGCCAGCAGTACGCCATGCGCTCAACGAACTGGAAGAAGCGATTGTTCCGGAAAAGACGTTTGACATCGCCAAGGCGCAAACAACATTCCGAATGGCTATGGCGGATGCAACCGCTGCCTTATGGCTGCCAGCGCTGGTGCGTTCGATCGAACGTGAAGCGCCCGGCCTGACTGTGCGCATGGTGCCGCTGACCACGCGTGAGCCGCGGCCGATGTTGTTGCGTGGCGACATTGACCTTGCGGTCGGCTTCTTTCCGGGCGTCGTTGCACAACTTGCCGGCGGGCAGGGTTCTTCGGTATCGCCGATCCGGCATGAACAGCTTTATTCCGGCGAGTATGTCTGCGTGATGCGCAAGAATCATCCGATGGCAAAAGAGGAACTGACCCTCGATGGTTACTGCGCCGCCAACCATTTGCTGGTGAGCTTTTCCGGTCGTGCGCATGGTCTGGTAGATGATGCGTTGGCGCAACTGGGCCGCGAACGTCGCATCCTGCTGACCGTGAACCAGTTTTTTACCGCAGGTCGTGTAGTCGCCACCTCTGACCTGATCATGGTTTTACCGCGGCACCTGATCACCTCGACCGGTATTGCCGGTGCGCTGGTCGTAAAGGAGTTGCCGTTCACAATGCCCAACATGCACATCGATATGCTGTGGCACGAGCGCGACACGCGCAACCCGGCGCACAAATGGCTGCGCAACCATCTCAGCGGCACCACGCGCGAGACGACAGAGAAGGCTGGCATCATGTAGAGCGGTAGAGCACGCCGCGCAAAATGGAAAAGCCCGCATTGCGGGCTTTTCATTTGCAATGCCAATCAGCGCTATGCCAGGCTACCGCCGACCGGGCCGCCATCGTCCTTGGTAATGACAATGGTGGCCGAACGTGGCCGGGCGCTGCCGCCGTCCGGCCAGTGGCTACCGAAGCTCCCCGGGTTGAAATAGTCGGGCGCTGTTTCCTCGCCCGGATGCTGGATGTTGACGAACAGCGTCTTGCCGTCCGGGGTTTCCGCGATGCCGGTGATTTCACATTCCTTCGGCCCGACCAGGAAGCGGCGCAGATTGGTTTCGCCGAGCGTCGCGCCAACGTAGGTATCGACGGTCTTGCTGGTAGCGCCGTCGTTATTGATGATGGCCTTCCTTGCGCCATCGCCGACCTTGCCGGGGGCCGCCGCCAGCATCATGCAATTGGTGGCATCGGTATAGGCGCCATCGTCAGTCTGAATCCACAGCAGGCCGCTTCTGGCGAACCATAAGCCGTCCGGGCTGGAAAAGTCATTGGCTGCAGTCAGGTTGGACACATTGACGTTGCTTGCATCGGCGGTTGCGCGTGCGCCGAACAGGAACACATCCCACTTGAATCCGGTCGCCGCGACATCACCGTTGTTTTCCGCCCAGCGGATGATATGACCGTTCGGATTGCCTTTCTGCGCAGTGCTGCCCTTCGGGTCGTTATAGAAACGCGGGTTGGCGGCGTCAGTCGAAGCGAGCGTGCGGTTTGACGCGTTATTGTTCGTGAGCGTCATGTAGACCTCACCATTGGCCGGATTGACCGCGCCCCATTCCGGACGATCCATTTTGGTTGCACCGGCGGCATCGGCGGCAAGGCGGGTGTTAACCAGCACATCGGCCTGGTCGGCGAATGCATACGGCGCATAGGCGGCAGTGATGTTGTTGCTGCCGAATTTCAGTTCGACCCAGTTGCCGCTGCCATCGGCATTGAACTTCGCCACATACAGCTTGCCGTCGTCGAGATACTTGTCGCCGGCAGCCATGCCCTTGTTGGCATCGGCCGGATCCCACGTTGCATTCGACACGTATTTGTAGATGTACTCGTTGCGCGAGTCGCAGCCCATGTACCAGACCAGCGGCTTGCCGGGAACAACCGGGCCGGGCCACGCGCCTTCATGCGCAAAGCGGCCGAGCGCGGTGCGCTTCTTCGGCACCGAAACCGAATCGAAGGGATTGATCTCGACCACCCAGCCATAGGTATTGGCGACATTGCGGAAGTCGTCGCTGCCGTCGGCGGATGCGCCGGTTTTCATTGCGTTCCAGCGCCTGAACGACGTGTCGGCCGGATCGGCAGCGGTGGCAGTGGCCCACAGCTCACGGCCTACGCCGGCGACGCCATAGCGCGCGAAGGAAGCCAGCTCCTTGGCGCTGCGCAGCGGATTGTCGGTTGCGGCAATGCGGCGGAAATAACCCGCCCAGTTTTCCTCGCAGGTCAGGTACGTGCCCCATGGCGTATGGCCATTGGCGCAGTTGTTGACGGTGCCGCGCGTCTTCGAGCCATCCGGCGAATAGGCGGTGACCATGTACGGGGTTTTCGCAGCCGGCCCCGACAGCTGTATTTCGGTGAACGTGGTGATGCGGCGATTGAACGGTGAATCCTTTTTGTAGCTGATGCTTTTGCCGTTGCGGTTGACCTCGATGATGCTGACGCCATGCGCATTGAGTTCCTTGACGACTTCGTCGGTCGCAGTGCGCATCGCAGCCACGGGAATCGGCGACGGATACTTGTTGACTGCAACGCCGTCGAGCGTGATGCCATCGCGGTGCAGGTAAGCCGGCGTGATGGCTTCATGATTCATGCACAGCAGGCCGCGCTCGCTAGAAGTCGGGCTGTACTTGCCATCGCTGCCGAGGCCGAAGTAATGCATGCCGTCATGGTGGTCGCCAGCGCGTTGCGTGAATGAAGCTGC
>DATFAZ010000316.1:0-12364 GCA_035254105.1 Noviherbaspirillum sp. | reverse complement strand
CAGCAGCTTGTGGACGATGCCCAGATCACGCTCCCAAATGATCGCGATGCCATAGAAGATCGCACTGAAGAGTATGCTTTGCGCCAGAATGCCAGGCGCCATGTAATCCAGATAGCGCAGGTTCCCGGTCGGTATGCCGCGCACCTGGCTGAAGACCTGTCCGAAGTCTTGCGAAACACCGCCATCACCCAGCCGAATACCCGCCACGCGCTGCAAGAAATGGCACATCGTATTCTTCAATCCTCCGGGCTCGCGCCCCCTTCCCGCCCGACCCTATGCGTCGATACGACGTCATCACGATTCGACGCGTTTGCGCTCTGGCAGAGGCCGACGATTCTGGGGCCATGTGTTGATTTCTCAACGCCTGCTATCAGTCCCTATGCCAAATGATTGAGCAAGAGTCACCTTAGGCGGGATATCGAACGCTCCCTGTTCAATACAGCGTAGGGCACAAAACGAATTGCGCCACGTCAAGTCAATGTGTAACATTGTGGAAATTAATATTTTTGCAATGTTTTTGCCATGTCATTTACCGAAAGTCCGATATGGATAGGCTTGGGGCGATGTCAATCGGCCATACTAGTTGTCCTTTTTGCCGACTTCGTGTCTGGACTTGTACATTGGGCGATTGATAAATACACGCATGTGGAGACGCCTTTTATCGGACGGCTTGTAGCATGCGCCAATGTTGAACACCATCGGAATCCACGTGCTTTTGTGCGTCGCACCTGGTGGCAAAGTTCATGGGATCTGGTAGTTTTTTCCTTGCTGTTTGTCGTTGTATGCTGGTGGACCAAGACGTTGTCGTGGCAACTGGCCTTTTTCGCCAGCCTGCTTGCCAATGCCAACCAGATCCATAAATGGACACATCGCACACCGAGTGAAAACGGGAGCTTCATCACCATTCTGCAGCGTATGCGTTTGGTGCAAAGTCGCCGCCATCACGCTCAACATCATCGAGGCAATGCGCAAACTCGCTTTTGTGTTCTGACAGATTTTGTGAATCCTCTGCTAGACGCCGTGAGCTTCTGGCAAATGCTTGAAGCCATCATCCGCAAAGTGAGCGGATTTAGTCCCAGAGAGGTCGTGTGAAGGCCTCAATATTGAAAAGCGTGGAAGCCAATAGCGCTGAACACGCCATAGCTTCAGTCCATGAAGGCCAATTCGTAATTCAACGCAGCATCAGCTTATATGCTAGCTGCGTCGTGGCAGGAGGATCACTGTATGCCGCATCGTTTGCGCCGCTTGGATGGTGGCCTGCGCAGTTTGCGGCTCTTGGTCTTCTTCAGTTCTGCGCGCTTGAGCTGGGCAGGAGAAAGCGAGGTCGCCTTCTGACCGCCCTCCTTTCCTTGCTATTCGCCATAATTGCCTTCGGAGCTGGTGCGACATGGGTTTACGAGGCACTGCATCGCTATAGCGGCCAAGGAAAAATAGGCGCATTCATATGTTCGCTGGCGTTCGTACTCTATTTGTCGGCCTTTGTCGTCGCGCCCAGCCTACTTGCGGCTTGGGCCAAACATAAAGGCGCAAGTGACATATTGGCACTGAGCCTGTTCACTGGCAGTTGGTTGTGCGGCGAGTGGTTGCGAAGTCAATTCTGGGGTGGCTACACGCTAGAAGCCGTGGGCTACGCCCACGTCGATAGCTGGCTGCAAGGCTATGGGCCTGTCTTTGGCGTCTATGGATTGACCATCATTGTTTTGAGTATGACGGCATTCATCCTGGTAGCACTACGACACCCGGGGAATGCCCACAAGGTCGCGGCGATAACGCTCTTCATCGTTGTGCTAGCGGGCGGAGTGGCGCTTTCCCATGTTGAATGGACTGAGCCTGTTGGCGAGCCATTGCGAGTTCGCCTTCTACAAGGAAATGTGACGCAACTTAAAAAATTCGAGTCGGAAGGACGCCATCTTTCCCTGAATGTCTACCAAGACCTGATTACGGCCCAGCCAGCCGACATCATCCTCACACCGGAAACAGCGCTACCACTCTTTCTCGATGAACTGCCTACAGGCTATATGCAGTCGCTTCGATCGTTTGCCGAAAATACCGGCAGTACAGTCATCGTCGGTATACCTGTTCTTTCTACCAGCGGTGCCGCTTATGACAGCATGCTTGGTATCATGCCAAGATCACAGGACAGGCTCGTTCGTTACGACAAAATTCACCTAAGTCCAGTCGGAGAATACGCTCCGGCAGGATTAGGTTGGTTGACACAAAACTTCACCATCCCCCTTAAAGACTTCTCGCCGGGAGACTTCACCCAACCGACATGGCGTATCAAAGGCCAGGTACTGGGCATGAACATTTGCCATGAAGATCTTTTTGGCGAAGAACTTGCTGATCGCCTCCAGGACGCAACAATCTTGGTCAATGCAAGTAATCTTGCTTGGTTCCACGGCAGTGTCGCCTTCTGGCAGAGGACGCAGGCCTCCCGTATGCGAGCACTGGAACTCGGGCGTCCGGTGCTACGTGTCGCCAACACTGGCACCACGGCACTGATCGACATAAAAGGGCAGGTCACCCAGAGCCTTCCCGATTTTCAGCGGGGTGTCCTTGACGGTGTGGTACGCGGGCGGCGCGGCACAACCCCTTACACAAGGTGGGAAAATCATCCAGCCTTGACTGCCTCCATCCTGCTTTGCCTTCTCTCTACAGTGTGCGTCATTCGACGACCCGCCTGAATTCCGTTTCGCAAAGCAACTCCTCCAACATCGGCCACATGCATGCCCCCCAGTCACTGCGGGGCATGACATTAGCGCGTTACAAAAAGTTGCAAAAAAAGCAAAAAGAATATATATTCTCGTTGCAAATTTAACAATTGACTTATTGATAATCAACAGAGAAAGGGAAAACCGTGATTGATTTTCGTCAAAAACTGTTTCGCAAGGCTCGCCAGCAAGGCCAAGGCATGACCGAGTACATCATCATCGTGGCGTTAATCGCCGTCGCGGCAATTGCCGTGTACCAATTATTTGGCGCTACCGTCCGAAATCAAATGGCTGGCTTGGCGAAGGAAGTTGCTGGCAGCAGTGGAACGGAAGCAAAAAACAAGGCAGGCACAGATGCCGGCAAAGCAGTTACACAGGCTGCCAAAGAGCGAACATTGTCGTCCTATACCGACCAGGCTACTGACGGCGCGCAGTGATTTAGCCGGCACTCTGTACCGCGTTAGGGGGGCACATTTTTCGCCCCCGGCCGTGTAAAGCAATGACGACAAGTCCACCAAATCCAGTGCTAATCTGGAAACGAATGCATGAAACCGGACAAGCGCTGGTGTTCGGCCTTTTCGTCATGTTCGCCGGATTGCTTTCTTTGTTTTTTCTGTTCAATGCTGGGCAGTTAACAGCCGAGAAGGTCAAACTGGTCAACACGGCCGATGCAGTTGCCTACAGTGCAGGTTTGCTGGAAGCGCGATCACTTAATTTCGACGCCTACGGTAACCGCGCACTTATTGCGAACGAGATCGCCATTGCGCAAATGGTCAGCCTTTCTTCGTGGGCCCAATACGCCGGCGAACTGGGCACAAACCTGCCTCTGCAATTTGCCGGACCGACATGCTACGAGCCAATGCCCTATTACGGCAAAAGCATGCTCCTCACATACGGCTTATGTTATCTCTTGTACTACGGTGGATGGGCCTACGCTGATGCCGCCGATCCGATTACCACTGCGACTGAGGCCGTCGCCGTCGCATCCGAGGCACTTAAGACCGCAATTAAGACTTCGCAGACCGTATTGCATAATGGCGCATTGCTTGCCGCGCGCCAGTCCATGATGAGTCGAGTCGCAGATGCGAACTACCACGGAGATGGCAGCGTCAGCATTGACCTTGTGCCGCTCGAAGACAACTTTACGGCCATGATTCAGAAGTATGTCAAGAATGGAAAATCGGGTGATGAACGGGCGCGCCTAGGCAATCTCGTCAAAGACGCCGCTTCTAGAGATAGCTTCGTACAAAACCGCTCGTGGACCGACACATCGCTGATCCCGACATGCATCGGCATCAACGGGATATTTTTCGACAGGCTAAAGCGGCGCGGAGGTACCGAATTACTGGGCTACGACGAGTGGAAGGCTATGGATACCATGTCCATTCATCGCGCTTATATTCCGTCTCACAGTCTCGAATGCGAATATGGCGAAGCGCCTATTGGAAGCGGTGCGCAGGCAGCAGTGAATGCTGCTCAATCCGGCGGCTCGTACGGTGGATCAATGAGTGACAATCCCGGCGCAAGCAGCATGGCGTCGAGCAGCGATTGGAACTTTTATACCGGCATACCGGAGTTTTATGATCTGTCGGATTCAGCATTGAAGAAACTGGATCCGAGGGTTCGCTTGTCGATCCGCCTCACCAGAAACAAGGTGGAAACGCGCACAACCGAAACAAAACCAGATCTCCAACTGGGAGGAAATCTCGCCGTGTACAACGCCGATCAGGCGTCGAACGTTATCGCGGCCACGTCAAGTTCGGAAGTGTACTTCGAGCGCCCGGAACCGCGCAGCGATGGAAAAAAAGAGCTGGCCAGCCTATTCAATCCCTTTTGGCACGTGCATTTGATTTCAACCGGTGACGCCGCCAAGACACAGGCTGCAGCCCTGCAGGGCGCCGCAATCATCCCAGATTGAAGAAATGATGAGACCAGCCCTTCCCCTTTTTTGTGCCCTTCTATGCGGCGCCGCTCACGGCGCGGAGGAAATTCTCCCACCGCACCTTGTCATGCCCGGAACCGGTATCAAGGCGCATTATGTGCATTTGCATGGCGAGAGTTTGGTAAAACCGTTCGGCAGCCGCGCGCAGCTTGTCGAGCAAATCCATCAGTGCCAGGCATTGCTCACCCATAGCGGTGCGCCGATAAAAAAACTTGGAGACGGTGACATTCCGCAGGAACTGGCTCCAACCGACACCTACATCTATAGCGCACGCGATCGGTCCCTCGCGGTGACGTTTACGCGTGCTGTCGGTTACTCGAAGATCGATTGTGGCCTCATTGAAACGGAAAATCAAAGCAGCGTCATCACAACGCCCGCCGGACATTGCAATATCAACCACAGGAACAAAACCGCTGTCGGGGCTTGTGACAATAACGCAGTTTCAATAGCGCCTCACCAGACGAGACCGCCTGAAGCTCAATCGCTTGGTGGGAAGCAAATAGCGGGACATCATTGCGATGTATTCGGTGTGGCTGCACCGATCAAGGCATTCACATGCCTATCCAGGGACGGCGACTTTCCCGCATTTCCCTCCAAAATTAATCCGGCGTTCCTTCCGGGATTGCCGCTGTCGGTTGACACCGCCTTTACTAAGGCGGAAGCCATTGAAGTAAAAATGGCCATGGATGTCAGCCCAAAGCTTTTCGCCGCCCCGCCTGGCTACAAGCTTATTTCCAGCCCGGTGGGAAAATGATGCAAATGAATCTGCCAAGCATGCATGGCCGTGGGCAAGCCATGTCGGAATTCATGGTCTTGCTACTCGCTCTCATGCCGCTTTTCCTGATGTTGCCCCTCATGGGGAAATACCAGGACATCAGCCATGCCACCGAGATGGCGAGCCGCTACGTCGCGTTCGATGCGACTGTGCACAACGACGACATCGACGGTACGGCATTTCAAACGGATGCCGAGCTGTCCGCCGAAGTGCAGCGCCGTTTCTTCAGCGATGTAGATGCCCCCATCAAAACCAACGACACCGCTGGAAATTTTGGCGCGCATCGCAATCCGTTGTGGACGGATACAGACGATCAGCCATTGATCGCTGACTTTTCCACCGATGTTTGCGTCACCTTTGGCTTGCCGACAGGAGGATTCTGTGACGGCGTCAAAAGCGCAAGCGGCGGGTACGGATCAAGTAGCTACGCTGTTTCACCCTTCCTTTCACCAATCCCTAACCTGCTCAATTTGCACGATAAGGGAATTTACACCGGTGCGGTGCACGTAAAACTGGCAAACATTCCCTCACTGCCGCCATTGGACTCCATCAATCTTACGATGACGAGACATACCAGCCTGGTGCCGATTCCATGGGCCGCAGGTAACGTCTCGGCACTCGAAAACCGTGCCAAGAATCTCCTGCCAACCAGTTTGCTTTCCAGCGTATCGGATTTGTTAAACGTGGGAATTGCGCCGATCGAGGCATTTCAGATTTCAAGCGGTCCCCAACTCGGGGACATGTCCGTGGCACGCGATATGGTTCCATCCGATCGCTTATGCAATTACGGCGACACTAACTGCCCTGCACAATGAAAACGTTCGTTTATGTGCTTTGTCTGCTCGTATGCACGGAATTGGCAGGCAATGCATTTGGTGCCTCTGCATGGCCCACAGTCAACTCCCCGGAGCCGACCGTTGCAGTTGCACAGCAAATGACATTGAATGGTATTCCAATGCGCATACAGGCGTTCGCCTCAAAGAGGTCGATCGGTGACATCGTCGAGTTCTACCGTCGTGATTGGGGAAACAAACACGTTGAAAACAAGCTGAAAAATGTAACAGTGCTTGGGCGCGCCACTGGCGAGTTCTATACGACCGTCCAAGTCACTCCAGCGCAAGGTGGTTCCAGAGTTGTCATCGCCGTTAGTCATCTGGGAGGCGCGGCCACGAGAGCACCAGTCCGAGAATTTCAAGCACCGATTACGGCTCGCCTGCTGTCCGACATGGAATCGTCCGACGCAGGAAAATCGTCACGTCATACAGTCTTCACCAATAATCACTCACTCGAGTTGAATCGCCATCGCCTCATCGAAGTGATGGAGGGAAAAGGCTATTCACTGGAACAGGAAGGCGTTGCTGATAGCGCCCATGGAACAGCGCTTTTCTTTCGTGGAGCAGGAAAGGAAGCAATCGCCGTGATCTCCCGCGCCGGAAGTGAAACGGCGGTCGTCCTCAATACGGTGACCCATCTCGAGAATTCAAAATGAAACTCCACAGACCTCCTTCAACGCTTCAAACACCGAGCATGCGACGTCAAAAAGCGCAGATTGGTCAATCAATGACCGAGTACCTGATCGTTTGTGCTGCCATATCGGCCGCGATCGGGGCCTTCATGGCGGACGGCAGTCTTTACCAGGAATTTGCTCAGGCAATCACAAAGGGCTACAGCAGATTCAGCTACGCAATTTCACTTGTACTTTGATTGGACATTATGAAAATCAATAAGACATGGGCCATATTGGGCGGGGCTCTTGTTGTCGGCGCCATTGCCGCATTCGGAGCGCATAGATATATCGGCAATCAACTTGAGGAGATTGAGGCGCGCGACAAGAACAAGCGTACGATCAAGATTGTCGTTGCCAAGCATGACCTGCAGCGTGGCGCCAGGCTCGATACAGAAACCATCGCGGTGCGCACCATCCCCGCCGAGTACGCTCACTCAGGAGCCGTATTGCCCGAACAATTCGACCGCATTGAGCATCAGGCGATCGGCTATAACGTCAAGGCCGGCGAGGCCATCATGTGGTCGCAACTCGAGGAGAAGCGGCCTCCCTCATTTTCGAGTCGCATTGCGGCCGGACGTCGCGCGATGTCTGTCCCGGTTGATGAAATAAGCTCGATTTCCGGCATGCTCGATCCGGGAGACACGATTGATCTCATGGTGACGGTAGATCGTGGGGGAAAAAAGATCACGTTTCCAATCATTCAAAGCGTTACCGTATTAGCGGCAGGCCAGCGTCAATTGGCTGGGGCAACCGCCGCCGATAGGCGCGGCTTTACGACGATTACTTTGGATACGACACCGGAAGAAGCGCGACGAATCATCGTTGCAAGAGAGACCGGCAAGATTACCGCCTTGCTGCGCAATCCCGAGGACAAGAATCTAATTGCCAATTCAATGGACGATCTGAGCGGGCTGTTTGGAGGATCTGAAAGCGGTATCGAAATCGGGGTTCCGGTCATTTACGGCGGGCGCGGCAAGCTGCCGGGCGATATTCCTCGACTTGGCGCACCGGTCGAATCATCCTCCGCACCAATCGCCTTGCAACCGCCAGCTTCGATAACCCCGGGAATTGTCGCAAGTGCCTCATCAAAGGCGCAACAGCCGTAAATCAACAGAGACCGTCACGATCATTTGAACGTCAATTTCGATGCGCAGCATCAATGACTGCGCACTACAGGGAAGATCATGCTTGCATTTAAAGACTTTAGCCAGAGTCAGGCGCCACATGCTGCGCTACTGGCAATCATGTTTGTTTTGGGGACGGCGGAAGTGAGGGCGCAATCCTACAGTGAAGCGGATGCAGCGACTGTCACCGGCGCGTCGGCCATAAAAGAAATTTCTCTGAACCCTTCACCTGCAAAAGCCGCAGCGCCTCAGGCAAGGGGACAACCGCTGCAGCAACCCCTGAACGGTTATGCGGAGACGTTGAAGCCAACACCACGCCACAAGCTCGCAGCGAACGCCAAGCCATATGCGCCCATCAAGCCGCCAGACGACAAGTACAACATCCTGGAAGTCGACATGTTTGTTGGGGAGTCGCGCGTATTCCCGGCGCCGAACATTGGGCGAATCGCAGTCGGCAACGGGGCAATCATGAGCGCGGCGGCATTGGATGAGAAGGAAGTGATTGTCTTTGCCAATAGTCCGGGCACGTCCTCCTTGTTCATCTGGAACAAGGACGGCCGCTACCAGCGCATCAAGATCAACATTGTTGCTGGCGATACCACCCGAGTTCAGCGTGAAGTCGCCGCATTCCTGTCGCAAATGCCGAATGCCAAGGCCTCAGTGGTTGGCGACAAGGTCATCGTTGAGGGTGACAACCTTTCCGACACGGACAGGCATCGCATTGCCGAGATTGCGAAGAACTACCCGCAGGTCGTGAACTTTACCGATCCGACCGGCTGGGAAAAGATGATCATGATGGATGTGAAGGTTGTCGAGTTCCCCAAATCCGTGATGAATGAAATCGGCTTGAAATGGGGAAACCCTGCCGGGGTCATTCAGGCTGGCGCTCTTTGGTATCCGCTACAACGAGGTGGCGGTGCTGTGCTCGCCACGCCGGACGCGCAGTGGACTGGCGCCAACGGCCCGCTTATCCTGCCCAAGAACATGGTGTCCGCTTTCGGAATGAACCTGGCGCTGAACGCCCAGATCAACCTGCTTGCCCAGACTGGCGATGCCGCCGTTCTCGCAGAACCCATTCTCTCGACACGGAACGGTAGCCCTGCCACCTTTCTAGCGGGTGGCGAGATCCCTTATCAGGGCGCGAGCTCAACCGGTACGCCTTTCATCCAGTTCAAAAAGTATGGTGTCGAGCTGGAAATCAAACCTGTCGCCGACCGCACCGGAGCTATTCGAGCGGACATCAAGACTAAGGTGAGTGCTATCGACCCATCGATAGCTACCGCCAGTGGTCCAGCATTGCGCACACGGGAAACGACAACAACCTTTAACGTGAAGAGCGGGCAGACTATCGTCTTGAGCGGCTTTCTGTCACGAGAGCAAAGTGAAGACATTGACAAACTGCCTGGGCTGGGAGATTTGCCTGTACTGGGAGCCCTGTTCCGCTCCAAAAAGTTTATCAACAAGGAAACCGAGCTAGTCGTTTTCGTCACTCCAAGCATCGTTTCCGAACAAAGCCCGGGCATGTCGGACCGGCTTGCAAAGACGGAGCAGCGTCTCGAGCAGCAGTTTGGTTCCCAGCCCTATCTGACGCAGCCATTGCAGCCCGGTGCCGACATGGGCCACCCCAACCAAGTGCCGAGACCGAACGGTGGCACCGATGAGCATAATCCGAACGACAAGGCAGCGGACGCGCGCTCAAGGTTATCAGAGTACCCAGTCGAACTGAATGTAATCCCTCCCTGGGAAAAAATTGCGGAGCTCCCATCGTTCACGGCCAACAAGGCACCTGCCGCAGCCTATGTAAATTTCCGAGTGAGCAAGGATGGCTTGGCAATGCGATTGTCGCCAGATGTGAATGCCCCCCTGTTGCTTCATCTGCCAGAGAACGCCATCGTAGAACGATTGCCACAGGCATCCCAAAATGGATGGGTGCCGGTGCAGGTCGGGGCTACGCGGGGATGGGTTCTCGGGCAGTGGCTGGAACTGGTTCGCAGCTGATCGCCCCCCTCACCACGCACTTTTCTCACCGCTGGAATTGTCACCATCTGTACGGGATAGCCTATGTTGCAAGTCGAAATCAAGAATAAACGCGGGGAAGTCAGGTCCGTTCAGGCCCCACCTGAGTGCGTGATCGGCAAGGGCGCTCAAAACGAGATCCGGCTGGAAGGATGGTCGATCGGCAAGGAGCACGCGCGCCTCTTCAAGACGCCCGCCGGCGTGCTGATCGAGGACATGGGGGCATTTGGCGGGACCTTGGTCAACGGCGAAAAAATTGTGCAGCACGGCCCGTTGAGAGAAACCGACGAAGTGCAGATTGGCCCCTACGTCTTGCGCATCAAGGAACTCGGACATGGTAGTGCGCCCCTGATCCAGGCTGCGCACCCGCGCTCGCGCTCTGACACCGCGGGTGCGCGCAACCAGCTAGCCACCGAATCAGTTCAAGCTTCACGCCTGCAAGCCATGCAAGCGGCCAAAAACCATTTGAGGACAATGCCCGAGGCGGCGTCGAGTACGGCACTTGTCGTGTCCGTTGACAGCCGCCAGAAGCAGGTCGAATTCGAATGGCGAAAGCGCCTGCATGGCCAACTCCTGTCGACAATGGATTTGCGTCGCCGTGATATCTCGCGCATGAGCGATGAGGTGTTGCGTGTTGAAACGGAAAAGCTTATCCGCGAGCTGATGACCGACCAGTCAGCCGAAATCCCGGCCGATATCGACCGCGATCTGCTTTGCAAGCAAGTTCTCGACGAAGCTATCGGCCTCGGGCCGCTGGAAGAGTTGCTGGCTGACGATAGTGTCACTGAAATCATGGTCAACCGCTTCGACGAAATCTATGTCGAGAAGGCTGGGCGTCTTCAAAAACACCCTTTGACTTTCACCACCGATCGCGCCGTGATGGGCGTCATCGAGCGCATCGTGGCGCCGATCGGCCGCCGCATTGATGAATCCTCTCCTATGGTGGATGCGCGCCTCAAGGACGGTTCGCGCGTCAACGCCATCATTCCGCCGCTTGCACTAAAAGGGCCGGCACTGACCATCCGGAAATTCCCGAAGAGGAAGCTCGATGCGCAAGACCTTGTCGCCTTCGGTTCCGTCAGCCCGGACATGGCGGAATTTCTCCGCGTTTGTGTCGAACAGCGCAAGAACATTATTGTTTCAGGAGGCACCGGCTCCGGCAAAACAACGCTGCTCAACATTCTTTCCAACTTCATTCCGGCTGGCGAGCGCATCATCACCATTGAAGATGCTGCAGAGCTAAGGCTGCACCACGCCCATCTTGTGTCGCTGGAGTCCCGACCTTCGAATGCTGAAGGGCGCGGTGCGGTACCGATTCGTGAGCTGGTCAAGAATTCACTGCGGATGCGGCCGGACCGCATCGTCGTCGGGGAGTGCCGTGGAGCGGAGGCGCTCGACATGCTGCAAGCCATGAATACCGGGCACGAAGGATCGCTGACGACCTTGCATGCCAATACGCCACGCGACGGCCTGGCGCGACTTGAAACACTTGTGCTTATGGCCGGCATGGACTTGCCGCTGACGGCCATCCGCGAACAGATCGCTTCCGCTGTCGACATCATCGTTCAACAAACGCGCTTTGCCTGCGGCACCCGCAAGGTGACCTACATCGTCGAGGTCACGGGAATGGAAGCGGGGAAAATCCAGTTGCAAGAGCTGTTCAAATTCGACAGCCATGGGTATGGCGCGGACGGAAAAGTCAAAGGCGACTTTAGTGGTTGCGATATGGTGCCGAGCTTCTATGAAGAGCTGCTCGCTACCGGCCATCAACTTGACATGAACATATTCAAGCCGCACTTGGTTGGTGAAGATCACTTGCTGGCAGGAGAATCGGAATGAACTGGATGGTATTCCTTTTTACCGGCGCGATTGCCGCATCGGTCGCCCTTCTCGCCTGGTTTGTCATCGACTTTGGCATCAATGGCATGGCGCGTTATCGGACCTCGTTTACAAAGAATGCCAAGTTCCATCTGTCGGACATGTTCCTGTTCGTCGATCCGGGCAAACTCTTCCTGGTCAACATCGGCATCATGTTGATCGGCGGAGTGTTTGCCTGGGTCTTGACCAGTAGTGTCGTTATTACTGTGCCGGTATTTTGTGCACTCGCGTTTCTACCGCGCTGGCTCTACGCACGCCTGCGCCGGCAAAGGTTGAAGAAGTTTGAGGAGCAGTTGCCGGATGCATTGATGATGCTTGCCGGCGGCCTGCGCGCAGGCGTCAGCCTCCCCACGGCGATTCAGCAACTGGTGGCCGAGTCCGAGCCGCCACTTTCCCAAGAGTTCACTCTGA
>DATFAZ010000315.1:0-4923 GCA_035254105.1 Noviherbaspirillum sp. | reverse complement strand
TCCCGTATTCTTCCTTGCCCAAGGTGAAGGCGAGAAATTCGCGTGCGGCGAGATCGTGCTCAGCGGCGCTCGCTGACGTGGTAACGGCGGTGGCTTGCATGATGGGTCGTCTCCTTAAAACATGCCCTGTTCTGAATGACGTGGCAATGAGCAAACTGGAGCCGGATAAAATTGCCGGCTGGCAATAAAAGAGTATCAGAGTCTGCGCCGAAATGCACATTTCGCCGCAACATTCCGGGCAAGGGGGCAACGTTTCCAAGGTCCTGCGGACCTGACGTGTCAAATCCGCAAAACGAGAGCAGGGCTGGCGATCGTTGCAATGGACGAACCGGGACTTCCTCAGGTCATGCGGTTCTTTGCCAGCGGCGGGTTCTTGGCAAAGTATTTCCGGATTCCCTTCAATACCGCGTCGGCCATCTGATCCTGATAGTCATCATCAGTCAGTTTGGCTTCTTCTTCCGGATTGGAGATGAAAGCGGTTTCGATCAGGATGCTCGGAATGTCGGGCGCCTTCAGCACGGCAAAGCCGGCCTGTTCGACAGCTGCCTTGTGCAGGCGGTTGATGCCGCCGAGCTCACGCAATACCGCCTTGCCGACTTTCAGGCTGTCGTTGATCTGCGCGGTGGTGGTTAAATCAAGCAGCACGTGTGCGAGCTGCTTGTCATGTGTCTTGATGTTGACGCCGCCGATCAGGTCGGCTGCGTTTTCCTTGTTGGCGAGCCAGCGCGCGGCGGTGGATGATGCGCCTTTTTCGGACAGGACAAAAACGGAGGAGCCGCGGGCGGTCGATTCAATCCAGGCGTCGGCGTGGATCGATACGAACAGGTCGGCCTGCACCTTGCGTGCCTTTTGTACGCGTACATGCAGCGGAACGAAATAGTCGCCATCGCGCGTCAGCATGACGCGCATGTTCGGTTGCTTCTCGATTCTGGCCTTGAGCCGCTTGGCGATTGCCAGCACCACTTCCTTTTCCCGGCTACCGCCGCGTCCGATCGCTCCCGGGTCCTCGCCGCCATGACCCGGATCGAGCGCAATGGTGATCATGCGCGTCAACGCCGGCGCCTTCTCCTCCCGGGAATCAGCTTTTGCGGTGTGGATTTCCGGTGCAGCCGCGGCTGGCTGGCCCGCACCCGGCTGCACAGGAATCGGTTCCGGCTTGGCTTCCGCCAAAGGCTGCTTGGTCTCGGACGGTGTATCGCTCGGCCACTCGCCGCTTTCGATCAGTGCGGCGAGCGTATCCGGCGGGTTCACCGGATACAGATCGAAAATCAGTCGATGCTGGTATTCGCCCACCGGGGCCAGCGTGAATACCTGCGGGTTGACCTCTTCCTTCAAGTCGAAGACCAGACGGACGACGTTAGGCCGGTTCTGGCCGACGCGGACCTGCTTGATGTACGGATCGTTCGATGCGATTTTTGCAACCAGCTGCTTTAGCGTCGGGCTGAGTTCCAGACCATCGATATCGACCACCAGGCGCTCCGGGTCCTTCACGATGAAGTGACTGGCCTTGAGATTGCTGTCGTTTTCGAGCGTAACGCGCGTATAGTCCGCTGCCGGCCACACGCGCACGGCGAGAATCTGCGCGGCGCGAGCCGGAAGTGGTGCAAAGACGGAGAGGAGTAGGGTGCCGCCAGCTTTCAGAATCGTGCGGCGCGACTTGGGCCTTGAAGATGCGGTCACAGGTTCGGCGCGAATTTCAGACGATCGAGACATTGACTTCCCTGGGCGGACAATGCCTGTAATTCTATATCACGTCCATCGCCTGAAATGCTTAGAAACACCTCGATGTCTGGTGCAGGCAACACTTGCGCGGCCTTTTCCGGCCATTCGATGATGCAGATCGTGTTGTCGCTGAAGTGTTCGCGGAAACCTGCGTCGAGGAATTCTTCCGGCCCGGATAGGCGGTACAGGTCGAAATGGATGACGTCGACCTGGCGGCCTGCGATGACAACCGTATAAGGTTCGGCCAGCGTATAGGTCGGGCTCTTGACATGGCCTTCATGGCCGGCTGCATGCAGAAGCGCACGCGTCAGCGCGGTCTTGCCGGCGCCGAGATCGCCGTGCAGATAGATCGTCAGGCCCGGCACAAGCGCGCGGGCAAGCGATACGCCCAGCGCTGCAGTGCCTGCTTCGTCATGAAGATGTGTCTGAAAGTGCTGCATCTCTTAAAATGGCTTCTTCTTTATGGTGCTTTGGTGATGATCGTTTCTGATGACAAATTATCCACGCTGGCCCTGACCATCAAGGCGTGGGGCCGCGAGCTCGGATTCGATGAAGTCCGTATCACCGGCATCGATCTGTCGCAGGAGGAGGCCGGTTTGCAGGCATGGCTCGACGCGGGTCACCATGGCGACATGGATTATATGGCAGTGCACGGAATGAAGCGCGCGCGTCCGGCGGAATTGGTGCCGGGAACGGTTCGTGTGATTACAGCGCGCATGAATTACCTGCCGCGCGATATCGCGACTGACTGGCGGGCGCGCGAAGAGTTGCGCACCAGCGACCCGCAAGCTGCTGCTGTCTCGATCTATGCACGTGGCCGTGATTACCACAAGGTATTGCGCGCGCGCCTGCAGCAGCTGGCGGAACGCATTCGCAATGAGGTCGGCGATTTTGGTTATCGCGTGTTCACCGATTCGGCGCCAGTCATGGAAGTTGCGTTGAACGCAAAGTCCGGTATCGGCTGGCGCGGCAAGCACACTTTGCTGCTCAGCCGCGAAGCTGGTTCGATGTTTTTTCTTGGCGAGCTGTATTCCGACCTGCCGCTGCCGATGGATGAGCCGGTCGAGCCGCATTGCGGGCAGTGCACTGCCTGCATCGATATCTGCCCGACACAGGCAATCATTGGGCCGTACAAACTGGATGCGCGGCGCTGCATTTCTTACCTGACGATCGAGCTGAAAGGCAGCATTCCTGTCGAGCTGCGCCCTCTGATCGGCAACCGGGTCTATGGCTGCGACGACTGCCAGCTGGTTTGTCCCTGGAACAAGTTTGCGCAGCGCGCGACGCTTTCGGATTTCGACGTGCGCAATGGACTGGATAATGCGACTCTGGTCGAGCTGTTCGCCTGGGAGGAAGACGAGTTCAATCGCCGCTTGGAAGGCAGTCCGATCCGGCGCATAGGACATGAGCGCTGGCTGCGCAATATCGCGGTGGGACTGGGCAATGCCGCGCAGCAGTTGCCGGGTGCCGCGCAGATTGTCGCGGCACTGCGCTCGCGCGCTGAATATCCCTCCGAACTGGTGCGTGAGCATGTGGCATGGGCGCTTGCGCAACATGAGGCCGCATCAAAAAACTCCTAGCGCGCCAGTCCCAGCCATACGGGCATCGTGAATACGGACAGCACGGTACCTGCGGAAATTAGGAAAGCGACAAACGGCCCGTTGCCACCCATGCGCGCGGCGAGCACGTAGGCGCTGGACGCTGTCGGCAGGGCGCAGAATGCAACCGCAATCTGCAATTGCAAATCCGGCAGGCCGAACCAGCGCCCGAGGGTATAACCGATCGCGGGCAGTGCCAGCAGTTTGACTGCGAGGAAGTAGGTCGCCAAGCCTTTCGCCTCATGCAGGCCCGACAGGCGCAAACCGGCGCCGACGGTGATCAGCCCCACCGCAATCGATGCATTAGACATGCGCGACAGCGTTGCTGCAACAATTTCCGGCAATTGCAGGCCAAGCAGGTTGAATGCCATGCCGGAAGCTGTCGCTACCAGCAAGGGATTCTTCGCAAGTTCCTGCGCCAGGCCGCCGCTCTTGTGCACCAAGGCGTGAACAGCAGCCATGTTACAGATCGGTACCGCAAAGCCGATGATCAGCGCCATCAGCGTCGTGCCATTTTCTCCCGCGAGGCGCGATGCGATCGCCAGTGCAATGTAGGAATTGAAACGGAAAGCGGTTTGCACCCCCGATTCGAATACCATCGGCGGCGCGCGAAATAACAGTCTGGCCAACCAGCCCAATGCAATCGCACAAGCCACGGCGGCAAGCGCAACCTGCAGCATTCTTCCGGTGCTGCCGAAATCGAAAGGCGTGCGTGCGGTGGAATAGAACAGCAGCGCGGGAAACAGGAAGTAGTAGATCAGTTTTTCCAGCCCGCTCCAGAACTGCGGCCCCCAATCGGTGAAGCGCATCAGCAAAAAGCCGAGCAGGATAAGCGCGAAATCGGGGAAGAGGATAGTGGCGATCGACATGGGCTGCAGTTAAGCACGCGCAGTGAAGCGCGGGCAGTGAGGTGCACAAGAGCAGACCGGGATGGTACCGGTGTTTGCTATTTTTTGCCGACTACTTCAACAGGCGCGCCAGTTCCACCGCTGTCTTTACATTCATCTTGTCGAAAATATGGGCACGATGCACTTCCACGGTGCGCATGCTGATGCCGAGGTCATCGGCGATGACCTTGTTCATCTTGCCGGCCAGGATCAGGTCGAGCACTTCGCGTTCGCGTGTCGATAGTGACGCCAGGCGCGTATGGATTTCCGCTTCCGCACCAGCGTCCCGCGATGCCGCGAGCGCTTCCTGCACCCGGTCCATCAGTTTGTTATCGTTAAACGGTTTTTCGAAAAAATCGAATGCACCGCGCTTCAAGGTATCCACCGCCATCGGCACGTCACCATGGCCGGTCAGGAAGATCACCGGAATGCGCCGTGTCAGCCCGCGGGCGGCGAGCGTGTCGAACAAGGCCGCGCCACTGATATTCGGCATGCGCACATCGAGCAGCACGCAGTCGCCTTGCGGGTCGAGCCCTGCTGCCTTGTCCAGCGCGGCGAGGAACGCAGCACCGCTCTCATAGGCGGTGGCGGCGATGCCGCGCGATTGCGCCAGCCATGCGAGCGAGTCGCGGATTACTTCTTCGTCATCGACAATGTGCAGCATTCGGTTCCCTCATGTCCCGGATGAATCCAGTCATCCTCATGATTTTTGACGT
>DATFAZ010000314.1:0-22442 GCA_035254105.1 Noviherbaspirillum sp. | reverse complement strand
TTTGGGCTGATCGTGATGGAGCATATGCCCTGCTTCCTTAATCGTTGTTGTCGTAACATTCGGAATAAACCGGATACGACGATCGATCTCGATGCGCGCTTTTTCCTTTGGCCCCATCCAGCGCCACGCCTCCGTGTCGTCGGCTTCGATCCACAATACCGGGGCGGCAATCGCTTTCCAGCATGCCAGCACCTCTTCGACTCGATACAGGATGGGACTGACCAACCGGTGCGCAGAATCGCCAAGAATTTGCCACTCGCCCTGCTTATTCTGCGCCGCCCAGTGACCTGACAGAAAAGCTGCGCGCTCATCGCTCAGGCGTGGATTGGTTTTCTGCAGACGCGCCACAACGTCGGCTTGGGTCGCATAGGTGCGCATCACGGGTGGATCGCGCAATTCATCCAGCCACTTGGCGTAACGCCCCGGCGCCTGCTCAGGTTGGGTAGCCGGCAAACCGAATCCTTCAAGATTGATCAGCTTGTTGATGCGGGATGGCCGCACCCCGGCATACATGCAAACTACATTTCCACCCATGCTATGCCCGAGCAGATTGACCGGTTCTTCCGGAGAGTAATGGTGCAGGATGGCGTCGAGATCGCCCAGATAGTCGGCGAACCAGTAGCAATCGACGCCGGGATTTTCTGTCAGTCCGAATCCACGCCAGTCGGGCGCAATGACATGCCAGTCGCGCTGCAGGCAGTCCACCACGAACTGAAATGAAGCCCCCACATCCATCCAGCCATGCACCATGAATAACTTGGGTGCATTTTCATTTCCCCAATGGCGGACGTGATACCGAAGACCACGAATCGGAATGAATTCTGAGCGGGAGGATTTCATGTTTTACAGCCTCGCTGGAAGATTGGTGCGAAAACGGCATAATAGATGAGGCGCTCGACAAGCAAACAAACAATAGAACGACCGTTCAATAATTCTAACGGAGACACCATGACTTCTGCTGACAGCCGCGTACAGCCGGACCGCTACGATACCCTCTATAACGAATTCCGCTGGCAGGTACCAACCGAGCTGAACATAGCCGAACTGTGTTGCGCGCGATGGGCAAAGGACTCGTCGCGCATCGCGATCCGCTACGAAGATGAAGCCGGCCATACCGCCACCGTCACTTACACGGAGCTGCACGATCAGGTTAACAGGCTGTCAAATCTGCTGCGCAAGCTCGGCGTACAGAAAGGCGATCGTGTCGCCATTATTCTTCCGCAACGCCCGGAGACGGCTGTGGCGCACATGGCCTGCTATCAGCTCGGCGCAATCGCAATGCCGCTGTCGATCCTGTTCGGATCGGAAGCGCTGGAGTACCGCTTGCAGAATAGCGAAGCGGCAGTCGCCATTGTCGATCAAGCGGGCTATACCAACCTGCAACAGGCCCATACCAGTTGCCCCCGCTTAAAGCATGTGATTGCGATGGAATGCACGGGCGCAGAAGCGCTGGACTGGCATGCCGAGCTTGAGACCCATAGCAACACATTCGCTCCCGTACGCACTCTGGCAACCGATCCAGCCGTGCTGATCTACACCAGCGGCACCACAGGTGCACCGAAAGGCGCACTGATCCCGCATTCAGCGATCATCGGCAACCTGACCGGATTCGTCGCGTCACAAAACTGGTTTCCGCAGGAAGGCGATGTGTTCTGGTCGCCGGCTGACTGGGCATGGACCGGCGGACTGATGGACGCCTTGTTGCCGACGCTGTATTTCGGCATGCCCATCGTCGGTTATCGCGGCCGTTTTTCGCCCGACTCTGCTTTTCGCCTGATGGAAAAATATGGTGTCACCAACACCTTTCTTTTCCCCACCGCGCTGAAAATGATGATGAAGACCTATCCGGCGCCGCGTGACAAGTTCTCGTTGCGGTTACGCGCGATCATGAGTGCAGGCGAAGCGGTTGGCGACGCCGTATTCAACTGGTGCGAAACGGCGCTCGGCGTAATCCCGAACGAGATGTTCGGACAAACCGAAATGAACTATATCGTCGGCAACAGCGCCCAGCAGTGGCCGGCAAAGCCCGGCAGCATGGGACGCCCCTACCCTGGCCATCGGGTAGCCGTAATTGACGACGAAGGCAATCCTGTCAAATCCGGCGAAACCGGAGAAGTTGCACTCAATCGCACCGACATCCATGGTTTTCCCGATCCGATTTTCTTTATCGGATACTGGAAAAACGATGAAGCCACGCGCAACAAATATACCGGCGACTGGTGCCGTACCGGCGACCTGGCATCGATAGATGAGGATGGCTACCTGTGGTACCAGGGGCGTGCCGACGATATGTTCAAGGCTGCGGGTTATCGCATCGGCCCGTCGGAAATCGAAAATTGTCTCGTCAAGCATCCGGCGGTCGCCAATGTCGCGGTGGTGCCGAAGCCGGATGCGGAGCGCGGGAATATTGTCAAAGCCTTCATCGTCCTGACACAAGACACAGTACGCAGCAAAGAGGCCGATGACAAGCTCATTGAAGAGTTGCAAACGCATGTGCGCGGCAAGCTGGCGCCGTATGAATATCCAAAGGAAATCGAATTCATTTATGAATTGCCGATGACGACCACCGGCAAGGTTCAGAGACGGGTGTTGCGATTGCAGGAACAGGAGCGCGCCGCACAAAGGGGCTAACGCTCAAAAGTGCTGTCAGCCAAACAGCTTCGCGAAACTGAACGACGAGCGTACGCCCAGCTGGTGAAAATTCTGCTCCAGCCAGGCTTCGGCGCGCTTTCTGCCCTCTTCATGCAGACCTTTGATGAATGACGGATGCGTATTGAGTTTGCTATGCGGGCTCAGCTGACTCATCAGTTCCTGCGACTCCACGACATGCATATTCAGACGGCGCAGACGGCGATCCAGCCGGCCGAATGCATACCAGCCGCGCCTTGCCTCGCGCTGCGCCAGCATCAGTCCCTGCAGCTCGGTAAAAAAGGTGGAACTGAAGCCCATCTCTGTCAGCCTGTGCCAGATATCGTCGGCAGTGATCGGCGTTTTGGTTTTCGGATGCGGATGCAGCAGTATCACCATGATGTCGCGCGCGGTGCATTTATGCAGCAGCGGAAACAATGGCGGATTGGCGGTGAGGCCGCCATCCCAGTAGGCTTCGCCATCGATTTCCACCGCACGGTGCAGCAACGGCAGGCACGCGGAGGCAAGCAGCACATCAAGGCTCAGCTGCTTGTTGCGAAACAGCTTCAGGGTGCCGGTGCTGACTTGCGTGGTTGCGATGAAAAGCCGTGTCGGACACTCTGCGCGCAAACGCTCGAAATCGATCTGCCGTGCGAGGATATCCCGCAAGGGGTTGATATCGAACGGATTGAGCTGATAAGGCGAAAAGAAGCGTGCCAGCGACAGGAATGTCTTATAGGCGGCAGGCAGATCGGATTGCGCGGCAAGACTCGTCGGAGCGGCCAGATATTCGGGCACAGAGCTGAACGGTGCATGCCTTGCGATGCTTTCCCAAAAGTCCTTCAATGCCTGGCGCGCGCCGTCGCGGCCGCCCACAGTCAGCCCGTGAGCAAGAACGACTGCGTTCATCGCACCCGCGCTCGCGCCGCTGATGCCTTCTATTCCGATGCGCTGGTCTTCCAGCAGCCTGTCGAGTACGCCCCAGGTAAAGGCGCCGTGCGATCCCCCGCCTTGCAGTGCCAAGGTAATGGCTTTTTTTGTCATGATTCTCCATTCGCTTGCAGAAATGGCTGGGCCGGGACGGAATGAAGCCGTCCCCCGATATCAGGAATTCCGGCATTTCGTAGCGGAACAATGTAGCAGCGAGATTGCCGCGTGACCTATCTTACGCAGCACCGCGTAAGCCGAAGGGCTTTGGATGAAGAAAGCGCTACTCGCTCTTTTTCGAATCCTGCGCTTTCTGGGCAGTATCCTGAATTTTCTGGCCAAGAGCCTGCAAACCCTCACCTGCTTTCTCCGTCGCCTTGCTCAATTCTTGGCTGGCGCGCGCTGCCGCCTGATCGATTTGTTGCCCGGCTTTCTCGGCTGGTCCTTTTTCATCTTGAGCTACTTCTTGTTTCTGGCAAGCCAAAAGGCCCGGCAAAGCAAGGCTTGCGACCAAGAGCTGAATTGCACTTTTTACCGTTTTCATCCTGGCATTCCCCTTTAAAAATTACACACCTCTTGGAAAAGAGACCAGTAAATCGCCTAAAAGTTTCCAGCAAATCAACGTGAGCACTCCTCTGTGGTGCAGCGCGATACCAGTTGACGAAGCATTCAGGCAGGCAGCGGTAAAATGTCGGGTTTAAAACGTAATTTCCAATTTGACGAGAATTCATGACCATCTATCAATTGGGCGAACACGCTCCCGACATTGATCCTTCCGCATTCATCGCCGATACAGCGAACGTCATTGGCAAAGCGCGGGTCGAAGCAAATGCCAGTGTCTGGTTCGAGGTGACGATTCGCGGCGACAACGAACTGATTACCATTGGTGAAAACAGCAATGTGCAGGAAAGCTGCGTGCTGCATACGGATCCGGGTTACCCGCTTACCGTCGGAAAAAATGTAACGGTTGGTCATCAGGCCATGCTGCACGGTTGCATAATCGGGGAAGGTTCCCTGATCGGTATTCAATCCGTAATCCTGAACGGCGCAAAAATCGGCAAGAATTGCCTGGTTGGAGCCGGTGCGCTAGTCACCGAAGGCAAAGAATTTCCAGATAATTCACTGATCATTGGTTCGCCGGCAAAGGTAATGCGCACCTTGAGCAATGAAGACATCGCCCGCATGCACGGCAATACCGCAAACTATGTAAAACGCGGCCAGTTATTCAAACAGGAACTGAAGCGGATTGGGTGATTGGTGAATGGATACGCTACAACGATTTATTTTTGAAAATACCGCAGTACGCGGCGAGCTGGTAGAAATTTCGGATACCTGGAAACAGATACAGGCACGCCAGGATTATCCGGCGCCCGTAAGGACCTTGCTCGGCGAAATGCTGGCGGCCGCAGCACTGCTGACAGCCAATTTGAAATTCAACGGGATGCTGATCCTGCAGGTGCATGGCGATGGTCCGGTACGTCTGCTGGTCGTCGAATGCGACTCCGACCTGCAATTGCGGGCGACCGCAAAACTGGCGGCCGACGCTGTCATTCCGGACGATGCCAGCCTGCCCCAACTGGTTAACGCGCATGGCCACGGACGCTTCGTCATTACGCTCGATCCCAAAGACAAGCTACCCGGTCAACAGCCCTATCAGGGCATCGTTCCACTGGATGGCGAATCGGTCGCAATGGTCATCGAAAATTACATGCTGCGCTCGGAACAATTGGATACCCGACTGTGGCTCGCCGCAGATCAGCAGGTATCACGCGGCCTGTTGCTGCAAAAGTTGCCGCAAGAAGGTGGCATCGACGCTCCGGTTGCGGACGACGCGGAAAGCTGGAACCGCACCGTGATGCTGGCATCGACACTGCACACCGACGAGTTGCTGTCCACAGATATCAGCACCCTCATGCGTCGCCTGTTCTGGGAAGAGACTGTCCGAGTTTTCGAGCCACGCCATCCGAGCTTTCATTGCAGCTGCACGCGGGAGAAAGTGGGCAATATGCTGAAGATGCTGGGTAAGCCGGAAATCGACTCAGCGTTGGCGGAACTTGGGAAGCTGGAGATTAATTGCGATTTCTGCGGTCAGCATTACGAGTTCGACAAAGTCGATTGTGCGCAAGTGTTTGCAACGCAGAATCCAGGCGACGCGATGCAACAAGCAAGCGACATCCGACACTGATCAATTGTTTTTTGCGGGTGGCGCTACAGGTGAATTGACAGAGGTTAAAGCCGGTTTGGCATTCGGCTCAAGGACCTGAATAAAGATCTCGCCTTCCTTGATCATTCCCAGCTCATAACGGGCGCGCTCTTCCACCGCGCCCGTGCCCTCCCGCAGATCGCGCACCTCGGAATTGAGCTTGGCATTACGGGCCCGCAATTCCTCGTTTTTCTGCTGCGCGGCCACGACCTGGTTATCAAGGTCCCAGACACGCAGCCAGCCGCCCTTCCCCAGCCACAAAGGGTACTGGATCAGCAGCAGCAGAATAGCGAGGCTCAAAGTGATCAGGCGCATCCGGGCATTCTAATTAAAAATTTGGGGGCTTGCGCCCCCAAATTGTCGTTCACCTTATCGTAACTTACCGCAAATTAGCGCAGGTTGTAAAACGCGCTACGGCCCGGGTAGCTGGCGATATCACCCAGATCTTCCTCGATACGCAGGAGTTGATTGTACTTGGCCATACGGTCGGAACGCGACATCGAGCCGGTCTTGATTTGCAGGGCGTTAGTACCGACAGCAATATCGGCGATCGTCGAATCTTCGGTCTCGCCGGAACGGTGCGAAATCACTGCGGTGTAGCCAGCGCGCTTGGCCATTTCGATGGCAGCAAACGTCTCGGTCAGCGTGCCGATCTGGTTGATCTTGATGAGGATCGAGTTGGCAATATTTTTCTGGATGCCTTCACGCAGGATCTTGGTGTTGGTCACGAACAGGTCGTCACCCACCAGTTGTACCTTCTTGCCCAGCGCACCGGTCAGCGTGGCCCAGCCGTCCCAGTCGTTCTCTGCCATGCCGTCCTCGATCGAGATGATCGGGTACTTGTCGCACCAGGTCGCAAGCAGGTTGGTGAAATCGCCGGAAGACAAGGTCAGGCCTTCTCCTTCAAGGTGATACTTACCATCCTTGTAGAACTCGGATGCGGCGCAGTCCAGGCCCAGTGCGATCTGTGTGCCCGGCTCGTATCCAGCCTGTTCGATTGCCTGCAAAATCAGCTTGATTGCTGCTTCATGGTTTTCCACCGAAGGAGCAAAACCGCCCTCGTCACCAACTGCCGTAGTCAGGTGCTTATCGTGCAGAATTTTCTTCAGCGTGTGGAACACCTCGGCGCCATAACGAATTGCTTCCCGAAAGCTCGGAGCGCCCACCGGGATGATCATGAATTCCTGCAAATCGAGGTTGTTGTCGGCATGTGCGCCGCCGTTGATGACATTCATCATCGGCACCGGCATCTGCATTGCGCCGGAACCACCAAAGTAACGATATAACGGCAGGCCGGATTCTTCGGCTGCCGCCTTGGCTACCGCCATCGAAACTGCCAGCGTTGCGTTCGCGCCCAGGCGAGCCTTGTTTTCGGTACCATCGAGATCGATCAGGGTACGATCGAGGAAAGCTTGCTCATTCGCATCCAGTCCCATGATCGCTTCAGAAATCTCGGTATTGATGTTTTCGCAGGCTTTCAGTACGCCCTTGCCGAGGTAACGACTCTTGTCGCCATCACGCAATTCGATCGCTTCGCGCGAACCGGTGGAGGCGCCGGACGGCACTGCTGCACGACCCATGACGCCGGATTCCAGCAACACGTCACATTCGACGGTCGGGTTGCCGCGCGAGTCGATTACTTCGCGGCCGATGATATCAACGATGGCACTCATTCACTTCTCCCAAATCAAAGAAAATTCGGTAGGGGGTACGCTGCGCGCGCCCTATAGCATCACTTAAGGATTATGCGCCGCAGCCTGCGGCACGCACCAACAAATCGTAAAACCAATCAGGAAAAATCGGTTTCCAGAAAGCCTGCTTTCTTCACGACACGATCAAGTTCAACCAGCGTCGACAGCAATTCCTTCATGCGTCCGAGAGGCACAGCGTTGGGTCCGTCGGATTTTGCCTCTGCCGGGTTCGGATGGGTTTCCATGAAGAGGCCGGCGATACCTACAGCGACCGCAGCGCGCGCCAATACCGGCACGAACTCGCGCTGGCCGCCGGATGAAGTACCCTGCCCGCCAGGCAACTGCACCGAGTGCGTTGCGTCGAACACGACCGGGCAACCGGTTTCGCGCATGATCGCAAGCGACCGCATATCGGACACCAGATTGTTGTAGCCGAAGGAAACGCCTCGTTCACAAGCCATGAAATTATCTTGTGCCAACCCGGCTTCTTTGGCAGCCTCACGCGCCTTGTCGATGACATTCTTCATATCGTGGGGCGCGAGGAATTGCCCCTTTTTGATATTTACCGGCTTGCCCGATTGTGCGCAGGCACGGATAAAGTCGGTCTGGCGACATAGAAAAGCGGGGGTTTGCAGAACGTCGACCACCGCGGCAACCGGTTTAACTTCATCGATTTCGTGGATGTCGGTCAGGACCGGAACACCGATCTGTTTCTTAACATTCGCGAGTATCTCCAGTCCCTTCTCCATACCGAGTCCACGAAACGACGAGCCGGAGGAACGATTGGCCTTGTCAAACGAAGACTTGTAGATGAACGGGATGCCCAGTTCACTGGTCAATTCCTTCAACTGGCCGGCCGTGTCGAACGCCATCTGTTGGGACTCGATCACGCAAGGGCCGGCAATCAGGAAAAAGGGCTGGTCCAGTCCAACATCAAAACCACATAGCTTCATGCCACTTTCCTTTGCTGCGTTGCCTGCTTGTGCGCCAGTGCAGCCTTGATGAAGGAGATGAACAAGGGATGACCGTCGCGCGGCGTTGATTTGAATTCCGGGTGATATTGCACACCGACGAACCAGGGATGCGCGTTTTCGCCGCTACGCGGCAGTTCCATGATTTCGCATAGCCCTTCTGTCGGAGTACGTGCGGACACAACCAGGCCAGCCTCTTCCACGCGGCTGAGATAGTGGTTGTTCGCCTCGTAGCGATGACGATGCCGCTCGGTCACCTCGTTACCGTAGATGTCAGCTGCAATGGTGCCGGGTTTCACCGCACAGGTTTGCGCACCAAGACGCATGGTGCCGCCAAGATCGGAACTGGCATCACGCCGTTCGACCTTGCCATCATGGTTCTGCCATTCGGTAATCAGCGCAACAACCGGATGATCTGTTTCACCATCAAATTCGGTCGAATTGGCGTTCGTCAGGCCCGCCTTGTGCCGCGCAAATTCGATCAACGCGACCTGCATTCCGAGACAAATGCCGAGATACGGTACTTTGGTTTCGCGTGCAAAGCGGGCCGCAGCAATCTTGCCCTCCACGCCTCGCTTGCCGAAGCCGCCCGGAACCAGAATCGCGTCGTATTTCGCCAGATTGGCTACGCCTTTTTCCTCGATTTCTTCGGAATCGATGTATTCAATATTGACGCGGCTCTCTGTATGGATACCGGCATGACGCAATGCTTCGGTCAGCGACTTGTATGATTCCGTCAGGTCGACATACTTACCAACCATGCCGATCGTGACTTCCGCCTTCGGGTGTTCGAGCGCGTAAACCAGCTTGTTCCAGACCGACAGGTCGGCAGGTTTTGGCGACAGGCCAAGCTTGTCGCAAATGATCTTGTCCAGGCCCTGGTCGTGGAGCATTTGCGGAATCTTGTAGATGGTGTCGGCATCCCACACGGAGATAACCGCATCTTCAGGCACATTGGAAAACAGGGAAATCTTTGCGCGCTCGTCGTCAGGAATCGGGCGATCAGCGCGGCACAACAGGGCATCCGGAGAAATACCGATTTCGCGCAACTTCTGCACGCTGTGCTGCGTCGGCTTGGTTTTCAGTTCACCAGCGGAAGCGATGTACGGCACCAGCGTGAGGTGCACGAATGCCGTCTTGTTACGGCCGGCGCGCAAGCTTAATTGACGTGCGGCCTCAAGGAATGGCAGCGATTCAATATCGCCGACCGTGCCGCCGATTTCCACTAGGGCGACCTCATAACCTTCCGCACCACGATGGATGTAGTCCTGGATTTCGTTGGTGATGTGCGGAATGACTTGCACGGTCTTGCCGAGATACTCGCCGCGGCGCTCCTTGCGGATCACGGACTCGTAAATCTGGCCGGTAGTGAAGTTGTTGAGCTTCTTCATCCTGGCAGTGATGAAGCGCTCATAGTGTCCGAGGTCGAGGTCGGTCTCGGCACCGTCGTCGGTGACGAACACTTCGCCGTGCTGGAATGGACTCATCGTCCCCGGGTCCACGTTGATATACGGGTCGAGCTTGATGAGAGTGACTTTAAGGCCGCGCGATTCGAGGATCGCAGCGAGAGAAGCGGCTGCAATCCCTTTACCGAGGGATGAAACAACGCCGCCAGTGACAAATACAAACTTGGTCATTGCTGGGATGTGCCGAACGGCACGTGCGGGAAATTCAAATTATACCCCAAACCGATCCTGATCCGTGCCTTTTGCCGGCTTGAACGTTTCGACAGAACCGTCCTCCCTTAAGGAGTATAAGAAAACTGCAGCCGGAGGTAATTTTGCGCGCCGCGTGAGTCGGGCAGCTCACGAATCTCGTTACCTCGTCGCACAACAGACATTTTGGCGCCATAGGTTTCATCGCCCCACATCACACCGATTTCCGCTTCACCCACAAATCGTTTGGGCTCCACCGTATGAGGATTGCCATTCGAGAAATAACCGCCTTGCAGAGTTGCGTTGTAAGCGACTGCATGAAGGTCGGCACGCAAAAAAGCGTGAAAAGTGGATTGCCCCGGCAGGATATTGAGGCGCCCTGCGCGCAGCAGCAAACCGGCACCGACATCTGTAAAGATATTGCCGAAGCGCGCATTGACACTTGGCGCAAGGTCAATTGACGAACTTAATGCCCAGCGCACCGGTGCCACGTCGGCATGGAACACAACGCCCAGCTCGTTCTTCACCTGCCGGCTCCAGCCACGCGGCAAAGGCTGGTTGATCAGCCGGTGGAATTGGGTCTGCGTCCACTCGCCCCCTGCGCAAGGCCCGATGCAACCGATATCAATCCCATATCTGGCATGAGAACCGTCGGAACGATGTTTCTCCTTGAAGAAGCCGCCATACAGCCACCCGGCATAGGGATGATCGGTCGGTGCGACCTGTTCCGCCGGAAGCTTGATATCGGATGCGGTGTACTGGTCCTGTCCGATCCGCCATCCATAGACAATCAAATTTCCTGCGTCCTGCATTGCATATCGACGCTCGTAGCGCATGCCGCTTGTATAAAAACCATCATTCCTATTCAAAAGCAGAGTGTCGTTGTCTATATCGATGACATGACTAAGTCTGCCTTCGCTTACGACCGTTTGATAGTCGATCCATGCGCGATTCGTGCTTTCTGCATTCACCCAATTGCAGGCCCCGATCAGAATACAGCCGGCGCTCAATCTAAAAAGGATGGCGCGCATGGCTTATCAGGAGTGGAGCAAGGATTCGACCATCGCATGAACCGCATTGGCTGCGGCGCCGGGTGCTTCCATCGGGAAGAGGTGGCCGCCGGAAATCTGCATAAAATGCCGCCCCACCAAGCGGCGGGTTGCTCGCAGTCCGGCCTGTCGGCACTCTGCGGAATTTGTGCCACCAACAAATCCAATCGGTACCGGGAACGATTTCCGGATTATCGAACCGAGATTATCGGGAAGGCTGCGGTAGACGGCAGTTTCTGTTTCCCGGGTAAAGCGCAAGGTAACTCCTTCCGGATGATCGTCCAGCCCATGCGTCACATAATCGCGCAGAACTTCAGGCGGCCAGACAGCAAACATAGGCTTGGACGCGTAATGCCGATACGCGGCCTCAGCATCTGGCCAAATATTGCGACGCTTTTCGGAGAACTTTGCAGGCGAGAATTTCTTATCCGCTCCAAGCCGCTTTGCCATCCGCAATAAAACAGCGCGCCAGCCGGCGACTACCGGAGAATCCAGGAGCACCACGCAACGCACCAGGTCCGGCCTTGCCTTGGCGACCATCAAACTCAGCATGCCACCCATTGAATGGCCAACCAAGACCACGGGTTCAGCATAACGAGCTGTCAGCTCATCGATCAATTCCCGCGCAAGTGCAGACCAGCCGTTGTCAACTGGATAAGCAGGGTTATGCGCATGCACCGGCAACGCCTGAACATCGTAATGCCTTTTCAGATGATCGAAAAACACGCGATAAGTCCCAGCGGGAAAACTGTTGGCGTGAACAAAATGAAGAATCGGTCTTGTCATATTTATACCAAAAAATTTCCCTGAGAAGACGTTAAGCGCCAAAGGGAAACTATAACAACGCTCAAACTTTGGGCATTTTGCCCAATAAGCATGCGAATTGGCGCAACTGAATACTGAGGCTGCATTCTAACGGCCATGCCAGTAGCGGGGATGCGCAGACCGATATTCAGACACGTCTATTCCGGCACCGAAACGAAAAGTAACCGCACCGGATTCGTCGCTGCGAATCCGCTTGATGCCAAGCCGGCCATAACGATCAAACACCTCCTGTTTCGGATGCCTGAAACGGTTACGATACCCGACCTGGAACAGCGCCATGTCCGGCTGTACTGCGTTCAAGAATGCTTCGGTAGAGGACGTGCCACTGCCATGATGAGGTGCCAGCAAAACTGATGCGCGCAATCCCTCAGCATTGCCTCTTACCAGCTCGGCCTCTTGCACTGCTTCGATATCCCCGGGGAACAAGATCGATTTCTCACCCAGCGAAATTTTGAGCGTACAGCTGCGAGCGTTCGATTTCCATTTTGTGCTGTCATAACTTACCGGAGCGGGGTGCAGAACCTCAAAACGTATATCGTCCCAAACCCAGGTCTGCCCACTCTCGCAGCGACGATGGTTGGGCGCCTGCATCACAATCGGGTGGTCTGTGGAAAGAGACGACGTCACCCAGCCGACATCGATTTCATCCAAGATGCTCAACGCCCCGCCTGAATGATCGACATCGCCATGCGAAACGACGATCGCATCCAGGCGCCTTATGCCACGCGCCCTCAGGTAGGGCAGGATGACGCGGTTTCCGCCATCTGACTCCATTGAATAGGCCGGCCCCGTGTCATACAGCAAGCGGTGGCGCGGCGTCTCGACCAGTAATGCCATTCCTTGTCCGATATCGAAAGCCGTGATCCACATTTCACCTTGATCGGGATGGGTTGCCGTATTCAGGACCAGCGGCAACAGGCCAGCAAGCCCCAGCCAGCGCACCGGCCAGCCGGGCGGCGCGAGCAGCCACAAAGTACCGATCAGCGCAACGAGGAACATCCACCATGAAGGAAGCGGCGCGCTCCAGACGGCAGCGGGATAGTCGCTCAGCCACTGCAAACCAAGGGCAAGCCACTCCACCAGCACATGCGCAAATTGCAGCAGCCAATCCGACAGCGGTGCAGGAAACATACTGCCAGCAAGAGACAGCGGCGTTACCAGAAAACTGATCAAGGGAATGGCGACCGCATTTGCGAGCGGGCTTACCAACGATATCTGGCCGAACAAAAGCATCGTCAGCGGCACCAGGCCCAGCGTGACGACGAATTGAGTATGGGTGGCGGACTTGATCGCTCTGGCTGCACGCTCTGCGGGGCTGGCTAGCCCGGGGGCATATGCGTGAGCCCGTCCGACGGACGCATACAGAATGACAGCCACCGCACCGAACGACAGCCAGAAACCTGGCCCCAGAACAGCCCAAGGGTCAAGCAGGACAACGATTCCCAGTGCGACACAAAGTACATGCGATACGCTGGCAATCCTCCCCATCCACAGCGCAGCGGCCACAACCGACAGCATGTAAAGCGTGCGCTGCGCCGGCACACCGAACCCAGCCAGCAAAACATAGAGCAATGCGACACCAGCTCCGGCAAGCGCTGCGGCCTTCTGTGCCGGCAAGAGCAATGGCAGATCGGCCTTTGTGAAAAACGAACGGCGCCACAGCCAGAAAACGAGCGCCGCAAACATCCCCGCGATCATGGTGATATGCAGCCCGGAAATCGAGATCAGGTGACCAATACCGGTTCGGTTGAATACTTTCCAGTCTGACTGGCTGATCGCCTGCTGGTCGCCAATCACCAATGCGACGATCACGCCGGCATATTCTTTCTCCGGCAATGCAGCCTGAATACGGTCGCGCAACCACGCACGGCTGCGTTGCACAAAATTGTTGAAGCCAGGAACAAAGTCATCCAGCCGGCGGTTCTTGAGCGCAGAACGCTGGTCCGGACGCACATAGCCGGTTGCGCGCACGTTCTGTTCCAGCAACCATACCTCGTAATCGAAGCCGTACGGATTGGCATTGCCGTGCGGTCGGCGCAAGCGCACCGTCAGCTGCCAGCGTTCGCCAGGTTGAACATTGCCGATCGACTGAAATTCGTCAATGCTGAAAGCGGAATACCAGGACAATGCAAGCCGGGGTGGTAGAACGGGTTTTCCTGCTCCGTCATCCATGATCCGTTCAACAGCAAAATTGAAACGAACGCCTCGCTCAAAGTAATTAGGCAGGCTGTCGATCGTACCGACCACCGTGATATCGCGGCCCTCCCATTCCTTCGGCAGCTCGTCTGCCAAATACGACTGTGCAAACAAACCCGCCCAGGCAAAACCGAAGACAGCACCACAAACGGCCATTGCAGGAACGCGAACGACAGTCCGTGCCTGTTTGCGCGCCATCAGACTGAACAGCAGTGCAGCCACAAGCAAAAGGAAAAGGATATGCGTCGCAGGTAGCGCTGCTTGATTCTGCAGCAAGGCAGCACCAGCCACGAAACCAAGAATTGCGCTGCGCATTACTTAGCAAAGACGCGGCAATACTGCGCGCGCATTCTCGGAAGTCAACCGTGCGACGATATCGACCGGCATGCCGCGCAACTGGGCGAGCACTTCTCCTATACGAGGCAATGCCTCCGGACTATTCCGCTCCGGGTGCAGCCAGGCAGGAGAAATATCCGGTGCATCCGTTTCCAGAACCAAGGCCTCTTCCGGCAACTCAGTTGCCAAACGCCGGATTTGCAATGCGCGGGGGAAGGTCATTGCGCCACCAAATCCCAGCTTGAAGCCGAGCCGGATAAATTCGTGCGCCTGCTGAAAGCTGCCATTGAATGCATGCGCAATTCCACCAGGCACGGCGATACGACGCAAGTACTTGAGGATGACATCCTGCGAACGACGCACATGCAGCAGCACCGGCAAACCATAATCGCGCGCGATCTTGAGCTGTTCGCTGTAAAAGAATTCCTGCTTTTCAAGCAACGGCGTCTCGCGCAGAGCGGGAACAAAAAAATCGAGCCCAATCTCGCCCACGGCGACAAACCGCGGGTCATGCATCGCCTCCTGTACCGCCGCACGCAATGCACCCAGATCGTCTTCCTGCGCCTGTGGCACATAAATCGGATGGATACCCAGAGCATAGACGCAGTTGGCATGCTGAGCAGCCAATCTGCGGACCGCTGCGAAATTGCTCCGCCCCACGGCGGGGATCACGATGCGAGCAACGCCCTGCTGCGCCGCACGATCAGCAATGGCACCGGCTTCGCCATTGAATTCGCTTGCGTCGAGATGGCAATGCGTGTCAATCCACATAAGGATGCAGGCCATCCTCAGTCAGCCGCAGTACACGGTCGCAACGGCGTGCCAGCTCGATATCATGCGTGACGATGACAAATGCCGTGCCGAGCGTGCGAGACAGTTCCAGAATCAAGTCGAAAGTCTTGTGCGCGGTAACGCGGTCAAGATTACCGGTTGGCTCATCCGCCAAAACACAGGCCGGCTGCGTCACGAGAGCCCGTGCCAGCGCAACGCGCTGGCGTTCACCGCCGGACAACTCGCCCGGAACGTGCGTGACGCGATTGGCCAACCCGACTCGCGCCAGCACCTGTTGTGCCGCTTCATGCGCATCTGCCCGGCTCATCCTTCTGATCATCAACGGCATGCCGACATTGTCGAGCGCCGAGAATTCGGGCAGCAGATGATGAAACTGATAGACAAATCCGAGTGCGCTATTGCGCAGTTCGCCCCGTGCTTTCTCATTCAGGCTGGCAAAGTCCTGCCCCTGAAGCGTTACATTGCCGGCTGACGGCGTATCCAGCCCGCCCAGCAAATGCAGCAAAGTCGACTTGCCGGATCCGGAAGCGCCAACAATGGCCACACGCTCTCCACGCGCCACGCTAAAGTCGATACCCTTGAGAACATTGACCGAGTATTTCCCCTGCGTGAATGTTTTTGCAAGTCCGCGACAAGACAATACGCTTTGATCCATCGTCATTCCCATCATTCGTAACGCAGTGCTTCTGCCGGGCGCACATTGGCGGCGCGCCAGCTCGGGTACAAGGTAGCAATGAACGCGAGAATCACCGCCACGCCCCCGATCGTCCATACGTCCGGCCAGCGCAGATCGGATGGCAGCGAAGTAATCAGATAAATGTCCTTAGAGAGGAACTGCACACCCAGCAGGCGTTCGATAAAAGGCACGATCACATCGATGTTCAACGCGACAATCACACCGAGCCCGACACCGATTGCCGTTCCCAGCAAGCCCACCAGCGCGCCCTGGATGATAAAGATCTTCATGATGGATGCCGGCGATGCCCCCAGCGTACGCAGGATGGCGATATCAGCCTGCTTGTCGGTAACCGTCATGACCAGCGTGGAAACGAGATTGAATGCCGCCACCGCGATAATCAGCGTCAGGATGATAAACATCATGCGCTTTTCGGTTTGTACGGCTGCGAACCAGGTACGGTTTTGCTTCGACCAGTCGAGTATCAACAGGTTGCCATGCAGGACGCGTGACAATTCCTGCGCCACTTGCGGCGCACGCTGCATATCCTCTACCCGCAGGCGCAAGCCGGTAGGGGCTTCCAGTTTGAACATGCGCATTGCGTCATCAATATGGATAAATGCAAGGCTGGAATCGTATTCATGATGGCCGGCTTCAAAGATGCCACCGACAGTAAACTGTTTCAGGCGCGGCAGTACGCCAGCAGGCGTTACCTGTCCTTGCGGCGCGATCATCGTGACCTTGTCGCCCACTTCCACGCGCAAGCTGCGCGCCAACTCCTTGCCGAGCACAATGCTGAAAGCACCCGGTTCCAGATTATTGAAGCTACCCTTCTGCACCTGCGCCGCAACATCCGATACTTTTGGTTCTTCCTGGGGCAGCACGCCGCGAATCACCACGCCGCGCACCGTGTCATCACGTGTCAACATTGCCTGCGCCGCCACATAAGGCGCAGCCCCTTTGACTTCCTTGACCTGAAACGCTTCCTGCGCGGTCGCGCGCCAGTCGGGCATGGCGCCATAGGCGTCGAAGACTTCGATATGCGATAGCACGGACAACATACGATCGCGCACTTCCTTCTGAAAGCCGTTCATCACCGACAGCACGACGATCAATGCAGCAACGCCGAGCGCAATGCCGGCCATCGAAATCAGGGAAATAAATGAGATGAAGCTGTTGCGGCCGCTGCGACGGCCGGCGCGGGTATAGCGCACCCCGACCAGCCACTCGAAGGGTAAATTTTTTGTGATACTCAAAGAAAACTCCTGAAGGAGGTTGCCAAAGCCGTCCGCGAGCCCTTGTCCGCAGAGTGAATTGATTGGCAACATCTGATGCAGCCCGCAGTTTGCCATACAATCGCGCCATGAGTCATCTTGATATCCTGATCCCTTTCGGCTTGCCACCGGCGGAAATATCCACCGACCTGTTGAAGCAACTGAAACTTCCTGCGCTTGCCACACTGACCGCCAGAGCAAAATCGGAAAGCGACACCACGCGCATTGAAGCGTTCAACGACTTTTCCCGCGCCCTGCCCCATGAAATCTGGCTGGCCCGCCAGTTCGGCATGGACGCCCACGTAAAGAGCGATAACAGTCCTCCGGTTGCCACTGCCCTGATGCAGTCGTTCGGCCTGGCACCCGAGGCTGGCACATGGTTCGTTCTGCAGCCCGTACACATCCATATCGCCCGCGATCATTTAGTACTAACCGATCCGAGACACCTTCAATTGGCGGAGCAGGATGCGCGCGCGTTGTTCGATATCGCCCGACCTCTGTTCGAGGAAGTGGGCAAGGATCTGGTATACGGCAATGCGTCCACGTGGTTCGTCCGTGCCGATGACTGGAGCGAACTCCACACGTCCACACCGGATGCTGCTGGCGGACACAATATCGATATCTGGATGCCGAAAGGCCCGGGCGAACGGGATTGGCGAAAAGTGCAAAACGAAGTCCAAATGCACTGGTTCGACCATTCGATCAATGCCGCACGCGAAGCCAGCGGGCTTAAGCCCGTCAATTCGATATGGCTATGGGGCGGCGCGCCTGCGAAGGTTTCCTCCCAAGGCAGATATTCCCAGACCTTCAATTTATCGGGCTGGCACACAGCATATGGGCACCTCGCGCCGCGACAGGCAAGGGATGCAAATGCAAATGACGTCCTCACCGCAAATTCAGAACAGGGCTTGCTGATGCTGGACGATCTTCTTGAACCGGCCTTATCCAATGACTGGTCGCGCTGGCTGGAAAGTATGCACAAGCTTGAAGATAACTGGTTTGCACCCTTGCTGCAGGCCTTAAAGACAGGAAAAATCGCGCGGGTCTCATTGGTTGCCACCAACAATTCGCACGCTTCCCGCTTCACCGTAACCAAGGCATCGCTTCGGAAATTCTGGGTCAAGCCAACCCTTGCAACACTATGTCCATGACCCGCATCACCACACGCACTTACCCCTTCCGAACTGCCGAAATGCTGCGGCAGCAAGGCGCACATCCTGTACTGGCGCGGCTGTACGCGGCACGTGGCCTGACTGACATCAGAGAATTATCCAGCGAGCTGACGTCACTGATTACGCCGTCCGGCCTGCTGCATGTCGATGCAGCAGCCGTTTTTCTGGCCGATGCCATCGACGCCCGAAAAAAGCTCGTCATCGTTGCCGACTACGACTGTGACGGCGCCACTGCCTGCGCTGTCGCCTTGCGCGGCTTGCGTGCGATGGGAGCGAATGTCGATTTCATCGTACCCAACCGTTTCGAATATGGTTATGGGCTGACACCAGAAATCGTTGCGCTGACCGTCAGCGAGAAATCACCCGACATCATCGTCACTGTCGATAACGGCATCGCCAGTATTGACGGTGTAGCGGAAGCAAACCGGCGCGGCATCGATGTGGTCGTAACCGATCACCATCTCCCGGCAGACACTTTGCCCGATGCACGCGTGATTGTTAATCCGAACCAGCCAGCCTGCGGCTTCCCGAGCAAGAACCTGGCCGGTGTCGGCGTGATGTTCTATGTGCTACTCGCTTTGCGCGCCGAATTGCGCCGGCGCGGCGTGTTCGATGCGCAGACACAGCCCAAGCTGGATGCGCTGCTCGATCTGGTCGCACTCGGCACCGTAGCGGACGTGGTTAAGCTCGATGCCAACAATCGCATTCTGGTCGCACAAGGACTCAAGCGCATGCGCGCTGGGCGCATGCATGCCGGCGTCGCGGCATTGTTTCGTGCTGCCGGACGCGAAGCCCGGCGTGCGACACCGTTCGATCTCGGCTTCGCGCTCGGCCCGCGCCTGAACGCAGCGGGACGGCTTGCCGACATGGCGCTCGGCATCGAGTGCCTGACTACCGATGACGAAGGCCGTGCATGGGCCATTGCCCAGCAACTGGATGCAATCAACCGGGAACGGCGTGACATCGAAGCGGGAATGCAAGATACCGCCCTAACCTTACTGGATACCTTTGATCCGAAGAACAGAACTACGATCAGCGTCTTCGACGCATCCTGGCACCAGGGAGTGATAGGCATTGTTGCGTCGCGCCTGAAAGACAAGTTCTACCGGCCGACCATCACTTTTGCACCGGGCGGCGACGGACTGATCAAAGGATCGGGCCGTTCGATCCCGGGATTCCATTTGCGCGATGCGCTCGATCTGGTCTCCAAGCATGCGCCGTCTGTCATCCAGAAATTCGGCGGACACGCGATGGCGGCCGGCCTGACGATTCGCGCCGACGCATTCGATGCATTCGCCGATGCCTTTGAGGAAGTGGGCCGCGCCTGGCTCAGCCAGAATCAGCTGGAACGAGTCATTGAAACTGACGGCCCCCTGGAAGAAGCGTACTTTACTGCGCAGTTCATCGAGTTGATGGATGCGCAGGTCTGGGGACAGGGATTTCCGCCGCCAGTATTCTGCGACGAGTTTCGCGTGCTTAACCAACGCATCCTGAAGGAAAAGCATCTGAAATTAACGCTGGAAAAGAAAGGCCAGCGCTACGATGCGATCTGGTTCGGCCATACCGATGATTTGCCTGAGCGTGCCACCGTTGCTTACCGGTTGGACGCCAATGAATACAACGGCGTAACCCGCGTCCAGTTGCTTGTTGAACATGCCCAGGGGATTTGACCCTTCCTGGCGCGATCTCACCTTGTAAAACCATGGCGGTTTAACAACCTCCCTGCATGCATTTACCCGCTGCTTCACGCCCAAACTCCGGTTAACGGGTTTTCCGGTCGGGTATAATGTACGGTTTGATTGCAAGTGAAATAGCCATGGAAGCCGAACGCCTCAATTCCCTCTCCTCGCTGCTCGCGGACCTTTCCACCCGCGCAGCCGAACTACGGAGGTATCTTTGACTTCGATGTGAAGTCAGAGAAGCTCGAACAAGTCAACGCCGAACTGGAAGACCCGAACGTCTGGAACGACCCGAAACGGGCCCAGGACCTCGGCAAGGAAAAGAAATCGCTGGAAGCGATTGTCCACACCCTCATCAAAATCGATGCCGACCTCGCCGACGCGCGCGACCTGTTCGACATGGCGCGCGAAGAGCAGGATGAAGATACGCTGCAAGCCATCGAGCACGATGCCGAAGAACTGCGGAAGCTGGTCGAAGGCATGGAATTCCGCCGGATGTTTTCGAATCCGATGGACCCGAACAATTGCTTCATCGACATTCAGGCGGGTGCGGGCGGTACCGAAGCACAGGACTGGGCCTCGATGCTGCTGCGGCAGTATTTGCGCTATTGCGAGCGCAAGGGCTTCAAGGTTGAAATTCTGGAACAGTCGGACGGCGAAGTCGCCGGCATCAAGACCGCCACACTCAAGGTCGAAGGCGATTACGCCTATGGCTTCCTGCGCACAGAAACCGGCGTGCACCGCCTGGTGCGCAAGTCGCCCTTCGATTCGGCTAACGGGCGCCATACCTCGTTCTCCAGTATTTTCGTGTATCCGGAAGTGGATGAGTCGATCGATATCGACATCAACCCGGCCGATGTGCGTGTCGATACGTACCGTGCCTCCGGCGCCGGCGGCCAGCACATCAACAAGACCGATTCCGCCGTGCGCCTTACACATGCGCCGTCCGGCATCGTCGTACAGTGCCAGAACGACCGCAGTCAACATCGCAACCGGGCCGAAGCCTGGGAAATGTTGAAGTCGCGCTTGTACGAACTGGAATTACGCAAGCGCATGAGCGAACAGCAAAAGCTGGAAGACTCCAAGACCGACGTCGGCTGGGGTCACCAGATTCGCTCCTACGTGCTCGACCAGTCCCGCATCAAGGACCTGCGCACTAACCATGAAGTCGGTAACACCAAGGCCGTGCTCGACGGCGACCTGGATGATTTCATTGCTGCCTCGCTCAAGCAAGGTGTGTAATCGCTCGTCGCCTTTCCACTATAGACCGTTCCATGTCCATGAATAACCATAACGAAACCGCCGCCCCGGCCCAAGACGAAAATTCGATCATTTCAGAACGTCGCAGCAAGTTGGCGGCGCTTCGCGAACAGGGCGTCGCATTCCCCAACGATTTCCGTCCCGAGCACAAGGCGGCGGATCTGCATGCGCAGTATGGCGAGCAAACCAATGAAGAGCTTGAAGCACAGCCGATCAAGGTATCGGTGGCCGGCCGCATGATGCTCAAGCGCGTGATGGGCAAGGCATCGTTCGCAACCATCCAGGATGCTTCCGGCAAAAAAGCCGATGGCCGCATCCAGCTCTACATCACCAACGACAATGCCGGTGAAGCAACTCACGCTGCCTTCAAACACTATGATATGGGCGACATTCTCGGCGCGGAAGGCCTCCTGTTCAAGACGAAGACCGGCGAACTGTCTGTGAAGGTAACCGCGCTACGCCTGCTGACCAAGTCGCTGCGCCCGCTGCCGGATAAATTCCATGGCTTGCACGATCAGGAAACCAAATATCGTCAGCGCTATGTGGACCTGATCATGAACGAGGAAACGCGCCGCACATTCAAGGAGCGTACCGCCGCAATGTCTTCGATGCGGCGCTTCATGGCTGATCATGGTTTCATGGAAGTCGAGACGCCAATGCTGCATCCGATCCCGGGTGGGGCTGCAGCCAAGCCGTTCATCACGCACCACAATGCACTCGACATGGAAATGTTCCTGCGCATTGCGCCCGAACTGTATCTGAAGCGGCTGGTAGTTGGCGGTTTTGACCGGGTATTCGAGGTCAACCGCAACTTCCGCAATGAAGGTGTGTCACCGCGCCACAATCCAGAATTCACGATGATGGAATTCTACGCAGCCTATGTCGATTACAAATGGCTGATGGACTTCACCGAAGCAGTAATCCGTCAGGCAGCCATCGATGCCCACGGCACCGCGTGCCTTTCCTATCAGGGACGCGAACTCGACCTGAGCAAGCCTTTCGAGCGACTCACAATTGTCGGCGCAATCAACAAGTACGCACCGAAGTACACAAATGAACAACTGCACGACGCGGCTTTCCTGAAAGCAGAACTGAAGACGTTCGGCGT
>DATFAZ010000313.1:0-2935 GCA_035254105.1 Noviherbaspirillum sp. | reverse complement strand
TTTTTCAGTGACTGACACGCCGGTGTCTTGCTGGTCACGCACGATAAACCGCAGTGAATGCGAACCTGCCTGCTCCTGGCCTGGCTGCATCTGTACACGTACCGGAATCGCGCGTGTCGTTGCCGCGTCCACCTCAAACGTTCGGTCGGATGTCACTGCGACGCCCTTCAAGCCATCGACTTCGATGATGTATTGGTGACCGCGTTCATCGGTGTTCATCACCTGCAGCTTGTAGACATTTTCAATCGCGCCGTCTTCCATCACGCGCGGCATGCCACGGTCGCGAATTACGTCGACTTTCAGCGGTAGGCGCAGCGTCAATGCGAGTGCTGCGCTAAAGATGATCAGGCCGAGGATGCTGGTATAAATCAGGGTGCGCGGCCGCAGTACGCGACGCCAGATGGCACGCCGATCCAGTTTGTTTTCCAATGCGGTCTGCGTCGTGTAGCGGATCAGGCCTTTCTCGTAACCGAGTTTTTCCATCACCTGGTTGCAGCTGTCTACGCAGGCGGCGCAGGCGATGCATTCATACTGCAATCCATTGCGGATATCGATGCCGGTGGGGCAGACCTGCACGCAGATATTGCAGTCCACGCAGGAGCCCAAGCCCAGTGCCTTGTAGTCAGCCTTCTTGCCGCGCGCGCCGCGCGGTTCGCCGCGTTCGGCGTCGTAGGTAATGATCAGGGTGTCCTTGTCGAACATCGCACTCTGGAAGCGGGCGTAAGGGCACATGTATTTGCACACCTGTTCGCGCATCCAGCCTGCAAAGCCATAGGTCGCAAAGCCGTAAAAGAAGATCCAGAACGTCTGCCACGGGCCGAGGGCGAATGTGGCGACTTCGTGCGTCAGTGTGCGGACCGGTGTGAAGTAGCCGACGAAGGTAAAACCGGTCCATAAGGCGACTGCACCCCATGTCAGATGCTTGGCCGATTTCAGACCCACCTTGCGCAGCGAAAGCGGTGCGGCATCGAGGCGCATGCGTGCGGCGCGGTCGCCCTCTATCTTGCGCTCGATCCACATGAATATTTCGGTGTACACCGTTTGCGGGCAGGCATAGCCGCAGAACAGCCTGCCTGCGAGTGCGGTGAACAGGAACAGCGACAGTGCGGAAATCACCAGCAGCACTGCCAGATAAATGAAGTCCTGCGGCCAGAATATCAGGCCGAAGATATGGAACTTGCGCGCCCCGAGATCGAAGAGCACCGCCTGGCGATCGTTCCAGTTTATCCACGGCAGGCCGTAGAACAGGATTTGCGTGAACCAGACCAGGACCCAGCGCCAGCTGGCGAACCATCCTGTCAGCGCACGCGGATAGATTTTTTTGCGTGCAGCGTACAGGCTTTGTTGGACTTCTTCGGAGGGAACTGCTTTGATCGGGATTGATTTCAAATCTTGAGTGCTCATTTTTTCCTGCCGTGTTTCTTTATTGGCCCGCTTGCGCGGGCCATGTGATGCATCCCGTCTATCCAGATGATTTACTGGCCGGGTAAGGTGGCGTCTTTCTTGAAGGCGAACAGCCAGGTGAAATACCCGACCATAGCTAGCATAACGATAAATACGGCAACAGTGAACAAACCAACATCCGACGAGAACAAGAGACGCAATGCTTGCATGTCAAACTCCTGGTGGTTGAAGAAAAACTTATGCCTCGCCCTGTTGATCCTTGCCGATTACCAAGCGTGTGTCGGTCAGGTACATGTGGCGCGGCACCGGCAGATTGTCCGGTGCCGGCATGTTTTTAAAGACGCGACCGGCCAAGTCGAAGATTGAACCATGGCAGGGGCAAAGGAAACCGCCTGCCCAGTCGTCCGGCAGCGAAGGCTGCGGGCCGGTGGCAAACTTCGACGTCGGTGAGCAGCCGAGGTGTGTGCAGATGCCGATCGTCACCAGCACTTCCGGCTTGATGGATCGATGGGTGTTGCGTGCATATTCCGGCGTGAATTCGTCCGGGTTGCGCTGCGACCCGGGATCGACCAGCTTGCCTTCGATCTGCTGGAGCGATGCCAGCATCTCCGGCGTACGCTTGAGTATCCATACCGGCTTGCCGCGCCATTCAACCGTCCTCATTTCGCCCGGCGCCAGATCGGCGATATCAACTTCGACCGGTGCGCCAGCAGCTTTGGCTCGCTCCGACGGCTGGAAGGTGCTGACCAGCGCCCCAACGGACGATACTGCCGGTACGGCGGCTGCCACCGAAGTTGCAATGAGCAGCATGCGGCGCTCGTCGTTGAGTTGGAGTTCTTTAGTCATGCCTGCCTTGTCATTAGTATGTTGGTTGGTCACGATTGGTCGTACGCAACATGCGTGCCAAGCATCACCTGACGACAGCGCAGCGCTCTACAAGATCCCCGAACAGATCGGGACGCCAAAATTGAGGCAGATCAAGAGAATTTGGGCGATCAGGCAAAGGTAGGTGCATGTTCGCCTTGGCAGAGGCTAATGCCATTGGCGGCAGAAAAATGGCAGTTTGGTGGCAGTCTTGTGGCAGTTTGTCGTTACTGAGAACTCAGATTAGAAATCCGGGAAGAGAAGCGCGGCAGAAGGGCAAGATTTCACTGTGAAAATGCTAATGCCCGTGATACAAGATACTCATACCCTATGGACTGGTTCTTGCGTGCATCTTCGGTAAGTGGCGCATGACGCACACGCAGGAGAGTCGATGGGAGACGGTGTTCGACATGATCGATTTTTACCAAGGAGCCTCTCATGAAAAAGCAAAAATACCTCGGTCTCTTCTTGTCAGCCGCACTGCTGGCAAGCTCGGCATTTGCCGCTCCCGGCGGGCAAGGACGCATGATGTTCGACAAGTCGAATGTCACCGGCTGGTCGATGATGACACCGGAAGAACGCACCGAGCACCGGAACAAGATGCGCAGCTTCAAGACCTACGATGAATGCACGGCGTACCAGCAAGAGCATCACAAGCTGATGGAAG
>DATFAZ010000312.1:0-4760 GCA_035254105.1 Noviherbaspirillum sp. | reverse complement strand
CGGGATGGAGGTGCTGCGCCATGTGAAGGAGCAGCATCCGGAAATCAAAGCCATCGTCCTGACCAACAGGAGCGAAGTGCCATACCGGAAGCGATGCATGGCTTTGGGCGCTGATCTTTTTCTCGACAAATCGCGCGACATCGAAAGCCTGAAGCAGCATCTGACGGTTTTGTCATCGAGCTTACATACATGACGTCGTGAAAAGAAAAACGCAGTAATACGGTCGAATCGCGACTAGAACGTACCGGAAGTGAAAATGCATAACAAGAAAACATTGCACGTCCTTTTCGTCGAAGACTCCGTGGATGACATGGAGCTTCTGCTGAATACCCTTGGTGGCGAATTCACCGATATCCTGCATGAGCGGGTCGAAACCGCCACTGCGCTCCACAATGCGCTGCTGCGGCAATGGTGGGATGTGATTATCTGCGACCACAACATGCCGGCACTGGATGCGCCGACTGCTCTGCGTATCGTGCAGGAGAGTGGCAGCGACACGCCCTTCATTGTCGTGTCCGGTTCCATTTCGGAAGATGCGGCAGTGGCGACCATGATGGCCGGAGCGGCGGACACGATAGGCAAGAACCAGCTGGGCCGTCTGCTGCCTGCCGTGAAACGGGAATTGCAAAAATCCGCGACGATCTTCGATCTGCGTGAAGAACGCGAGCATCTGCGCCAGATGGCATATTACGATCCGCTGACCGGCTTGCCGAATCGGGAATTTCTTGCGAAGAAAGCGCTGCGCCTGACTGTTGCACCGGCAGCTGCGGAGTCGCTGATGCTCATGGTGATCAACATCAGCCGCTTCTCGCTGGTTACACGGACCCTGGGTGTGGAAGCTTCCGAGCAGGCCTTGCGCCTGATCGGCGAGCGAATCAGGAATAGCGTCGGTACGGCCGGACTGGTGGCCAGCCTTGGCGGCGACAGGTTCGCGGTGCTGTTGACCGACGTCAGCGCCGGCATGGAACCGGCCGCCGTGATTGACCGGATGAACGAGGAAGTTTCGCGCCCGCTGAAGATTGCGGGACACGAACTGTTTCTGACCCAGCGCATCGGGCTGAGCGTCTATCCGCGCGACGGGCGCGATTTCCACAAGCTGATCGTGAGCGCGGAAATCGCAATGAGCCAGGTGCGCGCTGGTGGCGCCTGCAACTATCAGTTCTATGTGCCCGGCATGGATGCAGCGGGGCAGGGCCAGCTGAAGCTGGAACACACATTGCATCGCGCGTTCAAACAGAATGAGTTCGTGTTGCATTACCAGCCGCAATACGATACCCGGAACGGAAACATTGTCGGCGTTGAAGCGCTGTTGCGCTGGCAGCCGCCCGGCGGTGCCCCGATATCGCCGGCGGAATTCATTCCGGTGCTGGAGGAAACCGGCCTCATCGTGCCGGTCGGCGAGTGGGTGCTGCGTACCGCCTGCATGCAAAATCTGAAATGGCAGCAGGCTGGCTATCCGCCGATTCGGGTCGCGGTCAACCTGTCAGCGGTGCAGTTCCGGCAAATTGAACTGGCGCCGACGGTGCAGCGCGTACTGAATGAAACCGGTCTCGATCAGCGCTACCTCGAGCTGGAGATTACCGAAAACATTGCGATGCATAACGAGGAAGCCGTGATTGAAACGCTGTCCGAGTTGCGCCGCATGGGCATCAGCCTGGCCATCGATGACTTCGGTACCGGCTACTCAAGCCTTAGTTACCTGCGTCGCTTCCCCGTACACAAGCTCAAGATCGATCGCTCCTTCGTGAAAGACATTACGGAAGCGGAAACCGATAGCCCCATCGTCAAGGCCATCATCTCGCTGGCGCGCAATCTTGGCCTGGACGTGATCGCGGAAGGCGTGGAGACGAAGCGTCAGGCGGATTTTCTGGGTTCATGCGGATGCACTGAAATGCAGGGTTTTCTGTTCAGCCGCCCGCTCCCAGCTTCGCAGATCGAACTCATTATGGAAAAGACAATGGCCGATGTGGCGGGGTAGCCACTAGTAGCCGGTTTCATTATTGGAATTATTGGAGATGAGCATGTCAATGTTGCAATTAAATGAGTTTTGTTGCTGTGCGGTAATATAATTCGTTTCCTTTTCGGCTCGCCCGCCCACAGGTATCAACGTCCTGGACGTGATGTCAGGCGTGCAGCATCCAGATTTACAACCGATTCACCTTCTTCTAGCGTCGCTTGGGAAATTTCCATGAAATTCGAAAATTTGCGTGTTAATGCCAAGTTATGGCTCTCCGTATTTCTCTTTATTTTTGCTGTTTTCTCGGTCGTCGGATTTGCCGCATGGCGTTCATCGCATTGGCAGGCAAAGGGCGATGAAATGACCAAGCTGAGCAATTCCAAGGTCCGTGCTGCGACGCAGTGGTCGTCGCTGGCCGAGTCGGTTATTGCGCGTACGCAGGCATCGGTACTGGCCAACGTTCCGGAAATCGATGCGATCTTCAAGGAGCCCAACAGCGTTGACCAGGGCAAGATTACCGAGCTGCAGAAAAGCCTCGATGCTATGCCCTTGAGTGACGAAGAACGCAAGCACATAGAAAGAGTCGCGAATGAACGCAAGCTCGCCATCCAGCACCTGACCAAGGTGAGGGAGCTCAGGGCGAGCGGTGATGCCGACGGTGCGCGTGCTACTTTCGACCGTGATTTCACCCCTGCGGTAAGGGCCTATCTGCAGTCGCTGCGTGAATTTGCGAATATGCAGGAAGCCCATGCGGAAACAGTGCGCCAGCAGCTTTCGGATGAGCGCATGACCACCGTGAAAATCTCCGCGCTGCTGGTACTGTTGATTGTCGTTGGCGTGATTGCCGGGGCTGCAGGGCTGATCCGCTCGATTCGCCAGCCGCTGATGCAGGCCGTCGATGTCGCAAACCGGATCGCCCAAGGCGACCTGACCACGCATCCGGAAGCAAGCCGGAAGGATGAGTTTGGCGACATGATGCGTGCCCTGAAAAAAATGAATGACTCGCTCAGTGCTGTGGTCGGACAGGTGCGGGGTGGTGCGGAAAGCGTTGTCACTGCATCGCGCGAGATTGCCGCTGGCAATATGGATTTGTCAGCGCGTACTGAACAGCAGGCCAGCTCGCTGGAAGAAACCGCATCCTCGATGGAAGAACTGACCTCGACCGTCAAGCAGAATGCCGACAATGCGCGCCAGGCCAACCAGCTTGCTGCTTCGGCGTCTGAAGTGGCAATCAAGGGTGGCGCGGTAGTGTCGCAGGTGGTCGATACGATGGCATCCATCAATGAATCGTCGAAGAAAATCGTCGACATCATTGCCGTCATCGATGGCATCGCCTTCCAGACCAATATCCTGGCCTTGAATGCCGCCGTCGAAGCCGCACGCGCCGGTGAACAAGGGCGTGGTTTTGCAGTGGTCGCGTCCGAAGTGCGCAGCCTGGCGCAACGCTCGGCTGGTGCGGCCAAGGAAATCAAGGCGCTGATCGATAATTCGGTGGATAAGGTTGACGCCGGCGCCAAGCTGGTCGATCAGGCCGGCACCACCATGGAAGAGATCGTCGAAAGCGTCAAGCGCGTGACTGACATCATGGCCGAGATCAGTGCGGCCAGCCAGGAACAGACTGCCGGTATCGAGCAGGTCAACCAGGCGATTACGCAGATGGATCAGGTCACGCAACAGAATGCCGCGCTGGTGGAAGAGGCTGCGTCAGCTGCCGCATCCATGCAGGAACAGGCCAGCCATCTGGCGGATTCAGTCAGCATCTTCAAGCTCGATAGCATGATGGCCGTACCAGCGGCTGTCTCCGCTGCCTCGCCTGCTGTGCGCCGCGAACCAGGCCTGTCGGTCAGGAAGCCGCTAGTCAAAGCTCCCGCAGCTAGAGCGCTTTCCAAGCCAGGCAGCGCAGCTGGTGCGCCGGCGCCGAGGCAGATCGGCAGTGCCCGTCCGGCAGCAGGTGACGACTGGGAAGAGTTTTAAGCACGCCAGGTTAAGTAATTAAGTAACTTCAGCGAGCGGCTGGCCCGGCCGCTCGTTATCCCTTCCTGGCCGGTTTCACCTTATTGCCCGCGGATTCCGCTGGTAGATACGGCAGGAACAGACTCAATACCTGCGATAGTCCCCAATCGAGGTGTTCGGCTGTGAACTGATCGACGTTATGTCGGGAGTGCAGGTAGTCGAGCCAATAGCTGGATATGATCCACGCGTTAACAACGAGCCGGTCCAATTCGGTATCGCTTGCCGTAAGTCTCCCGTTTTCTTTCATCCCTTGCAGCACCCGTCTAATATCCGCCTGACCGCGTGCGGTAAGGTTGACACAGCGTGCGCGCAATTCCGGGGCCATGCGTATGATCGCCGAGCCATCGCGATAGAAGAAGCGCCACTCCCACATCAGGGTGAACCAGGTCTTCAGGTATTCCAGCCCGGAACGTGAGGCCTGCGGTGCATTGGCAGTCTGGTTCAGCGCCGATTCGAATTGCTCGAACAGCGCTATCAGAATGTCCGTCTTTTTCTTGAAGTAATAATAAAGATTCCCCTCGTTGATGCCGGCAACACGCGCAATTTCTGCCGTGGTAACGGCAGCAGGACTGGCTTCGTTGAACAAGCGCAAACAAGTTTCAAGTATTCGTGTGCGCGTGCTTTGCGCATCTTCGACCATGGTCTATCCTTCTTGATAGTTCTAAGGTGCTTACCTTAATATAGGGTGGCTGCGATTGCCGGGCAAGGAAAACTTCCGGCATTGTAAGCGTGCTTGCCGATCGGAATCACTAAGGGATGCCATGAAGTTGAAGATCAAAGAAAGCGTCGC
>DATFAZ010000311.1:0-18342 GCA_035254105.1 Noviherbaspirillum sp. | reverse complement strand
TCCAGCCAGTGCGCGTTATTCATGGCCATCTCCTTCCCGGCCCATGTACACATAGCGCCCCATGCGATGCAGCTTGCCGCTTGCAGTCGGATAGTTTTCCCAATGGGTTTGGATGTTGAAGCCGCGCCGCCGCAATTCCTTGATGCGGCCTGCCGGGTGCATGATGTCCAGGTCTTGCCGCAAGTCTTGCGTCGTCAGGCTGAAAAACACTTGCAGCGCTTCTAGCGAGCGATTTGCTTGTGTTTCGGCGTCGTTGCCTTTATGCTTTTCATTGATCTTTTGGATGGCCTCTGTGCGAAAGACGGGGGCTATTTTTTTGTCCATAGCGCCCCCTTAACCCGCTTTGCGCGAAGCCTTGACGCGGCTTTCGATGAACTCAGAAACATCGCTTTCGAGCCAACCGACTGCGCGTGCGCCAAGTGATATTGGCGCTTTTAATTGGCCTGTTTTGATGAGTGCGTAGATTGTGCTGCGAGATAGTCCGGTACGCGCCTTAACTTGTGGCAACCGGATGATTGTCTGCTGAGCCATTAAAGACCTCCAGTAAAATCCCCGCAAAACCGCTGCGGTATGTAGGAAGTCTAGGAACGGCTAGGAGAGTCTAAAACCTCTCTGCTCTTAAAATGGCCACTCTACTATTAGGGTGAGGGTTTCTCTCCATTGGCCCACTCACGCGTCCAGTCTTCAATTTTTTTCGTACTGGTTAGATGCTCGCATTTTTCCAGCATGTCGCAACAAAATGCCGCTTTGCTCTTGTATAAGTGAGGTTTGGCCTGCCAATCCTGCCAACACTCATAAACAAATCGCTTTTCTGCCGCTTTTGGCCCGTCCCGATGCCTTATCAGGCTTCGCAACCGAGCGATCTCTTTTGCCGTCTGCTTACCCGCCTCCAATGCGAAATCAAGCATCCTGCTTTGTTCGGCAGTTGCATGGAGATTAGACACTGCATTCAAGGCGGCGTTGATACTTCCATGCTTCAGACTTTTTTCCAAATTATCAACTAGAGACAACAAGGAAACACCATAAGCAGGATAGCCGTACATCCAGTAACCTTTGGAATTTAGCCAGTCCAACCAAGGGCTCGCAAAGTCGTCGTCATCTTCCGCATTTATTACGTGTGCGAAGCTTGGCCCTTTCTTGAGTTGATCTGCCCCTGCTTTGAAATTAGCTTCAAAAATCGCGGCTGTCTTTTCTGCAGAATGTTCAATGCAGCGCCGCGCCCAATCCTCAATATCGGCATCATTTACCCCAATTTCCTCAGGAGGAACAAGGTAGAAAAAAGCGAGATCGATGAACCTCCTACCCTGGTCGTAACGACGCACATAGGAGTGCCCTGTCTTTAAGAGATCATCGATGTCAATCGAATCAAAGAAAACGTCGCAATATTTCATATATGGCTTCCTGGCCTATGCCACTCTACCGAATCTTCCGGCTATGACCGTACCCTTAGATGCCGTATCGAGGTAATCCGCATATTGCTGCATCATTGTTCTGCGTTCTTCGAGAAATTCCGCCCGGTCATAGGCCTCGCCATAAGCATCGCCCGACATGTGCGCCAACTGCCGATTTACCACGTCATGCCGGTAGCCCAAACGCTCCTTGATGACGCCCATTGCTAGAGCCCTGAAGCCGTGCCCAGTATGTTTCCCGCCATACCCCATTCGCTTCAATGCAGCCAGAATCGCACCATTGGAAACAGGCTTTTCGTGATCGCGCTGGTTGGGGAAAATGTATTTGCTGCGACCTGTAATGGCGTGAAGTTCTCGTAACAGCTCCCACCCTTGCTGGGGCATATTGACGTGATGATCCACCTTGCGGGGGTTCACCTTCTTTTCCCCCATCTTCATCCGCTGCCAGGGAATCACCCATTGTTCGTTTTCAAGGTCGATTTCAGACCAAGGGGTTTCAATCAATTCGCTGGTACGCACGAAAACGAGCATCATCAGCCGCATCAAGATTCGCGTCGGCGAGTACATCCGGGCTTCGTTCTTTTCCAGCACCTGCAGAAATTCCGGCAGCTCGTCGGGTGTAATGGCCGCATGATGGCCCCTGACGCGGGGTTTCAGTGCGCCGCGCAGATCGGGAACGGGGTTGTATTTAGCCAACCCGGAAGCGATGGCATAGCGGAATATCTGACTGCAGAGCTGGCCCAGCCGCGCCGCAACTTCCTGCGCTCCGCGCTGCTCCACCCGCCGTAGGACATCGAGCATTAAAGGCGCGTCAATTTCTGAAATGGGCCGCTTGCCGATCAGCGGAAAAACGTCCTTTTCCAGCCGGTTTAGCGCTTCCCTGGCCGTGTTTTCTTTCCAGGTTTCCCGCTTGTTGGCTGCCATTGGCGCGCTACTGCTTCAAAGGTGTTTGATGCGGCTGCTGCCTTCTGCAGCTTTTCCAGCCGTTTTGCCTGTGCCGGGTCGATTTCCTTGGCCTTGAGCTCCTTAGCCTCCGAACGCTTGCTGCGTGCCGCCGTAAGAGAAATTGCGGGATAGCCACCAAAGGAAAGCCGGCCCTCCTTCCCATTTGCCTGGCGGAACTTCATACGCCACAGCTTCGAGCCGGTCGGCATTACCTCCAGGTACAGCCCGCCGCCATCAAACAGCTTGTATGGCTTGTCCTTCGGCTTGGCGTTCTTTACCTGCACATCCGTCAGTGGGGTAACGAGTTTAGGCATTTTGGGGGCATCCTGTTTTGGGGGCATCAGAATATGCCCCCAAGCGTGCCCCCCAAAATAACTGGATGTCAACAAACGTTAAAACCGTTCGGCAAACAAAAAACCCGCATCAACACTGGGCTGACGCGGGTTTATTGGGCCTGTCTGAACTTCTTTGCACTACATTCTGGCGGAGAGGGGGGAAATAAAACTATACTATCAAATAGTGTTAAACACTGTCATTTTTCCCTTGATTTTCAATTACTTAGTGCACTTCCGCAAAAAATAATCGTGTAAAACCATTGCAATCAATGGCAAAAAATTGCACTATTATACGGGGGTAGGCAATGGGGTAGAGAATCAGGCGGAAATATGGGAAGAGCGATTAACAAACTGAGCGCGATGAAGGTCAACCGACTGGACGAGCCGGGCTACTACGGCGACGGCGCGGGTCTTTACCTTCAAATATCGCCCTTCAGAACAAAGTCGTGGATTTTCAAATACACACTGAACGGCCGCTCGCGGGAAATGGGTTTAGGCTCTATACATGACTTCACACTTGCTGAGGCCAGAGAGCTGGCAATGGCTCAACGCAAGTTGCTGAAGGAGAAGATCGATCCCATCGAGGCACGAGACGCCAAGAATCAAGCGCGACTCCTTGAAGCAGCCAAACGGATCACTTTCGACGAGTGCGTCGAAAAGTACATCGACACCCACCGCACTGGCTGGAAAAATGCCAAGCACATCGAGCAATGGGAAAACAGCTTAGCTACCTATGCCCGGCCGAACATCGGCAAGTTGTCGGTAGCCGACATCGACACCGGCCTGGTGCTCAAATGCCTTGAGCCGATCTGGAGCACAAAGACAGAGACGGCCACACGTGTACGCGGGCGCATAGAGAAAGTGCTGGATTGGGCGACCACGCGCGGCTACCGCCAAGGCGAAAACCCGGCGCGCTGGAAGGGACATCTTGAGCACAACCTACCTACTCCTAACAGAATCTCCAAGGTAGTGCACCACCCGGCCCTCCCCTTCATCGAGGTCGGTTCATTCGTCCAGGCGCTGCGGCAGCGCAGCGGGTCGGCAGCGTCCGCTCTCGAGCTGGCAATTCTTACAGCCGTACGCTCGGGTGAAGTTCGGGGCGCTACCTGGAGCGAGATCGACATGGATCGCGGTATCTGGACCATCCCTTCCGAGCGGATGAAAATGAAAACAGAGCATCGCGTACCGTTGTCCAAGCGCGCCCTTGAGATCCTAGAGAAAATGAAGGCGGTAGCCGAGAGCACGGCGCCGACTTCGCTAGTATTCCCGAGCCCAAGAGGAAAGAAGCTCAGCGACATGACTCTGACGGCAGTCATCCGACGCATGAACGAAGGTGATGCTCCCAAGTGGATTGATCCGAAGACCGGCGCGCAAGTGGTCCCGCACGGCTTCAGATCCTCTTTCCGCGACTGGGCCGCGGAGGACACCAACTATCCCAGGTGGCTGGCTGAAAAAGCACTGGCGCATTTGGTCGGTGACGAGACCGAGCGCGCCTATCAGCGCGGCGATCTGCTGGAGAAGCGACGCCAACTGATGGAGGACTGGGCCACCTACTGCAACACCGAACACAAACCACGGGAAGTTGTACAGATAATGAGCAGTGCCGCCGCCTGACGGTTTCAGGCAAAGCGGGACGAGGAGGTGCGCCAACACCACCCCGCCCCTGACCACACAACCTACTTACAGGAGTAGATAGCATGGCTAAAGTTCATCATATCACCACCTCAGCACTAGATCAGGCATCGCTGCTTCTTAACCGTCTGCATGCGAATCTGGATGCCATTTATACCTTGGCGTGCCGGGACGGGATCGAGAATTTGTGCGACGGCACATTGGCGTCAGTGCTTGACGGTGCAATGGATACTTGTGCACAAGCGAAACATCTCATCGATGGCAATTAATTACCGCCCATGTTCCCAGCTGCGCACAAGGAGAAACCATGCCCAACACCGCATCCAGAATCGATTACGTCGACCAGACCATCAACTGCACCGTTCAGGCCCAGGCGGTATTATCAACCCTGCTCAACATCGGGCAGTGCCGTGACAAGGGGTTTGGAGAATTAACCCACGCGACCGTCATCGACTGTCTTTGGGCAGTGAAAACGCTGATCGGGCAAGCCCAGGAGGCGGCCGAGAAAATCATGCAGGCAACTGAATAATATGTTCCTATCCCCCGAAGAGCTGATCGAACTGACTGGTAAAAGGCGTAGTGACGCCCAGGTGCGGGCGCTGCGCTTCATGGGTGTCGAGCACAGGGTGCGGCCGGACGGCTCCTTGGCGGTACTGCGCGCCCATGTCGAAAAGCTTTTTGGGGGTGCTCCTGCGGGAGAGAAGACCAGGAAGAAAACCGAGCCCCGCTTTGACCTAGTGAAGTGAAAGGAAGATATGGACGAAAACATTATCCAGGTAACTCCCGCACCCTACGTGACGATCCCCCTCGCCGCAGCTATCACTGGCCTGACCGAGAAGGCTATCCGACGCAAAATTGAGGATGGCAAGTGGATCGAAGGCCGGGAATACCGGCGATCCCCCGATGGCGGGATATTCATTTCTATCGAAGGATTCAAGCGTTGGATTGAAAAGGGAACTACATAGAATCGCCTCGCTTTTCCTTTTTTTGGAATTGTTTGACAAATCTCAACATGCTGATTATTCTCTGTGCAGTTACCTCGCCTTCCGCGACCGCCTGGACGAGCCAGCACCCGGGAGTGGCCAGCTACCGCAATGGTGGCGGCATTGCAGGACGTATTCAGCACCAGTATGGCCCAGTGTTGAAACCTCCCTGCGATGAGGCCCAGAACAGCCGTAGGCTGGGGCGAGAGTAACCGGGCGTTCTAAGCCGCCCGTGTCTATCAAATCCCATCAGGCATCGGTCGGCACTCCTTTGGAGGAATGCCATGTCCAATCGCAAGTTTTCAAACACAACCCTCGAAACCCTCAAAGTCTTAGATCAATTACCTGACAGTGCCCGAGTTCGAATCGGCGTAGTAGCCGCCTTGCGCGCCTGCTCCATCGAAACTGTATACAGACACATAAAGCAGGGAAAAATCCCTCGCCCCGAGAAGTTGGGCGGCGCTACCGTCTGGCGGCTCGGCGATGTACGAGCCCATCTGGGGGAAGCCGCATGAACACTCTGCAAAAATCTGAACGCATACTGACGGACGCGAAAGCAAGCCTGCTCGACTTGGCACAAGAGATTGGGGCAGGAAAGCGAGTCGGCATGGATTCAGAAACGGCCATGCGAATTTTCGCCATAAGTGAGGAAATCGGGAAAGCGATCCCCTTGTTATTCGCCAGTGATGGTACGGAAGGACCGGCCACACCATCCATCGAGTTGCATTGAGGGAGGCGCGAGATGGCAACCAGGGATGAATTTATAGCATCTGCAATCGCAGAAAAAGAAAGCGCCCCGGCAAGCGGGGCGGCAGAAGAAAAACAACGACCAGTGAAAATTATAGCCCAACCCATGCGCGCTGACTTGACCGAAGCACGGCGGCTCTTCGGGCTCGGATTCAAAATGTGCAAACTGCTTCCTCATTCGAAGCAGCCTGAGGGAGACGGCTGGAATACTCGGCCAATTACATCCTTCGATGATGGCGCAACAGGCTATGGGGTAATGCTAGCCGCGAACGGTTTGTGTTCAGTGGATCCCGATAATGCCGAGCTGTCAACGAAGCTGCTTGCTGGCTTTGGCTTTGATTTGGAAGCGCTGTTAAACGGCGGAGTGAGATCCACGAGCACGCGCCAAGGAAGTGGTGGCCGTTCTGCATTCCGCGCTCCGCCCAGCCTCAGGAGGATCGTTTTCTCGTTTAAGGAATACGGCACGGTATTGGAACTCCGAGCACACTCGCCCAATTTGCAGGATGTTGTCCCTGGCCTGTTGTATGCCGACAAAGAAGGCCAACGATGCACCCAACGCTATGCATCGGACTTGCGCCTAGACGATGCACCAGACCTCCCCGCTGATTTCCTGGACTGGTGGCAGAGAATGTCAATCGATCTCAATTTCAAGCGCGAGCAACAACGCAAAGCGGGTGAATTTCTTGGGATTTCCCCTAACCTTTCCGTCAGCTCGGCCGATGGCAAATCATTGGCCTTCAAGTCAGAAATGCGCCAGGAGTTCAATGATGCTCATCCGGTACCGGACATCTTGCTGCGGCACCGCTATGACGGCGACGGTGAGCGATTCGCCCCACCGACCGCAACCGGCAAGCCGGGAGTTCGCCCCATCCCGGGCAAAGAAGACCTTTGGCAGTCGGACCACGCGAGCGACCCGCTATTCGGTACATTCGATGCATGGACCGCCTTTGTAGTGCTCGACCATGACAGCGACCAAGAAGCCGCAGAAGCTGCTTGGACGCCGTGCCGTAATCAGAAAATGCTCGCGGAATTCGATCACGAGGTGGACATTAATGATCTGCTTGGCATCACCCCCGTAGCCCCGCCTCCTCTTCCGCTTCCATCCTTCAAGCGCGACAAGGAAGGCCGAATCGTAGCCAGCAAAGAGAACGTAGTAAATGCTATCGGCAGGCCAGATATTTGCGGCCACCAGCTGCGGCATGACGAATTCCGTGCCGAGATCATGCTGGCGCCGGCCGGGACGGAAGAGTGGCGAGCGTTCAAAGACACGGATTACACCGCACTGTGCATGCTTTTGGAACGCGATCGCAACGGGATGAAGGGCTTCAAGAACATTACCAAAGAGCGCATCCGCGAAACCGTGGCATATGTCGCTGACAAACACCGCTTTGACTCCGCCAAGCACTGGCTGAACTCGCTTGAATGGGATGGTACTCCCCGCGTTGCCACCTTTCTGCCTAGGTACTTTGGCACCGAGGACACGGCCTATACCCGTGCGGTGAGCTTGTACCTGTGGACGGCGCTTGCCGGGCGCATCCTTGAACCAGGTATCAAAGCCGATATGGTGCCGGTGGCTGTCGGCCCCCAAGGAGCGAGGAAATCCAGCACGGTCGCAGCCATTGTGCCTTCCCCTGATTTCTTCCTCGATCTGGACATCGGCGGCCAGGATAAAGACTTGGCCCGTCTCTTGCGGGGGAAGCTCGTGATCGAGCTGGGCGAGCTCAAGGGTCTGCGCAAGCGGGAAATTGAGCACGTCAAGAACTTCATCACGCGTCAGCACGAGGAATGGACGCCAAAGTTTTTTGAAATGAATACGCGATACGCCCGGCGGAGCGTTTTCTTCGGCACGACAAACAAGGACGAGTTTCTGGAAGATGAAACCGGCCACCGTCGCTGGCTGCCTTTCCATGCTGGCGTTTGCGATCCCCATGGTGTGGCCGACAACCGGGAGCAGCTATGGGCCGAGGCGATGAGCTTGTTTAACACAAACGGGATCATGTGGTCCGAAGCCGAAAATTTAGCCAAGGCCGAGCACGAAGCCTATGTAGTGCACGACGCCTGGGAAGAAATCGTAGAAACCTGGCTTACCACCCCAGAAAGTTTGAGTGAAGAACAGCCCCTGGACAAACCGTTCAGGGCAGTCGATGCCCTGCTGCATGCTATTCGAATGCAGCCGCACGCCATTACCCAGGCCGCAAAAGATCGCATGGCAAAAGTGCTCAAAGTATTAGGGCCAAAGCTCGGCTTTGTCGCCGACCGTCCTTACATCGATGGGAAGCGAGTCCGCGGCTATGTGCGCAAACCGTAATGGGACAGGCGGGACAGGCTTGGGACAGTTTCACGGCGGGGGGTGTCCCACCGCAAACCCGCATGATTAATAGGTTTGCGGCTTATGGGACAGTTAGGACAGCTATTTAATTCAAATAGAAAATTTGAATGGCTGAATGGGCATGCTGTGGTGAAAGATAAATATAGTAGCGGCAGGGGGACTGTTTGCTGTCCCACCTGTCCCACCGCTTACATGCCCAACGCTGGCGCGGGTTTGCTTTGGGACACCCCCGCTGTCCCAAAGCTGTCCTGTCGCTGTCCCATGCCCGAATATGTGCGCACTTCACGCATCGCGCGCGTACGCGCGAGGAAAAACTAACACCTGAAAAAGGAGTTTCCGCGCAGTACGCGCGTGCGCGCGCGAGGAAATTTGACACCCGAAAAAGGGGCAAACCGAACACATGAAAAGGGTTACTAGACGCATCGCGCGAGGCAGTCGGCGGAGGGACGTTCCGCCCGAGAACCTTACAGCATGCGGTTTTTAGCGTATTCAGAATTTCTACCCCCATCACTACCCCAAAAATGAGGGCGAACAATGGACTATTTCGAATTTCTAAACCGGACACACAAGGCGCTGCGCGATCTGTGCGACACGCACCCGGAAAAGGATGAATTTCACGTTTTGGCGGCCGAAGCGTGGCGCCGCCTGGTTGCCGACACGCCGCTTGTTTTTGCCCAGGCCGCGCCCGGCTACCTGCGCATAGGCGTTGAAGGCAAGGCGGCCACCCTCGCCGATCCCGGCCTGGCTGGCTTGGGCGATGCCTGGCGGATCTTCCTGAACGGCGTCACGGCAGGCGACACGCTGCACGCCTCGACGCTGGACGGCAGCCCGAGCGGCAAGGCGCTCGATAACCGGCTGCGAACGGCTGCCACCTGGGTGGAAATGGAAGCCCGTTGCCCCGAGCTTGCCCAAGCGATGCGCTCGCCTTCTATCGTCGTCGGCCGCGACGGCAGCATCCGGCACAACCCTCCCCGCCACCGGACAATCCAACTTTTCATCGACTGACGTGGACAGTGCGTGGACGGCATTCACGTCCCGCGCATTGCGACGGAATATGAGGGCATTACTCAACCCAAAGGAGTGCCCGAATGCGATCTTCCGCGATCCAAGAACAACTTGATGATCTTAATCTCTCGCTGAATCAAGCCGAGGCCCGCCGATCCGCCGCGGCTGCGGAACTGGTGAACAAACCCGGCGATATGCAGGTCCGCAACCGCCTGCGCGAGGCGACAACCAACATCCGTGAGCTGCGCGACGACAAAGATGCTTTGGAATTCGCCCTGGCCGAAGCTAAGCGCACTGAGTGCAGCGACGATGCGCGCCAGAAGCGCGAGCGCGTCCGCCAGCTCGTCAAAGATTCGATCGGGGCGTCACAAGCCCGAGTGACGGCCGCCGCTGCCGTCGATAAAGCCATTGCGCAGCTGGGTGTTGCAATGGGCAACCTGGTTCAATTGTGTGACAAGTCGGTATCTACCGCGATGGATTACCTCAGCGTAGCCCACCGAGGCGACAGCATAAGACATGGGGACCATGCCATGGTGTTTCGCAGCGAAGCACGCGGCGACAGCTACATGACGCCGGCCATTGGTAAAGCGCTGGGCCAAGCCCTCAAAGGCCTTGAGCTGCCGAACGTAATGCTCCGCGACTGGCTACACGTAAATGGCAGCCCTTGTTCTCCAAACGCCGTTCAAGAAGCCGCCGAAAAGTGCGTGGAGCGCTACGCGCCGCGAATTGTCCATCACCTTGACACCCACATCGGATTGGAGGAACCACGCGATGAACAGAACGCTTGAAGAACTTGCAGAGCATCTGTACGGGAAACCCGTACCACCTGCGGCGCCCAAAGCGCCTACTGACCAACAGCCAGCAAGGCCGCGCACTGAATACGAACTCGCCGAAGCGATGTATGGACCGAATGGCACCTCACTGCGCGTCGGCAAGGCGATTAAGGGGAAGTGACATGAGCGAACAAGCCAAGCGCAACGTCGTGCGCCGTTTCCTCGCCAATCACCACGACGAACAATTCCGGCAAGCCGTCATCGCGCTGCAACTCATCTACAACCCCACGCACTTGGCCGTGCTCTTCGGCATGGCGCAGCGCGCGAACTGCATCTAAGGAGCAGCAACATGGATTTTGGATTGGGACCAGCAAGCCTGATGTTCCAGATCGGCGGCGCGGTCAATGGGGCTATCGGCTCCTACTGGTCTGGCCGCTCGCAGGAAATTGCCCTGGAAGGCCAGGCGCGGCTTGCCGAGATTAACGCACGCATTTCGGAGCTGGGCGCGCAATCGGTGCTGATGCAAGGCCAGCAGCAAATCGGAGCACTCACGCTCAAGGCTGGCCAGCTCAAGGGCAGCCAGCGCGCGGCAATGGCCGCGAATGGCATCGACCTGGGCACCGGGAACGCGGCTGAGATCGTCGCGTCGACGGACATCATGAAGGAAATCGACTCGAACACGATCAACGCCAGCGCGGTGCGCTCTGCCTGGGGAGCACGCACGCAAGCGATGAATTTCAAAAATGAAGCCCTCATGGAACGTGCCCAGGCCAGCGCAATCAGCCCCGGCCTGAACGCGGCGACGTCCCTCCTCACCAGCGCCGGAAGCGTGGCGAGTTCCTGGTACTCGCTCAACAAGTCCGGCGCGCTCAAAGGCTCGCCGTTTGAATTGAAGGGCTAAACAGCCGCAGGAACAAAAATTCAGGTTTAAGGAGAAAACATTATGTCCCTCGCCGTCGCCGCCGTTACCACCATCGCTGTGGGCGCCTACGTCTCTTATGAAAACGGCAAGAGGCAAGCCGATGCCCAAGAAGCTGCGATGAAGCAGGCGCAGGCCAATGCAGATCGCCAGGCCAAACTGGCCGAGCAAGACATGAACCGCGCGAACCAAAAAAGGCCCGATACCTTGGCGCTCCTCGATGCGGCATCCCAAGCCGGAAAAGCCGGTGTGGCCGGCACCATGCTGACCGGCCCGCAAGGCATCGACATGAGCGCGCTGCAACTCGGCAAGAACACCCTCCTGGGCCAGTGATATGCGTGCCACGATAATGAAGGAGTAACGCGTGCCTACAGTACCTCGATATGACGGCTTTCAAGCCACACCTAACACCCTGCCGCAGGCGCGGATCGAAGCGCGGCCAATGCAGGATGTGGCCGGTCAGCAGGCGCAACAGATGGGCCATGCGATGGCAAACTTCGGCCAGCATATGGCCGGGATCGCCGCCGACATCCAGCAGGAAGCAAATGCGGTTGTTGCGAAGGACATCGACACCCAGACCACGAGCGCTCTCAACAACGCGCTGTGGCATCCCGAAACCGGCTTCATGGCCAAGCAAGGCAAGGATGTCGTGGAGGGGTATGAAAAAACCGTCGAGGACCTCCAGACCATCCGTCAGCAAGCACTCGATGACATCAAGAACCCCGCAGTTCGCAAGCTCGCGCAGCCGGTAATCGATGCTCGCATGCAGCACGCGCTGGAGGCCATCAATCGGCACTCCGGGCAGGAAACCCGCAAGTACGAAGTCCAAGCGGCAGATTCGCGCGCGATGGTCAGCCTGCAAGATGCGGCATACAACTACGCCGACGACCAGCGCTTTGCCCAGGCCATTGGCGTGGCACACGAAGAAACCGCTACTTTGGCCAAGCTTCATGGGTGGGACGATGCAACCGCACGCCTGCAAGCGATGAAGTACCAGGACGCAGGTTTCAAAATGCGCTACGAGGCATGGCGCTTGAGCGACCCCGCCGGCGCGTTCACCCATTTCCAGAAGAACGCCGACCAAATCAGCCCATTAACGCGCGAGCAGATCGGGCGCCAGTTGTTCCAATCCGCCGCACCGGTTCTGGCTGACCAGCTCAACCAGGCAGGCGGCATCGGCATTGTGGGCGGCGCATCTGGCCCCCTGCCGCGTGGCGTGCGTAACAATAACCCCGGCAACGTGATGCGCGGGACTGAACCATGGCAAGGGGAAGTGCTGGGCAACGATCCGCGCTATGTGACCTTTGCCACGCCCGAAGCCGGCATCCGGGCCATGGGCAAGACCCTGCTCACCTATCAGGACCATCACGGCTTGAACAGCGTCTCCGACATCGTTGCGCGCTGGGCACCGGCCACCGAAAACAACACAGTGGCCTACGTGAACACCGTGGCGAGTGCCATGGGCGTCAAACCCGATGCGCCGCTGGACCTGCACGACGCCGACACGCTCGGCAAACTCGCGCGCGCCATGATCCACGTCGAGAACGGCCAGCAACCCTACAGCGACCAGCAGATCACCGCTGGCCTGAATTCCGCGCTCAACGGCACCCCGCTGCCTGCCGCTTCTGACACTGCCCAGCGCAGCCCGGTTCTTTCCACCGGCAATGCCGTGGTGGATTCCCTGCCGGCAGACTGGCGGCTGCATGTGGTCCAGCTGGCGCGCAACCAGGCGCATCAGGATATGGCCACGGCGCGTGATGCGCTGCGCACCAAGTTGCAGGACGCGACGTCCGAATACATGACGACCGGGATCGCCAGCAACCCGCCGAACGAAGGCGATTTCATCCGCTCCTACGGCCAGATCGAGGGCATGAAGCGGTATCAGGAGTTCCAGAACGTGGCGACTCTGGGCCAGACACTCCAGCAGGTCAAAACCCTCCCGGCCAACGCCCTGGCCAACCTGCTTCAGGTTGCCAAACCGGCCCCTGGCGAAGGCTTCGCCGCACGCCAGCACAACTACGAAATTCTGACGAACGCTATCGAGCAGGTGCAGCAGGCGCGCGCGCAAGACCCGGTAGGCTACGCGATCATGGCCGGCAGCTATGGCCTCAAGCCGATTTCGCGGTTGGACGATCCGAAGGTGCTCATGCAGGACCTATCCCGCCGCGCAGCAGCAGCGACGCAGATGGCGGCCGATTACGGCACGCCGCCGCAGCTCCTCACCAGGGCGGAAGCCAAAGGATTGGCGGCCACGCTCAAGGCGATGCCGATTGAGAGCCAGAAAACACAGCTCGCCGCGATCTACCAGGGCGTGGGCGACATGAATCTGTTCAAGCAGACCATGCAGGCCATCGCGCCCGACAATCCAACGGCAGCCGTAGCTGGCATCTTCCAGGCGCGCGGCTTCAAGACCACGCAGGCGCGCGATGTTGCGAATCTGATCTTGCGCGGGCAAGCCATCCTCAGTCCCGACACCAAGGAGGACGGCAGCGGCCACGCCGGCGGCAAGTCGCTCCTCAAGATGCCCGAGCAAAAACTGCTCCTGTCCGACTGGATCAGCGAAACCGGCGACGCCTTCAAGGGGAAGGAACACGCCGCCGACCTCTTCATGCAGACAGCCAAGGCCATCTACGCGGCGCGCAGCGCCGAGGAAGGCGACTATACCGGCGTGCTCGACTCCAAGCGCTGGAAAGCCGCGATCAATATGGCAACCGGCGGCATCCAGTCGCACAACGGCAGCAAGATCGTCACGCCTTACGGGATGGGCTATGACCAGTTCCAGAACGCGCTCAAGGCCCAGGTGGACCGCATCACCAGCGAGGGCAACGCGCTAAACACCACGCCAGGCGAAATGATGCGCCTGCCGCTGGAGAACGTGGGCGACGGCCGCTACCTGTTTCGCCGCGGTGCCGGCTATCTGGTGGACAAAGACGGCCGCCCGATCACGGTCAATCTGAGCGGAGGCCGGTAATGAGTTTCGATTTCTTCCCGAACGAGCAAAATAATGCGCTCTTGAATGCGGAGCGGCATCCGTCCACCGCGCCCGAAGCCGGCACCTGGTCGAACTTCCTGCCTGGCGCCGGACAATTCGCCATGCGCTCGTTGGCTGAAGCCGGCCGCGCCGTCTCGATGGCTGGTGCTGTGGTGCCGATCATCGCGGACAAGCTCGTGGGCAATGACAACTTCAGCGGCAAGAGCCTGACGGATCAGTATTTCGCAGCGCACGACGAGTTATTCAACAACGCCGTGGATTACTGGACGCCGAAGCCGGGCGAAGTCGGCACGGCTGGGCAGATCGCCGGCCAGCTCGCCGGCGGCGTGATGCAGGCCATTGTTTCCCCCGCCCTGCTCGTCGGCACAGCGCAACTGTCCGCCGCCGAGGATCTGGTGCGCCAGGGCGTCGACGCCACAACGGCGAACGCCGTGGGCGCGGTGCAAGGTACGAGCATGGCCGTGGGTATCAAGTTGCCCTATCTCGGCCAGACGCTCGCCACGCGCGTGCTGTCCGGCGCCGGCGGCAACCTCGCCCAAGGCACGGCCGGCGCGCTCGCCTCGTCGGAAGTGCTCAAATCGCAGGGCTACGACAAGCAGGCCGAGCAATACAACCCGTGGGATCTGCGCGCCCGGATGCTCGACGTCATGCTGGGTGCAGCGTTCGGCGGATTGGCGCACCTGGAAGCTAAGGGGCAGCCCAAGGAAGCCCCGACCTTGACACCGACCGACGAGGCCGCACTGCTGGTTGCCAACCAAGCGCGCCATATCGAGGACGTGACGCCGCCCGGGCGACCATTGAGCGACGCAGATGCGACCCTGCACGCCGAGGCCATGCGCCGGGCCATCGATCAGGTATTGCGCGGCGAGCGCGTGACGGTCGATGACGTGGTGAAGGACATGCGCACAGTGCCGGACGAAGCCCTCGACCGGCAGCGCGCCGACGTCATGGACGAAGCCCAGCGCATCGCCGCACAGGACGCTCCCCTGCATCAGCCCATCGTGCCCCCGATGGATCCGAATGCGAAAGCGCCTGACGTCATGCCAATCGAGCACGATCCGGCCACCATCACGGCGCGCCGATTCGCCCAGGAGCAGCCGGACCTCGCTATTCCACTCAGCCGCGCCGATGCGGACGGCAACCCCATGACCATGCGCGCGGCTGATGCCATCGCCCTGGCTGATGCCGAAGCCGCCCATGTCAAAACCGTAGCCGCCGACCTGTTCAGGACCGCGGCGAACTGCCTGTTAGGAGCCCTGTAATGGCCGATCCATTCCGCTGTATTTCCGCGCTTAACAAAGCCGCCGGCAAGGAGCTTTCCCCCGAAGAGCTGCAAGACACGTTCGACCGCATCCAGAAAACAGCCAGGGACATCGCCGCCGGCCGCATCAAGCCCGAAGGCGCGCCGAATCTGTCCAGCCCAGAGGGGATCATGCAAAAAGCTGCGGAAATCGCGGCCAATGAGCTGATCCATGAAAAAATCCGGCAGCAGCGCAACATTCACCTGCGCATTGCCATCCTGGGCGAGCGCAAGGCCGACGTCGCCGCAATGAAAGGCGGCGGCATTCGTGACGTGGACGCCGTGCGCCGCCTGATCGCCAACGACCCGGACGGCCGCGCAGATCGCTTTTCGCTGGAGGCGCGCGTACTGGGAGTGTCCAACCTGCTGAAATCGCGCATTCAGGATACCTGGGCCGCGCTCGGCAACGACTTCCTTGGCTTTATCCAGCAGACCGACAAAATCCGCGACCTCATCACCGAGATGAAAGGCCAGGACAGCGGCAACGCGCTGGCGAAGAAAGGCGCGGAAGCCTGGGCCAAGGCCGCCGAAGAAGCGCGCCAGTGGTTCAACGACAAAGGCGGCGAAATCGGCCACCTGGACGACTGGGGATTCCCGCAGCACCACGCGCAGGAGCTGGTGGCGAAGGCTGGCATCGACCAGTGGATAGCCGATGTGTACCCGGCGCTGAACCATGAACGCTACGTCGACCTGGCCGGCAACGCGATGGACGAAGCCCAGATCAAGGATCTGTTGCGCAATGCCTGGTGGTCGATTGCCACCAGCGGCGCCAACAAGATCGAGCCGGGCAAGGCCCGTGGCTACGGCCAGCGCGCCAACCGGCACGCCGAGGAGCGCTACATCCATTTCAAGGATGCCGAGGCGGTGCTGGGTTACTGGGCCAAGTACGGGGAAAAGACCTTCCCGGACATCCTGGTGGGCCACCTGGAGCAGATGGCGAAGGACATCGCCTTCCTCGAGCACTTCGGCCCGAACCCGGACGCGACGTTCCGCGTGCTGCGCGACGAAGCCGAGCAGGCCGCGAAACTGGCCGAGCCGACCGGCATCGACAAGATCGAGAAGGAGCTGGCCCAGCTCGACAACCTCTACGACTACGCCGCCGGCCGCACCAAGCCCGTGGCCAATCGCAGCGTGGCGGGAATGTTCGACGCGCTGCGCAACCTCAACGCCGCCGGCAAGCTGGGCAGCGCGTTCTGGGCGTCGTTCTACGGCGACAAGGTCATGCTCGAAGCCATGGGCCGCGTGAACAAGCTGCCGATGTGGCAAAGCTGGTTCAATGAGCTGCGCCTGCTCAATCCGTTCAACGAAGCCGAGCGGCGCCAGTTGCAGCGCCAGACGCTGATGCTGGATTACATGCGCTCGGCGATGTACCGCTTTGGCGACGATCTGGGGCGCTCGTCCTGGACTGGCAAGATGTCCAATGCCGTGATGAAGCTGTCCGGCATGAGCGCGATCAACGAATGGCGGCGCGGCGCGTTCGGCCTGACCATGATGGACGCCATCGGGCACGAGGTCAGCAGCAAGGACTTTTCCCAGATCGGCAAGCAGGACATGCGCCTGCTGACGTCATTCGGCATCACAGAGCACGACTGGCGCATTTGGAAGCTGGCCGAGCTGGAAGACTACGGCCACGGCAATACCACCATGCTGACCCCGGAAGGCATCGCCAAGATCACCGATGACAAGCTCAGGGCGGCCGGAGTCATCGCGGCCGACGCCGGACCGGAAATCGCCGAGCGCGTGCGCCGTGAAGCCGTGGTGAAGTACCTGGGCGCGCTGCACTCCGAATCGCTCAATGCCGTGATCGAGCCAGGATGGAAGGAGCGCGCAATGATGGTGGGCGGCCTTCAGCGCGGCAACATCCGCGATGAACTGATGCGCAGTTTCTGGCAATTCAAGGCCTTCCCCATTACGCAGTTTGAGCGCATGTGGGACATTGCCGCGTCCCGCCCAGGCGCGGGCGGTAAGGCGCAGTTTTTATCGGCCGTGATGCTCATGACGACCGCAGCCGGCGCGATGATGCTGCAAACGCAATCACTGCTTTCCGGGCAAGACCCGCGCCCGATGGATGACTGGAAATTCTGGCTGGCGGCATTCATCAAGGGCGGCAGCCTGGGCATTTACGGCGATTTCCTCTACTCGCAGAGCGCAACCACGCGCTACGGCAGCGGCCCGCTGGAGGTGCTGGCCGGGCCGACCATCGGCAGCGCCGCCACGGCGGTTACCGCCCTGGTGCAGGCCGGGAATGCAATGAGCGAAGGGAAAGACACGCACCTGCCCGCCAAGCTGCTCAACATAGCAAAGGGCTACATCCCGGCGCAAAATCTTTGGTACACCAGGGCGGCGACCGATCACATCATCTTCCAGAACGCGCAGGAGATGCTTTCGCCGGGCTACCTGGCGAACATGCGCGCCAGTTCACTGCGCCAGTTCAAGCAGGATTGGTGGTGGAGCCCGGGCGAATTCCTGCCGGACCGGGCGCCGGACATGGCAAACGCGATGGGGCATTGATGTACGCCTTGGAGCCAGGCAGCATCGGGGCGAGCGTCGAAGAAGTGGCCGAGTGGCTGTCTGCTGCGGAAGGCCGTGAGGTCACTGTGCAAGAGGTGTACCGCATCGAGGCGCAGGCCATGCGTAAGGTGCTTCGTGCATTGCTTGCGCGCGGGATTACCTTGCGCGATCTGCTGCCGGGGAAATGACGCTATACCAACGAATGATTAACAAACTCGTATAGCACGCCTTCTCAGGCATCAAAGTTAATTTAGGGGTAGAAACGGGGGTAGCAAAACAGGCAATAAAAAAGCCCTTGAAAATCAAGGGCTTAGTAATGCATCTGGCGGAGAGGGGGGGATTCGAACCCCCGATAGGCTATTAACCTATACACGCTTTCCAGGCGTGCGACTTAAACCACTCATCCACCTCTCCTGGATTCGGGTTCGCTTTCACGAAGCCGCAAATTATAACAAAACTCCG
>DATFAZ010000310.1:0-7130 GCA_035254105.1 Noviherbaspirillum sp. | reverse complement strand
GGCGTTGAAGTGCTGTCAAGCCAGAGCAAACCGCCACTCGACGACAAATCCAGAGAAATGTTGTTTGGAACTGCGCAATACCAGAAGCGGTAAGGTCAGATGGTATGGTTGGGCTTCTTGCGAAGCTCAACCGGTTTCTTTATCCGTAGCAGCGCACAATCGATTCGGCAACGCACACTGGCTTGTCTCCGCCTTCGCGCTCCATGGCGACCTTCCATACGATCTGTACGCCACCTTCGATGTCCTCCACTTCCAGCAGCGTCATGCGGCCACGTATCCGGCTACCAACCGGAACGGGTGCCGGGAAGCGGACTTTATTGAGCCCGTAATTCACGGCCAACTTCGTATCAGGCATGGTCACAGCACTTTGCATCATCATCGGCAGCAGAGACAAAGTGAGAAAGCCATGCGCAATCGTGCCGCCAAAGGGTGACTCTTTGCGGCTACGCTCGACATCGAGATGAATCCACTGATGATCGCCTGTCGCATCTGCAAACAGCTTGACCCGCTCCTGCGTAACACTGATCCAGTCGGTTACGGCCACTTCCTGACCGATCAAGGTCTTCAGTTCTTCCATCGATGCGATGACGCGCATAGGGTCTCCATTTGTCGCTGAACATTCTTGAAAAGCCGGCTGGCTATTTTTGCGGGCGCCTCTGAAACATGCCCATGCCCTTGATAGTTGCAACCAGCTCGCCATGCTGATTCGTCGCCTGCCACTGGGTCACGACCACACCGCGGTCCGGCTTGCTGCCCGAGGGCCGCATTTCCAGCGCGGTGGTGGTGACTTTCAAGGTATCCCCGCCACGCACCGGCTTTATCCAGCGGATTTCATCGACACCTGGCGAGCCTAGGCTGGCGGAGTTATTCAGGAATCCATCCACCATAAGGCGCATGATCATTCCACAGGTATGCCAGCCGCTCGCAATAATCCCGCCATACATCGATTTTGCCGCAATCGCCTTGTCAACGTGAAACGGCTGGGGGTCGAACTGTTTCGCAAAGTCGATGATCTCTTCTTCGGTGACAGTGCGTGAGCCCACATTAATGACTTTGCCTACCTCGAAATCTTCAAAATACCATTTTTCTTGCGACATGTTCTTCCCCTATAAGCTTAAGCGGCTTTCCTGAAACCGGGCTGTGCGGTGAAACGAGCCAGATGGTGATCGGTATCGCCAAGGGTCAGCTCGATCATGGTCAGTCGCTTGAAGTGATGTGCGGCGGGCAGTTCATTCGTCACACCCATTCCGCCATGCAGCTGGATCGCCTGCTGCCCCACATATTTCAGTGCCTGACCAATGCGCGCCTTTGCGGCAGAAACCGTGTGACGGCGCTCGTGCGCATCTGTCGATGCTACCTTTACCGCCGCCAGCGTCGCCATCGAGCGCGCCTGTTCTGTCTGCATGAACATCTCCGCCATCCTGTGCTGCAGCGCCTGGAATTTACCGATCGGCACACCGAATTGCTGGCGCGTCTTCAGGTATTCCAAGGTCGCGGCATTGAGCGCATCCATCGCACCAACAGCTTCTGCGCACAACAGGGTGGCGCCATAGTCTGCGGCAGCGTCGAGAATGTCCCAGCCGGCACCCGGTTTGCCGAGCATGGAGGAAGCTGGCACCCGCACATTCAGGAAAGTGATGTCGGCGGCATGCTGGCAATCGATGGTGCGGTAATCGCGGCGGGAAACGCCGGCTGCCTCTGCAGATACGACGAACAATGAAATACCATCGGTATCGCGCTGCCCGCCCCCAGTGCGTGCAGAGATGATGAGCTGCCCTGCCTGCGCACCGTGAATGACGACGGTTTTCGTGCCGTTGATGAGATAGTCGCCACCATCGGCCTTGGCTGTTGTCGCGATATCAAACAAGTCATGGCGTGACTGTTTTTCGCCAAGGGCACATGCCAGCTTGAGTTCGCCGCTTGCAACTTGTTCCAGCAATGCTTCCGATCCGCCGGCGAGCTTCAGGAACTGCGCGCCCAGCACGGTAGCGAAATACGGCTCGACGACAAGACCGCGCCCCAGTTCCTGCATCACGACCAGCATGTCGACAGCAGAGCCGCTGAAGCCGCCCTGCTCTTCGGGCACCGGCAGCGCGGTCATGCCAAGCTCGACCAGCGTAGCCCATGCTTCATCGGACACGCCCTGCGGGGAATGCACTATTTTGTTGCGATGCTCGAAGGTGTAATCCTTGTCGATGAAGCGGCGCAGCGCGTCCTTGAACTGTTGCTGCTCGGGTGTGTAATTGAAGTCCATTGTCGCCTCACAGTCCCAGAATCATCTGGGTGATGATGTTTTTCTGAATTTCGTTGGAGCCGCCGTAAATCGACGTCTTGCGGTAGTTGAAGTAATACGGCGCGAGCGGCGCGGCGTCATCGTCCTGGGTGATGCTGTGCTCGTGTTCGCTCTCCAGATAGGCGGGATCGAATGGCATGGCATACGGCCCGACTGCTTCCACCATCAACTCCGTCAGCATTTGCTGCACTTCGGTGCCTTTCACCTTGAGCATCGATGCTTCCGGCCCCGGGCCGCGCTTGCTGTGTTCTTGCGACAGAACGCGCAGTACCGTCACTTCCAGCGCCATGATTTCTATTTCGAGGCTGGCAACCTTGGCTCCATACACGGGGTCTTCCAGCAGCGGCTTGCCGTTCTTGAGCTGATTGTTGGCGACACGCTTGAGGAATTGCAGTTCGCGCTTGGCGCGACCGACTGCGGCAATATTAGTGCGCTCGTGCCCGAGCAGGTACTTCGCATAGGTCCAGCCCTTGTTTTCCTCACCAATCAGGTTGGCGACAGGGACTTTCACGCTGTCAAAGAAGACCTCATTCACTTCATGATCTTCGTCGAGCATGATGATCGGACGGACCGTGATGCCAGGAGTTTTCATGTCGATCAACAGGAAAGAAATTCCCTCCTGCTTGCGGGCACCGGAATCGGTGCGGACCAGACAGAAAATCATGTCGGCATGTTGCGCCAGCGTGGTCCAGGTCTTCTGGCCGTTGACGATGTAATAGTCGCCTTCGCGCTCCGCGCGAGTCTTCAGTGATGCAAGGTCGGAACCAGAGCCCGGCTCAGAATAGCCTTGGCACCACCAATCGTCGCAATTCAGAATGCGTGGCAAATAATGACGCTTCTGAGCTTCATTTCCGAACGCCATGATTACCGGTGCCACCATCGCCACGCCGAAAGGCATGATCGGCGGCGTGCCGGCCGCCGCACACTCTTCTTCCCAGATATGACGCTGCACTGCTGTCCAGCCGGTGCCGCCGTACTCGACCGGCCAGCCAATGCCGACCCAGCCCTGTTTGGCAACAATTTTGTGCCAGCGGACGATATCTTCTTTGGAAAGACGTTTGTGGTTGAGGACTTTTTGTTGCAGGTCTTGCGGCAGGTTCGCGTCAATGAAGGCGCGAACAGTGTCGCGGAAGGCGAGGTCTTCCGCCGTGTAATTCAAATCCATGCTGTCTCCTTGGTTCCCCGGTTAAAAAGCACGACCGTTCTAAAACGATTATACAGCGGATTTTTACTGCGCGACACAAACAAACGTAAGGGGGCTATCTTTGCGAAAAAGGCGATTTCGCAAAACCTGGGGATCGGCCTGCCGGTTGAAGCATGCTTTGATGCAACAACCGCAGCGGCAAATGAGGAGGAAGTTACTGGATAGGCGTTTTTGGCGGGACTGGAGTGGGCAAAGGCATTACATCAATCCCCTCCTCCACCAATGCCGCGCACTCATTAACACTTGCGACGCCGCGGATGGCTCGTTCTGGCGCTTCGTTGTAGTGCATGCGTCGCGCTTCTTCCGCGAAACGCTCACCAACGTCTTCAGTGTTTGAAATAAGATGCTGTACCAGCTTTCCGACTTGCGCCCGGACTGCCTGCAAATGACTGTCCTGCTCAGGAGGCTGTGCGTTGGATAGATTGAGACGAGGTGCTGCGGGAAATTTTTGAATCGCACAACTCTCACAAACTGGGCATTGAATTTGTCCGCTATTTGACTGCCTGTTGAAGTCTTCTTCCGAAGAAAACCATCCTTCGAAGCGGTGATGATGTTCGCAACCGAGGTTGTAGACTTTCATGAGCGGAAACGCGAGACCTGAAGGAAAAATGCTAAAGGACGTTAGAATCGAGTGGGGTTGGCTTCGAAGCATCCCGCCAACCAAGGCGCGTATTCTACCGCTTTTCTCATTAATACTTTCGGCGGGCTACCGGTCTCGCCTTCTGCCAAACCGTTTGTCACGGCAAGTTCTGCCAATCAAAAAAGCGGCAATCTCTCCAGACAGAGGATTGCCGCTGATACTTCTACGATTTGAATTCGAATTGCTGTTGTGCCTGATTGAGTATCCCCGGCAATCGCTGCGCCAGCAGAACTGCCTTGGCCCGACGGCGAGCGGCATGTGAGTCCAGTGCACCGGTCAACTTTCTGACAGTAGTTTTTATTTCCAGAGTTTGTTCCGATTTTGCGCATCGAACCAGGCCGCGCAGTGCTTCGCGCAAGACATGTCGTTGGCGCATATCTGCTTCTTCACCCAGAGTTGCAACAATCAGATTCTCGATGAGGTCATCAGTTGTGAACATCTTTTTCATGGCTTTAGGCTCGCTGAAGTAAGAAATTTTCTCTGAGGCAAGTATCACCAGATTTGAACCGCTGGCTTTTGAGAAATATCAATCATTCTGCAAGGCAAAGAAATTTCACAACAGGCGTTATAAAAAAGTAAATACACCCTAACATCCTGCAAATTTGAATAATTTTAAACATAGATGTCAAAGTGCTCTTTATCTGACAACCTTCCTCGAACAGCTCTTTACACACCACAAAAGTGCCATAAAGAAATTTTTAACATCAGCACCTAGAATTTTTTAGCATTAAAACTACTCGTTTAATCTTTTACACGAAGCGCCACCGTGTCTTTCGCTTGCATATCGGCATGATAAGAAGAACGCACCATCGGACCGGATGCCACGTTTGAAAATCCCATTTTTTCGCCGGAGTCACGCAGCGCATCGAATTCCTGCGGCGTGACATAACGCTGCACGGGGAGATGATGCGCGCTTGGCTGCAAATATTGGCCCAGCGTAAGCATTTCGATCCCGTGTTCACGCATATCGCGCATCACTTCTTCGACCTCTTCCAAAGTCTCGCCCAAGCCGAGCATCAGGCCCGATTTGGTTGGCACATTGGGATGGCGTTTTTTTACCTGCTGCAGCAAATCGAGCGAATGCGCGTAGTCCGCGCCTGGCCGAGCCTGGCGGTAGAGGCGCGGCACCGTTTCCAGATTGTGGTTGAAGACGTCCGGCGGCGCTTGAGCGAGCAGTTCCAGCGCAAGGTCCATGCGCCCCCGGAAATCGGGGGTCAAGATTTCGATTTTGGTGCCCGGATTCAGACGGCGCGTCTCCTGGATGCAGGCCACAAAATGTCCGGCACCGCCATCACGCAAATCATCGCGGTCGACCGAGGTGATTACGACGTATTTCAAACCCATTTCCCGGATCGTCCTGGCCATGTTTTCCGGCTCTGCCGGGTCAAGCGGATTGGGGCGTCCATGGCCGACATCGCAGAACGGACAGCGCCGCGTGCAGATGTCGCCCATGATCATGAAGGTTGCGGTACCGCTCTTGAAGCACTCTCCCAGATTCGGACAATTGGCTTCTTCGCAAACCGTGTGTAGGCGGTTTTCCCGCAAGATCGCCTTCAGCCGCTGCACTTCGCGTGTACCGGTGAATTCGGCACGAATCCACTTCGGCTTGCGCAAATACTGCGACGGCTCGGTCGGCACGATCTTGATCGGGATGCGCGCCATTTTTTCGGCGCCGCGCAGTTTCTCACCGGTTTTCACCGGGCTCCGAAGCGCACTTTTGTCCGGGTTCTGGTTCGATTCGCTCATCGGTTTCTTTCAGCCGCGATAGTAACGCTGGGGCACGAAGGGTGTCTTCACCACTTCAACCGGAACGGGCTTGCCCCGAACAATTGCCTGCAATGCCGTGCCAACTGCTGCCTGCGCAGCCTCGACATATCCCATCGCCACCGGGCCGCCCACGGTCGGGCCGAAACCGCCGCTGGTTACCTTGCCGATTACGCGTCCCGTCGCATCCACCAGTTCTGCGCCTTCCCGTACCGGCATCCGATCCTTGACCAGCAAGCCAACACGTTTGCGTGCCGCCCCTTCGGCGAGCTGACGCATGATTTGGCCTGCACCCGGATAGGCACCGGGCCGAGAACCATCCGCACGGCGTGCCTTGGACAAGGCCCAGACAAGGCTTGCCTCGACGGGCGTTGTACCGGCATCCATGTCGTGACCATAAAGGCACAAGCCGGCTTCGAGCCGCAGGGAGTCGCGCGCACCCAGACCAATGGGTGCAACTTCCGGTTGGGCCAGCAACAGGCGCGCCAGTTCTTCTGCCTTGTCATTCGGGACTGAAATCTCGAAACCATCTTCACCGGTATAACCGGAACGGCTGATAAAGCACTCAACGCCAACCAGCGTCACTTTGCCGGTGTTCATGAAAACCATTTTTGCGGTTTCCGGTGCCAGGCGCGCCATCACTGCTGCCGCAGCCGGCCCCTGCAGCGCCAGCAGCGCGCGGTCGGCAAGCTCTTCAACCTGGCAGCGATCCGCAATATGCTTTTTCATATGGGCGACGTCCTGCTGCTTGCAGGCTGCGTTCACCACGACGAACAAATGATCGCCGCCGTTAGATACCATCAGGTCATCCAGAATGCCGCCCTGCTCGTTGGTAAACATTGCATAGCGCTGCATATTTCGCGGCAGATCGACGATATCCACCGGCACCAGCGATTCGAGTGCGGCCGCTGCACCGGTGCCCGACAAGCGCACCTGCCCCATGTGTGAGACATCGAACAAGCCTGCCTGCGTCCGGGTATGGATATGTTCTTTCAGCACGCCGGTCGGATACTGCACAGGCATCTCATAGCCTGCGAACGGCACCATCCGGGCGCCGAGTTCGACATGCAGGTTGTACAGCGGTGTGCGGGCGAGAGCTTGCGTGCTATCCATATAAGTCCGTTCCTAGTTTGTTATTGAATATAAAAATTACCGAGGCGTCAGCACTCGATCACGTTGACTGCGAGCCCTCCGCGCGCAGTCTCCTTGTACTTGATTTTCATATCGGC
>DATFAZ010000309.1:0-21173 GCA_035254105.1 Noviherbaspirillum sp. | reverse complement strand
ATTTCCAGTGCTTCCTCCGATGGAATCTGGCGCAGAACTTCCTTGGTCTTCTGATCGACGATCTTGATGATCGTCCGGTGGCTGTCCGAATCCATTGAAAACTCCACTCCCTGGGCCTGTTCTTGCAAGGTCTTGTTAATATTCTTGATGGCCTGGGCCACTTGCGCCATGCTCGGAATTGCTGCCGGCTGCTGGACGGCATTCGCCACTTGCACAGGAGCCGCCGGCTCTGCCGGAGCATTGGCTACCGCTGGCGCTGCCCGGTCAGCGGGCGGCATGGGGGGCGGGTTGGCCTTGACAGGTTGGATATCCATGATGTGCTCCTCTATAGAAGAAGGAGGCCGGCGCTAGGCCGGTTTGTTATAGAAAAAACATTGTCCAGCATGGCCGGAAGCACAGGCCGATCTCAAATGCTTCTCTGCCATTAATCTTTTTAACGGCTGAAATGCGGAAAAATTTAGGCCCTCGGCGGGAAGCGGCCTTTCCGGAACCGTTCGGCAGTCCTCGTGAGCGCCAGCCGCTCTATTCGAAGGGATTGCGTTGTAAAGCATGCCTTTTTTGCCGTTTTGGAAGAAGAGCGGCAACTCTATACTCATCGCAAGTACGATCAGACCCGCTGCATCTCCTTGGCTCATGTTTTCCCGAAAAAAGCCGCTTATGATGGTAGTTGCTGTGTGTCAATATTAGCGTGCGTTTTCGTCCGTAAGGGGAAGGACGGTAATCCATTTGCAAGGTGAGGGCCATGTTCAACGATAAATCCATTCTAGTAACCGGCGGAACCGGTTCTTTTGGCAAGAAATTCATCAAGACCATCCTGGCGCGCTACAAGCCGCGCCGTGTCATCGTGTTCTCTCGCGACGAGCTCAAGCAGTTCGAGATGCAGCAGGTCTATGATTCGCCCGCGATGCGGTTTTTCCTCGGCGATGTTCGCGACGGACAGCGTCTGCGCCAGGCGCTGCGCGGCGTCGATTTCGTGGTCCACGCTGCAGCGCTCAAACAGGTGCCCGCGGCCGAATACAACCCGATGGAGTGCATCAAGACCAATATCCAGGGAGCCGAAAACGTCATCAACGCGGCGCTCGAAAATAACATTGAAAAAGTGATCGCGCTCTCGACCGACAAGGCGGCCAATCCGATCAACCTGTATGGCGCCACCAAGCTGGTGTCCGACAAGCTGTTTGTTGCCGCGAACAATATCGCGGGCGGTCATCGCACGCGCTTTGCGGTTGTCCGCTACGGCAATGTCGTCGGATCGCGCGGCTCGGTGGTACCGTTTTTCAGGAAACTGATCGAAGACGGAGTCCGGGAACTGCCGATTACCGATGCGCGCATGACGCGCTTCTGGCTGACTTTGCAGGATGGTGTTGAGTTCGTGATCCAGAACTTCCAGCGCATGCACGGCGGCGAGATCTTCGTGCCGAAGATTCCTTCGTCGCGGATCACCGACCTTGCGACGGCAATAGCACCTGACCTGCCCACACGAATCATCGGCATTCGCCCCGGCGAAAAGCTGCATGAGGTAATGTGCCCAAGCGACAGCGCACATCAGACGATCGAATTCGCGGAGCACTACGTGATTCGTCCGGCAATCAATTTCGCTGAAGAGGTGGACTACAGCCGCAGCGTGCTCGGCGAGACCGGCAAGCCGGTGCAGGAAGGTTTTGAGTACAACTCGGGAACCAATCCGGTTTTCCTGAGCATCCCGCAGCTCTGCGAACTTACCAGAATCGTTGAAGCATGATTCCCTACGGCCGGCAAGATATCCGCGATGAAGACATCCGCGCGGTGCTGGATGTGCTTCGGTCGGACTGGTTGACGCAAGGTCCGGCGATCGAGCGCTTCGAGGTGGATGTGGCGCGCTACTGCGGCGCGAAATACGCAGTGGCGGTTAGCAATGCGACCGCGGCGTTGCATATTGCCTGTCTCGCGGCGGGCCTCGGGCAGGGCGATCGTTTGTGGACCTCGCCGAATACTTTCCTCGCTTCCGCCAACTGTGGGCTTTACTGCGGAGCCTCGCCAGATTTCATCGATATCGATAAGCGAACATACAACCTTGATGCGGATGCACTTGAGGTCAAGTTGCAGCTTGCGCAGGCAAGCAATATGCTTCCGAAAGTCGTCGTGCCGGTACATTTCGCGGGGCAATCCTGCGAAATGGCGCGTATCTGCAATCTTGCCTCGCGCTATGGCTTTACGGTGATCGAAGATGCTTCGCATGCCATCGGCGGCAGCTATCTCGGCAAGCCGGTCGGCTCATGTGCATTCTCCGATATGACCGTGTTCAGCTTTCATCCGGTGAAAATCGTAACGACCGGCGAAGGCGGCATGGTGTTGACGAACCGCGATGATCTTTACGAAAAGCTGATGCTCCTGCGTTCTCATGGCATGACGCGCGATCCGGCGCTGATGGACCGAGAGCCGGATGGTCCGTGGTATTACCAGCAGGTCATGCTCGGGTTTAACTATCGCATGACCGACATCCAGGCAGCCTTGGGCAGTAGTCAGATGCGACGCATTGATGAATTCGTGGCGCGCCGGCATCATCTCGCGAATCGCTACGACGCATTATTGGCCGACTTGCCGCTGACCTTGCCGTGGCGGCGCCCCGACACGCGCTCTGCATTGCATCTGTATGCAGTGCGCCTGGACCTCGGCACCATCGGCAGGTCGCGCCGGCAGGTATTCGACGGTATGCGCGAACGCGGCATCGGGGTGAATCTGCATTACATTCCAGTGCACAGTCAGCCATACTATCGACAGTTCGGATTCAAGGCGGGCGATTTTCCGGAGGCGGAGCAATACTACAAGGAAGCGATCAGCCTTCCAATATTCTACGGATTGACCGACATCATGCAGGATCAGGTCGTTTCAGTGCTACGCGAGGTTCTGCAATGAAAGTCGTCATCGTTGTTCAAGCGCGAATGACGTCGACGCGCCTGCCAGGAAAAGTTCTCAAGGAAGTGCTGGGCAAGAGCCTGCTTGAATATTTGATTGAACGCCTGCGCCGTGTGAGGTTGACAGACGAATTCGTGATCGCCACAACCATCAACGAAACTGACGACGCGATTGTCTCCTTATGTCGGCGCCTCGCAGTCCCGGTGATGCGCGGATCGGAACTGAACGTACTCTCCCGATATTATGAGGCAGCGACGGCACAGCATGCGGACGTAGTTGTGCGGATTACATCCGACTGTCCGGCGATCGATCCGCAGGTCATTGATACAGTAATCGCGTTTTTTCTGGACAATCGTGACAAATACGACTACGTCTCCAATACGCTCAAACCGAGTTTTCCATACGGAATGGCTGTCGAAGTATTTTCTTATGCGTCGCTGGCTGATGCATACAGAGAGGCGACGAATGGACCAGAATTGGAACACGTTACGCCATTCATTTATCTGAGGCCTGATCGCTACCGCATCGGGCATTTCATTCACTCCGAGGACTTGTCACGACATCGTTGGACTGTCGATACCCCCGAAGACTTTGAACTGATACGACGTCTAATAGAAGAGAACTATCCGATCAATCCGGAGTTTGGTATGCGCGAAGTTCTCGATACGCTCCAAACCCATCCTGATTGGGTTTCGCTGAATGCACATATTGCACAAAAGAAGCTTGGTGACTAAGGAACATCTCATGGCAAATAATTATGGAACCGAACAGGAGGAGTTCTGGGCGGGCGAATTTGGTGACCATTACATCGAAAGAAATCATGGAAAATCTTTGATAGCTGCCAATGTCGCCTTTTTCCGGCAGGTTCTCGCTCGCACGCATTCTGTGCGGTCAGTGATCGAGTTTGGCGCTAATATCGGCATGAACATGGAGGCGATTCGTATTCTTCTTCCCGAGGTCGAGTTGGCAGCGATTGAAATCAATGCGAAGGCGGCGGAGGTTTTGCAGAAGCGCGGCAACATTGAAGTTCATCAGCAGTCGATTCTTGATTTTACGCCAAGAAGAAATTTCGACCTTGCCCTTATTAAGGGTGTTCTCATTCACATGAATCCGGATGTGTTGCCAAAGGTGTACGATCTGCTCCATCAGAGCAGCGCCCGATATATATGCGTGGCGGAGTATTACAACCCGTCGCCTACGGAGGTGCTATATCGCGGAAACGAGGGGAAACTCTTCAAGCGTGATTTTGCGGGTGAAATGCTTGATCGCTTTCCGGGCTTGCGATTGATCGACTACGGTTTTCTCTACCACCGTGATTCTAATTTTCCTCACGACGACATCACATGGTTCCTGCTTGAAAAGACATTCTGAATATCTGAAGGGGGAGAAAACATGCTTCGTTACTGCAAATCGTGTGTAATGCCGGAGACAAAGCCAGATCTTCATATCGATGAAGATGGAATTTGTTCTGCGTGCCGCAGCTATGCCCAGCGAAAGGAAATCGATTGGGATGTCCGGAGGAAAGAGCTTGATGTTGTGCTTGATCGTTATCGGTCAAAGGACGGTTCGAATTGGGATTGTATCGTTCCTGTGAGCGGTGGAAAGGACAGTACATATCAAGTCATCCGCATGCTGCAACTCGGGATGAATCCGCTCTGTGTCACAGCAACGACCTGCGATCTTTCTGATATAGGCAGAAAGAATATTCAGAACATCAAGAATCTCGGTGTCGATTATGTAGAAATGTCTCCCAATCCCCTTATCCGACGCAAGCTGAATCGTATCGGCCTGATGCAAGTTGGAGATATTTCATGGCCAGAGCATGTTGGCATTTTCACGATCCCTGTACGTGCAGCGGTGCAGTTTCGTGTGCCACTGATAATCTGGGGTGAAAATTCGCAAAACGAATACGGGGGGCCGGCAGCTGCTGCCAATAACAATGCGCTTAATCGCCGTTGGCTTGAAGAGTTTGGCGGTCTGCTCGGATTGCGGGTAACCGACATGATCGGTCTCGAAGGTATTCGTGAGCGCGACATGATTACGTATTCGTACCCTAGCGATGAGCAATTGCAGGAAATTGGTGTCACCGGACTGTTCCTTGGATATTACTTGCCTTGGGATGGGTATTCGAATGCGTTGCTGGCCCAAGCTTACGGTTTCTCCACTTGGAATACGACAATCGAAGGTTCAGTAGTGAATTACGAAAACCTAGACAACCACCAGACAGGTATTCACGACTATTTCAAATTTCTGAAATTCGGTTTCGGTCGTGCGACTGATATTGCCTGTCTTCACGTGCGGCGTGGGCGGATTACGCGGAGGGATGCACTGGAGCTTGTTCGTATGCACGATGGTAAATTCCCCTGGACATACCTTGGGAAGCCGCTTGAAAAAATTCTCGAGCCGCTGGAGATAGGTGTCGATGAGTTCATCAAGATTTGCGACCGTTTCACAAACAAGAAAATCTTTCGCACCGATGCGCGTGGAAACCTGATCAAGGATCGTCACGGGAATCTGGCTAAAACCAATGACGACAACCCTCGCGGATCATGATCGAGGATCGACTGGAGGAGCAAAGTGACGGTTCTGATCGTGGACTATGGAATGGGAAATCTTAGCTCCGTGAGCCGGGCGATTGCTGAATGTGGTGCGTCTGCGCTGGTGTCGGACGACCCTGCATCTCTTGATGCGGCTTCTTGGATAATTTTACCCGGTGTTGGCGCCTTTGCCGATGGCATAAGAAATTTGCAGGCACGCGGGTGGGACAGGGCCATTAGGAAGGCGGTACGCGATGATGGCATTCCACTACTCGGTATTTGCCTTGGCATGCAGCTTCTAGCAAGTCGCGGACTTGAAGGCGGCGACACGCCGGGGCTTGACCTCATTTCCGGCGAGGTGAGGCTGTTGGAGCCAAAAGGTGGACTACGCGTTCCCCATGTAGGCTGGAATGACGTCCACGTGGTTGGCGAAAGTGCGATCTTCCGCGGATTGAACAGCGGAACTGACTTCTATTTCGTGCATAGCTACCAGTTTGTGCCGGCCGATCGAAATCATATTGCAGGCATCGCCGATTATGGAGGGGATATTGTCGCCGCCGTTGCCGCAGAGCGGATATGGGGAGTGCAGTTTCACCCAGAAAAAAGCTCTCGCGCCGGATTTCATTTGCTGCAAAATTTTTTATCGATCTGAACCATGCTAAAGACGCGCGTTATTCCCACCCTTTTGTGGAAGGGAATCGGATTGGTCAAGGGGATCGGCTTCGACAGTTGGCGCGGTATTGGCACTGTCATGCCCGCTCTCAAAATTTACAATGCGCGCGACGTTGATGAGCTCATCTTGCTGGATATCTCAGCGACCCCTGAATTTCGGGAGCCGGACTTTGACGCAATCTCCGACCTTACAGCTGAGTGTTTTGTCCCCTTGACCTTTGGCGGTGGGGTGCGTTCCGTCGATACGATTCGGAAGCTCTTGTGTGCGGGGGCGGACAAGGTGGCGATCAATACAGTGGCATATGAAAACACTACCCTTGTTTGCAAGGCTGCGAATATGTTCGGCTCACAATGTGTCGTCGCATCGATCGATGCACGTCGTCGTGATAACGGCTCGTATGAGTGCTACAGCCATTCCGGCACACGAGCAACGGGGCGTAATGTGGTGCAGCATGCACAGTGGCTTGAAAGCCAGGGAGCAGGTGAGATTCTGGTGACTTCGATCGATCGGGATGGCACCATGAAGGGCTACGATCTCGAGCTGGTTCGCCTGGTCACCCGTCATGTTCGCATTCCGGTTATAGCCTCTGGCGGCGCGGGTCGGCTCGATGATTTTGTCATGGCCGTACGTGATGCCGACGCATCAGCAGTGGCGGCGGCGAGCATCTTTCATTTTACAGAACATACTCCTGCAGAAGTGAAGGTGTTTATGGCGGCTAATGAAATTCGGGTGCGCAGCAGTGTTCCCGGGATCGTGCGGCGATTCTAAGGAGCCGGTGATGCCGCACGCAGTGATACGAGCTGATGCATCAACATCTCTAGGATCGGGCCACATCATGCGCTGTCTTGCGCTCGCAATCGAATTGCGCAGCCAGCGATGGAATGTGTCGTTTGTCTGTCGCGAAGATCCTGGGCACCTGTGTGACCTGGTTGAAGAATTCGGTTTTACGGTTTTTCGTTTACCTTTTCTCCCAGCGCTTCCGGAATCCTGGGAAAATGATGCCGAAGCGACACGTCGTTCGGTGGGCAGTATCGATGTCAGCTGGTTGATTATCGACCATTACGGTCTGGATGCGCGCTGGGAGCTGAAGATGTCGATGGTGGCGTCGAGGCTTATGGTGATCGACGATCTAGCAAACAGATCGCATTATTGCAATCTTCTGTTGGACCAAAATTTGCACGCTGAACCGAGCACTCGTTACTCTGGTCTGGTACCCATATCCTGCCAGATATTGCTCGGGCCGGAATTTGCGATACTTCGGCGGGAGTTTCGTGTTGAGCATGATATTAGGCGCAAGCGAGATGGCGGCATCAGGCGAATCTTGGTATTTTTCGGCGGAAGCGATCCGACTAACGAGACTGTGAAGGCTTTGCTCGCGCTAAAGGCCGTAGCTCGTACCAATATTAATGTCGATGTAGTTGTCGGCACATCAAATACTCGGCGCCTCGAAATCGAGAGGTTTTGCCAGCACATCCCACGCGTGTCGTACCATTGTCAGACGAACAAAATGGCGCAATTGATGGGTGCGGCGGATCTCGCAATTGGCGCCGGTGGCAGCGCGACATGGGAGCGGTGCTGTGTTGGACTGCCGGCACTGATTATCTCTGTTGCCGAGAATCAGACCGAGATCTCGGCCCAATGCGCCGAGGCAGGCGCAGCGATATTTCTGGGGTGCTCCGATACAGTGGATGTGCCATGCATGCGTGATGCCATCAGTGCCCTTTTGCGCGATGCCGGGAAAGTGGCTGACATGTCACGAAAGGCGTCAACTCTCGTGGATGGACGTGGCACAACGCGAGTTTCGGCTTTGCTTGAGTAAGCGGTTTCGGAGGATGTATTGTGCATGTCTTGTTGTTGGGCCCCAGACGACCAAAGATGCTTGAGGTGTTGGCAAAGCACGGAGACACGGCAGAAAGTTGGGAGGAACCGCTTGATCCTGCGTCACCATTTTTGGGCCGTACGGATTTTATTGTTAGCTTTGGGTATCGTCATATCCTGAGCAATGATGTTCTGAAGTTGTTCGAGAAACGAGCAATCAATCTTCATATCTCTTATCTGCCTTGGAACCGTGGAGCAGATCCCAATTTGTGGAGCTTTCTGGAAGACACACCGAAGGGCGTGACTATACATAGGGTGGACCAGGGAATTGATACGGGAGATATTCTGATTCAACGCTATGTGAGCACTTTGCCGGGCGATACATTGAGAACGAGCTACGAGCGCCTCACGCAAGCCATGTTGGCGCTATTTGCAGAAACATGGACAGAACTTCGACTGGACCAAATGTCGCCGCATCCTCAGTTACCGAACTCCGGAAGCTTACATCGTTCGAAGGACAAGGAACCCTACATGCATTTTCTGGAGCAGGAATGGGATACACCTGTCAAGCAACTAATCGGCAAGGCGCTGCGTAGGGATGGTGAGAAGCATGCATGAATTCGAAATTCGAATTGAGAATCATACGATCGGCAAGGGAAACCGGCCATTTATTATTGCTGAGATGTCTGGCAATCATAACCAATCGCTCGATCGCGCTCTCGCTATTGTCGACGCTGCCGCGCAGGCTGGGGTTCATGCTCTGAAAATTCAGACATATACGGCCGACACGATGACACTGAATATCGGAGAAGGCGAGTTTTACATTGATGACGCACGCAGTCTTTGGCAGGGTAAATCGTTGTATCAGCTTTATCAGGACGCCTATACGCCTTGGGAATGGCACGGACAGATATTCGACCGATGCAAGAAGCACGGAATCATTGGCTTCAGTACACCATTTGATGAAACGGCAGTCGACTTCCTGGAAACGCTTGATGTGCCCCTATATAAAATTGCATCATTTGAAAATACGGATTTGCCGTTGATTCGAAAAGTGGCAGCAACTGGGAAGCCGATGATTATTTCGACTGGCATGGCGACGGTCGCAGAGCTCGACGAAACAGTTGGCGCGGCATGCGAGGCCGGTTGTACAGACATTGTTCTGCTCAAATGTACGAGCAGTTACCCAGCTTCGCCGGAGAATACCAATATTCTGACCATTCCCCATATGCGTGCATTGTTCAACTGCCAGGTCGGACTGTCCGATCACACGATGGGGTTGGGCGTTGCGGTAGCCAGTGTCGCTCTTGGAGCAACTGTCATTGAAAAACACTTTACCTTGCGGCGCGCAGATGGAGGCGTTGACTCCGCCTTTTCGCTGGAGCCAGACGAAATGGCGAACCTCGTCGTGGAAAGTGAGCGGGCATGGCAAGCGTTGGGGACTGTGACCTATGGTGCGACATCAAGTGAAGAGCGCTCCAAACAATATAGAAGATCGCTCTATATTGCCGAAGATATGAAAGCCGGTGATATCCTGAACGAAAAGACCTTGCGAAGACTCAGACCGGGATATGGCCTATCGATGAAGTATTATTCCTTGCTGCTTGGGCGAAGGGTGGTAAAAGACGTCAAGAGGGGAACGCCGCTGTCGTGGGATTTGTTGCTGTGAAGGTCGTCTATCCATGATTTTAAATCAGTCGAAGTTTGCCAAGGCCGATATCTGGTTCCAAAGAGCTTTCCAGATGCATCAAGCGGGGAATATCGAAGAAGCCGAAACCCTGTATCGGAAGGTCTTGAAAAAAATGCCGAGCGACCTGGACACCCTATACCTGCTCGGAACTGCATGCAGTCAATTGCGAAAGCCGGACGACGCCGAAAAGTATCTGAGAAAGGCGCTTGCCATTAATCCGAAACATCCGCAGGCGCTGAACAACATGGGGCTGACCATGGTCGCTCTTCGAAAGGAAGAAGAAGCGATTGGCTATTACGAGCGGGCATTGGCGCAGTCGCCCGATTACATCGAAGCCCATAACAACCTCGGCAACGCGCTGCAGATTCTCGATCGGCTCGACGAGGCGGAACCGCATTTGCGGCGCGCCTTGGCGCTTAGCCCCAATTATCCGGATGCCTTGTACAACCTCGGGCTCGTGCTGAGGGGGAAGGATCGCTTCGAGGAAGCAGCCCAGTGCTTCCTGCGCGGCATAGAACTCGATCCGGCCCGCGCCGTAGCCTATGATGATCTTGGGCAGATTTACGGCATCTGGGGCCGTTTCGAGGCGGCGCTTACCTGTTTCGACCGTGCGATCGCATTGAATCCGAACAGTTCTGCCACGCACAATAACCGGGGTGCCATGCTCGAGGAATTGGCGCGATACGACGAAGCGCTGGCGGAATATGAGTGCGCATTCGAGTTGAATCCGAATTACGTGACGCCACTCTGGAACCAGGCTTTCCTGTTTCTGCGCCAAGGTAAATTGGATCGCGGATGGGAAAAGCATGAATTGCGCTTCGAGGATGGCCAGGCGCTGAAGCGCTTCCCCTACCCGGAATGGGATGGTTCATCGCTGGAGGACAAGACTATCCTGATCTATGCGGAGCAAGGGTTGGGCGACGAAATACTGTTCGCATCCTGTTTCTCCGAAATGATAGCCAGGGCGAAGCATTGCATAATCGAATGTGAGCCGCGTCTCGCTCCGTTGTTCGTGCGTTCCTTCCCATTGGCGACTGTCGTTGGCTCGTCGCGCTCTGAGATTGGCTGGCTCGTCCGGGTGCCGAAGATCGACGTACAAATCGCCGCCGGCAGCATTCCACGATTCCTGCGCCCTACAATGGACAGCTTTCCGACAACGCGCGCCTATCTGGCCCCGGATACCGCACGCGTTGAGTACTGGCGCTCGCGTCTCTCACAGCTTGGTCCAGGTCTCAAGGTCGGCATTTGCTGGCGCAGCGGTCTGGCCAAAGGTGCACGCAAGAAGCTATATAGCGATCTGAGCCAGTGGGGGGAGATTTTCAGAATTCCTGGCATTCATTTCGTCAATTTGCAGTACGACGAATGCTCCGACGAATTGCGCGAGGCGGAAGCAAAATATGGTGTGACGATCACTAATTTCCCGGACATAGACTTGCGCAACCAGATAGATGAGTCCGCGGCATTAATGGCCGGCCTCGATCGGGTCGTTACGGCTGCCACTGCCGTGTGTGAAATCGCGGGCTCAATCGGTATCGAAACCTTCCGGCTCAACCCCTACGGAAAACAATGGGAAGTTCTTGGAAGAACAGACACGATGCCATGGCATCCGACTGTCAAGTTGATTGATCAACCTTCTCTGGGAGATTGGGATACCCAGCTTGCGGCAGTGGCCAATGTGCTCAGAGAGGCGGTGGAAGGGCATACTCGGCAGATTGAATATATTTCCCTGGACGGAGGCTGCGAGCTCGCCGTCAGAGGTACATTGGACGATCTCGCAACCTATGTGCTGAAAGAGCAGCGCGGATGGTATGAATCCGAGCAGACTATTGCGCTGAGCGCCGTGCAGCCTGATTCCCGCATCGTGGACGTCGGAGCGGGTATCGGGGTGTTCTCAATTCAGGCGACTTCGCGGCTGACAAACGGAAGAGGCTGGGCCTTGACTACCTCAGCCTCGGACACGGACCTGCTAATGAAGTCGCGCTCGCGCAGCCAGCTAGACAGAGTGCTCGGTATTAACATCGTGGAGCCGGAATCGACACTCGATGTGGCGATGGACAGGCACGGGCTCGACAACATTACACTGGTGAGAATCGCAACGGAACAGGTAAACGGTGCGACTCTGGGCGGCGCCACCCGGTTCTTCTCCCGCAATTCTCCTCTGCTGATGTTCGGCGTGCGGGGCGCAAATGTGGACGGCCCAACAACGCAATGGCTCACTGAGCGAGGCTATCGGCTCTATCGTTATGTGCCGGGTATAGCGGCGTTGTTGCCGTTGATGTCGTTGGAAGAACTGGATGCCTATACCTTGAATCTTTTCGCCTGCAAGGAAGATCGTGCCGTATCGCTCGAACGCAGCGGCCTCTTGGTTCGCGAGGCTAGGGCACTGGAAAGTCTTCCTGGAATCGATCTTTCGTATTGGCAGGAATTGTTCGCCACAATGCCGTTCGCGGCTGATCTCGTGAGCGGCTGGAGCAAATCTGAGCAAGAGGGGCGGGAGCCGAACTGGGAAGTCTACTGGATGGCTTTGAACCTGTATGCGATGGCGGCGTTGGCATCGCGTCCCGCTTCCGAGCGCTACGCGTGCCTGCAAACGGCATTCAATGTGATGAGCGAATTGCTGAAGCAAAATGCCAATCTGCCTAGACTTCTTTCCTTCTGCCGGATGCTGACGGACTTGGGTCGGCGCGAGGCCGCTGTCGGTGTGTTGAACAAGGTTTGCGCGCTTCTCAATTCCGGCATGCCTCTCGCGACAAATGAGCCGTTTCTGCCGCTTGCCGACGCGTTCGTGGTGCAGACTCCGGGTAATCGCATCTCTGACTGGGTGCTGCGAATGATCCTCTTGCATCGTGAAAACCTGCGTGCCTTCTCGACGTTCTTTACCGGGCAGGAATCGCTGCCGGTACTGGAGGAAATTCGAGGATTGGCATTCGCCGACGAGAATGTGGATCGGCGGATCGAGTTGATCAGGAAGCGGGTAGGCATTGCATAATGCAGTATGACGGGCGGACGCAAGGATGAGGTACCTTTGTTGGCTGCTTCATGCAGATGCAATGCCGGCCGTCTGTTTTCAGGGATGCTCGTAAGCCTTTTTCATCTTCTTGCCCGCGCTGATATTGCCGAGCAGGTTCTGCATCTCGCTCATCCGCTGACGCGTCAATTGCGACGTTTGCGCATCAGCATCAAGAATCGCGCGAATCAGGGCTGCCTTGTTTTCTGCATCCTTACCGGCCCACTGCGTCTGGTCTTCGCGCCGCAGGTATTCTTCGATTGCGGAGCGGGTCTTCTCAACCTTGATGAGCCGCTCCCAGTCGCCCTTTTTTGCGGCTTCGAGCATGGTTTGCGAGACGTACCGCATCTCTTCATAGCGTCCGAGCAATGCCTTCTTGGTCATGTTCATTGCGAACTCAATTTGGACAGGCTGGCCAACTGCTGTGTCAGAAAGTTACTCGTCGTAGTCATTTGGCCGACCAGCTGATCGAGGGCGGTGAACTGTGCGCGGTAATGCTTCTCGGTTGCCGTAAGGCGGACGTTCAGTTCATCAGCCTGCTTTTGTAGATCGGCAATACTTTTGTTGGCACTGTCGGTGCTGCTGGCGATAGGCCCCGTGCTCGACAGGAAGCTGTCCATCAGCTGGCTCAAGTTGTAGCCGTAGCCGCGCGAATAATTCAAGGTTCCGCGCGAGCCGGCGGAGCCGCCCAGGATCTGGACGTTCAGGTCGCCCGCAGCGTTACTGGTCGCACTTCCGGCGGTCTCTGTCGGGGCGACGCCGAAGACACTGGCACTTGCGCTACCACCGGTAATGTGTACGGTAGAGCCGGTACCGCTACTGTTCGACGTGAGCGTGAATACGTCACCGCTTTGCGTGACCGACACGGATTTTCCCGCCGAGGAAAAAGTGTCCTTGGTGTTGATGGCAGTCTGAAGTTGCGACGCCAGTGCGCTTGCGGAATAAGTGCCTGCAGCCAGCGTAATCGTAGCGGTTACGCCATCAATCGCGAGCGTTAGTTGATCGTTGACGCCGGTCGAGATTGTCGTCACCGTGCTGTTGGTCTGGGTGGCGCCCAGCAGGTTGCTTGCTCCGTTGCTGCTGACGCCTCCCACCGCAGACAAGGCGCCGAACTTGTTCGACGTGATGTTGATGATACCGCTGCTCTGGCTTACCGTGACTTGTCCTGACTGTCCCGCGGTTGTCAATGCATTGTTGATCTGCGTCTGCACTTCTGCGGCCAAGGTGTCGGCGGAGTAGCTTCCGGCAGTGAGCGTGGCCGTGATTGGTGCGGCGCCGTCCACTGCGAGCGTGATCGTATCGTTCACGCCGGCGGTGATCGTCAAGCCTGCGGCGGCCGAACCTGTCCGTTGTGCCTGTGTGCCCTTGTCCGATCCAACGGCCTTGCCTTGGAGGCCTGTCAAGCCAATGAGGTTCTGGCCGGAGCCTTTGGCCGTGACGCCATTGATGGTGCCCGCAACATCCGCACCGACAGTCGCCGTCGGCGCCGATCCAAAAAGGTTGGTGATGCCATCGCCGCTGCTGACGCCGACCGCAGAAGAGGAGCCGTACTTGTTCGATGTAATGGTCAGGACATCGCCGCTCTGCTTGACGCTGACGCTTCCGCCAGAAAGCGAAAACGCCGCGGTGCCGTTGACTGCCGCCTGGATCTGCGCGGCCAGCGTGTCGGCGGTATAGGTGCCTGCAGCCAGGGTGACGTTTGCAGTGACGCCGTTCAACGTCATGGCCAGTTGATCATTGACGCCGGTCTGGATGACGGCGACGGTTGAATTCACAGGCGCAACGCCCAACAGATCGGCCGCACCGTTGCCCGTGACTGCGCCGATACTCGAAGCCGAACCAAACTTGTTCGATGTGATGCTCACCGTGCCGTTGTTTTCCGTGACCGCTACCTGGCTGCTCTGACCGGCGGCGGTCAGCGCGTTGTTGATCTGCGTCCGGACTTCGGTTGCGAGCGTCGCGGCCGTATAAGTGCCGGCGGTCAGCGTGGCTGTAATCGGAGTACCGCCGTCGACTGCCAGCGTGATCGTATCGTTGACGCCCGCCGTGATGGTGGTATTGGCAGCAACCGATCCTGTCTGGCGGGCCTGTGTCGCCTTGTCTGAGCCCACGACGTTGCCTTGCGTTGCCAGGCTTGTGACCGAGACAGCATAGCTGCCGGGCTGCGAATTGCTGCCTGAGCCGACGTAGCTCACCAGGCTGTCAGTTGTTTTGCCATAGGCCGAGAACAACTGCGCGAAGTCGTTGAAGTTGCTGGACAGCGCACTTTGCAGTTTGGCATTGTCGAGTGTCAGTGAGCCGTCCTTCTGATAGGCGATACCGATCTGGGACAGGTTTGTGATCGTATTGTTGCCGAGACCGGAGAGTGCGGCGCCCATCGTCGAGCGCAGGCGTGTCTGGATCGCCTGTGTCGCGCTGTCTCCGAGCAGCAAACCACCCTTCTTGGTCGTCGCGTCGTAACTCGTCAGGTTGTCGAGCGTCGAATTGAGATCGTTGTAGGCCTTGACGAATCCAATGACTGCGGTCGTGACCGCCGAGGTGTTGTTCGATAGCGAAAGGTTGGCGCTTGAGTTGGCCTTGGCGAGGTTCAGCGTGACGCCCGAGATTGCATCGGTCACGGTGTTGGATGCGCTTGTGATCGCGATACCATTCATCGTCAGCGATGCATTTTGAGCAACAGTCGCCTGGGTAAGATTCTGCGTACCGGTGGGGTCGTAGCCCAGCAGATTCGTGATCGACGCATCACCTCCGCTGGAAGTGATCTTCATGCTTTTCGACAGCCCGGTATTGGTCGACGTGAGCACCAGATGATACGGAGACGTTGCATTGCCGTCGTTGACAATTGATGCAGTGACGCCGATATTGGCGGCATTGATGGCGTCACGGACGCCCTGGAGCGAATTGTTCGTGTTGTCGATCACCACGGTGCCGGTGGCTTGCGTCGCATCCTGGGAAAAGCTGGCGCCCGCGTAGACACCGTTCGCCAGGGTTCCGCCGCTGATGGTGCCGAACTGGAAAGTGAGCGTGGTCGAGGCCCCGGTGCCGATGGAAGTTGTCGTGCTGGCTTGCGCGGCGGAGGACAGCGACTGCGCCTGCGCTAGCGTGCCTACCGAGATCGAATAATTGCCTGCAGCCGCCGAACTGCTGGCGCTGGCCGTGAATACGGAGCTGTCGGATGAAGTCGCGTTCAACGTCTGGAATGTCGACGGCGAGGAGAGCGATGACACCGCACCCTGGAAGGATGACAAGGCGCCTTTAAGCATGCCGTATGCCGAGAGCTTGGCCTGGTAGCTAGCTTCCTTCTTCTGAAGCGCAGTTAGCGGCTGGCTTTCGACCGACATGAGCTTGGAGATGATCCCGTTGACGTCGAGATTGGAACCAATGCCAGGGGATGAAATGGTTGCCATGCAACTCTCCTTGGATTCGCGGCGCAGTTCGCCAAAACTACGCTAGCATATCTCTGGTAAGGCGGCGCGCAAGGGGCGAAAAGCCCGGGTTTCGCCCAGCTGTTTCCCGCTTAGCCGGCGCTCGCGGCAGTATGGTGGATCGGAGGATTCGATTCAACCGATGGCTCTGCCGCATGGACGCCGATATTGGCCCGAGTTCCTTTCGGTCCGTCGAAATGCTTGGTACAAGTGCCATCTTCAGAGCGTCTGTAGAAATGCCGTCCGTACGGCGGCATTTTCACGGGCGTTCTAGGAAAAATCCCGGCCGAAACTTCCGGCCGGGATGGTTATGCCGTTACTGCGCTGCCGATTAGCCGCGGAGCAGAGCCAGCACGCCGTTCGGGAGGCTGTTCGCTTGCGCGAGCATCGCCGTACCAGCTTGTTGCAGGATCTGGCCGCGGGTCAGGTTGGCGGTTTCCGCTGCGAAGTCCGCGTCAGTGATCCGGCTGCGTGCTGCAGTCAGGTTTTCCGAAACGTTCTGCAGAGAGGAGACCGTCGACAGGAAGCGGTTCTGGATCGCGCCGAGGTTCGCACGACTTGAGTTCACCGAGCCGATCGCATTGTCGATCGCCACTATCGCGTCGGAAGCGCCCTTGGCGGTCGAGACGTCGATCGTCGAGAGAGCTTGACCGCTGCGGCCTGCGCCGTAGGTGCCTGCGGCCAGCATGCCCATCGAGGACATCGAATTGCCGGTCGTACCTTCGGCTACCGAGAACGACTTCGACGAACTCAGGCTGAAGGTACCGTAACTGGTGCCCGATGTGACGCCGGTGGTGGCCGAGACGAACGAGCCGCTCGAGGAGGTGAAGCTGGTGACAATGTTGCGTCCGTCAGCCGCGACCAGTTTTACGCCGTCAGCGGAGGTGCCGCCGTCGACCGCGATCACGCCCGTGCGGCCGGAGATCGCATTGATGGCGGTGACAACTGCTGTACGATCTGAAGAGCCCGAACCTGTCAGCGTGATCGATGCCGTCGTCTGACCGTTGATGGTGATCGTGCCGGTACCTGCTGCGGCGGTTTGCGCCGCGCCAGCGTCGGTGTTGGCATTGACCGTCGCGGTGACTCCGGTTTGACCCGAGATCGCATTGATGGCTGCGACCTTGGAGATCGCGCTATACGTATTGCCGGCTGTCGACGAAGTATCGTAGGAGGCCAGCGACGCACCGACGAGCACACCGTTGATCTTGAAGTCGCCTGCGCCGAACGCAGTGCCAACACCGGTCGTGGTCGAGGCGTATGCGGTTTGCGTAGAATACGTGCCCGCGTTCAGGCCTGCGTTCTTGATACCCGTGGTGTTCGAGACGACAATCGCCTTGTTGGAGCTGAGCGTGAACGTGCCGTAGGTCGTACCGGAAGTCACGCCAGTGGTTGCGGAGACGAACGATCCGGACGCGGAGGTGATCGCGACGTCGATATTGCGGCCGTCCGCTGCCATCAACTTCACGCCGTTAGCGGACAGACCGGAATCGACAGCCACCACGCCGGTCTGGCCGGAGATGTCGTTGATTGCCTTGACGACCGCAGCACGGTCGACCGTGCCGTCGTTGCCCGCCATCGTGACAGTTGCGGTGGTGACGCCGTTGATGGTAAAGGTGCCCGTACCGGCTGTAGCTGTTTGCGTAGCACCAGTCGAGATGTTGGTGTTGACGGCTGCAGTCACGCCAGTTTGCGCCGATGCTGCGTTGACTGCCGCAGCTTTTGCGATAGCACTTGCCGCTTGGCCGGTTGTCGATGCCGTGTCGTCGGTGGCAGACGACGCGCGGATCGACACGCCGTTCAGGATCATGTCACCACCGGACAATGCTGTACCGTTGTTGGATGCGCTCAGCGAAGCGGCTTGCGATGCGCCGAGCTTCGTGATCTGTGCGCTATCCATGGACACCGAGATGGTTTGACCGGAGTTGGCGCCGACCTGGAAGGTCTGGCCGCTGAACGAGCCGTCGAGCAAGTTGATGCCGTTGAATTGTGTCGAGCTGGACACGCGGCCGATTTCAGAAACGAGCTGTGACACTTCGTTCTGGATCGAAGCACGGTCGGCATCGCTGTTCGAACCGTTGGCTGCCTGAACGGCCAGGGTGCGCAGACGCTGCAGGTTGTCGCCGATGGAAGACAGTGCGCCTTCAGCCGTTTGCGCGAGAGAGATTGCGTCGTTGGCATTACGCGAAGCCTGGTCCAGACCGCCGATCTGCGCATTCATGCGCTCCGAAATCGCCAGGCCGGCTGAGTCGTCCTTAGCGCTGTTGATGCGCAAACCGGAGGACAAGCGCTGCAATGCCGAATTCAGCGAATTCGACGACTTGTTCAGGTTGTGCTGCGCATTCAGGGACGCCAGGTTGGTGTTGATAATTGAAGCCATTTTGTTTCTCCTGTAATGGTCCGATGGTCACCGGCTTGTTCGATTTCATCCTGGTTTGCGCCTGAAATTCTCTGGTACAAACCCTTGATGTTTTCTTTATCGGACGAGATTGGAAAAAGTTTAGGCTTGTATTCGCATAATCCTTTTCCGGTCTTGCCGAAGCTTGGCCGGTCAAGTCTGGTTTCGGATATTCACGGAAAACCTTAAGTGCCTGAAAGAAATTTACTGCGGAAAAATGTTTCGGAAAGCTTGAAAATGGCGAAAACCCAAGCTGGGCCGGCATCTTGCATGGCTTGGCGCGGAGTGCGTGAAAATTGAAAAAAAAGAAGGGCTAAAGTTTGGCGAAGTGCGGCCGTTAATAAGTCCTCTTCCCGGGACGTGACTGCTTGCCGCAACGCGACAAGGGCGGACGAATTGGTTACTCCGCCGCCACCACCCGATTCTTCCCCGCCTTCTTCGCCTTGTACAAGGCCTCGTCCGCCCGCTTGATCATCGACTCTTGATCCTCACCCGGCGCGCGCAGCGCCACGCCGGCACTGAAGGTAATAAGCAGCCGCTGGTTGTCATACATGAAAATCTGCTTTGTCAGTTCTCGCTGCACACGAGTCACGGTCTGCATCGCGTCCTGTAGCGAGGTCTCCGGCAGCACAATCATGAATTCCTCGCCGCCGAAGCGGGCGATGACATCCAGCGTGCGCAGGGTGTCCTTGACCACCTTCACCAAATGGATCAGCGCCTGGTCGCCGGCGCTGTGCCCGTGCGTGTCGTTGAGGCGTTTGAAGTCATCCAGGTCGAGCATGGCGATGCAGAGCGGGGACTTGCGTCGCTCGGCGCGCGACATTTCTCGCTCGAGCACATCGTCGAGACCACGCCGGTTGAGACTGCCGGTCAGCTGGTCTTCGCGCACCAGTTCGCTCATCTGCACGAGCTTCGATTCGAGGTCCTGGATGCGCGTTTCCGCGTTCTGCACTTCGTGGCGCGCGGCCATCATCTCGTCGCGCGAGCGCAGGGCTTCTTCCTGGGCGAGCTTGGTGTCGCGCATGACATCCTTGAGGATGCTGTTGAGTTCGATGATGCCCTTGGCCTGGCTGATCTTTTGCGAATACTGGTCGATTTTCTGGTGGAAATTGCCCGCGCTGGTGGCGACCGCGCCGAGGCGGTCGACGAAGGTCATCATCATGTTCTTCACAGTGACCTTGGCTTCGGCCAAGCTGTGCTTGAGCATGCTTTGCTTGTAGATGACTTCCTTCAGGCTGCGCGTGGCGTCCATCAGCGCGCTGTGCGTGATCGGCCCCGCGAGCAATTCCTGCACGCTGCTGATCTGGCCGCTGAGCCAGGAATCGTCGTCGAGCAGTTCGCTGACGTTTTCCAGCAGCAGTTTGAACAGGCGTAGCAGCAGTTCGTGCTCTTCGGCCATATCCTCGCTCTTGAGCTCGACCTTGAAGCAGAGCTGCTTGAGGCGCGTGCTGATGTCCATGAGCGCCTGTTCGGTGTGCGCATCCTTCACCGCTTCGGCCAGCCGCTCGGATTCTTCCTGCAGGGCAGGCGTGCCGCGCAGCAGGGAGCCGACGGCCAGTGACAACGTGCGCGTAAGCAGTTCGCGCAGCATTTGCATCTGGCGGCTTTCATCCATTGGCGATGAAGCTGCGGGCGGCGGCACGGCGGGCTTTGTCGTGGCGGGAGGCGCGCTGGCATCGTCGACCAGGGGGATGGATGTGCTGCGCCTGGCCGGTAGCGGGTCATCAACCAATGGAATGGCACGCGATCGGGCTGCTGTCGCCGGTTCCTCGTCCACCAGCGGGATCCCGGAAGCAGGGCGGGGCGCGGAAGGCTTCTCCGGCGTTTTTGCGGCGGCGGCCTTGACGGTCGCGGCGGTGAGTTCGGTTGACAGCCTGACATGCTTCTCCAGCAGGCCGGTGAGCTGCTTTCCGCATTCCTGCCAGTCGCGGTCGTCGAGTGCGCGCTTCATCGTCGCGGAAAGGGGCGCGATGTCTTCGGTGGCGTTGGCGAGGTTGGCGACGAACTCCGCCAGGATCTTTTCTGCGCTCGACTGCTTGCTCTTGCCGAGGATCTCGTCGTAGATCTCGCGGTAGGCATCCGGCGTAGGGGCAATGCGGCGCGTCGCCAGGCGTCGAAACGCTTCGCGCGCGACGTCAGCGGGACTTTGCTGTTCCGGTTTTTGTGTTTTTTCTTGCATGGGTGCGTTCTGCGGGGCGCGGTGTGTGTGGCCCGGGGCAAGGAGCAATACTATCCTTCTTGAAGCACCAGCGATAGAGAAATTAGGAGATTGAAAACCAACCTACTCTTGGTTTTCGGTGTGGAGTGTAAAGTGCTGCTGGCCGGCGCGGCGCTGGAAGCGGCGCGCCGACTGATCGATATGCATTTGCCAACGCTGCGTGGCATTCCATCCCCTGGGCAGGGGATGGGGATCATTCCACCAGGTGGTTCTTGATCGCGTAGTGCGTCAGTTCCGCGTTGTGGCGCATCTTCATTTTCTGCAGCAGGCGCGAGCGGTACATGCTGATTGTCTTGACCGACAGCGTCAGGTCGGCCGCAATGTCGCTGACTGTCTTGCCGGACGCGATCATGATCAGCGTCTGGTATTCGCGATCGGACAGCGTTTCGTGCGGCGGCACTTCGCGGTTCTCGTCGCCGACCTGGTTGGCGAGTTCCTGCGCGAGCGCCTGGCTGATGTACTTGCGGCCGGCGGCAACCTGGCGGATGGCGTCGACCAGCTCCGCGGGTGCGCTC
>DATFAZ010000308.1:0-4409 GCA_035254105.1 Noviherbaspirillum sp. | reverse complement strand
GCCCTTTGGTCGTGGCGCGGCCTGTTGATCGCGATCGGCATCAGCGTCTTCTATCTGGTCCTGCTCTGGCAGACTGGGCGATTAATCGACAAAAAAGACGAGCCGCCGAAGTAGCGGCCCGCCCTCCTGCATCAACTCATTTCCTCTTTCATCCCGGCCCGCATCGACTTCGGAGCATGTTTGACCATACGGTCCGCCTTGGTCATGCGCATCTCGCGCACGCGCCGGTAGACCTGGGAAATCGTCACGTTGACAGGTGTCGCCGGATTTTTAGCATTCCACTCGCGGATGGCTTTGCGGGCCTTGTCCGTGGCTTCCTTATCGCCCTCGAACACACCTTGCGCCCACTTCTCGGCAATATCCGCTTTGACCGCGTTCGCCATCGCAATGTCCTGCCTTGCCATCGACAATTGCTTTTGTTCCTGGGCGACAGCACCGGGCTGGAAGCCGATACCCTTGATCAGCGCATCCATACCGTCCGCATCGACGACCTTGCGCCCGCGAGAATCGCGATAGGCGCCGGTATCCATCATGTCCATCGCCTTGATGACGTTCTGAACCGCTGTTCCTGCCACATCTTTGGCCGCCCCGGTCACATCACCATCGAGCAATTTACCAGCAGATTGCAGCACCTTCTGCCCGAACGCCCCGGCCGCGCCGCCGAACTCGGCGTACTGGCTTCCCTTGTCGGTTTCGCTCTTCTTCAACAGGCCGGTGCCGGGCAGGAGGTTCCCGAGCCCCATCCGCATGGAGACATCCAGCGGCATGCCGCCGACGCCGGAGAAACCGTGCAGCACGAAGTCCGCGCCACCCTTGCCGAGCGTCGCAGCAAGGAACCGCTCTTTCTGCTTCTTGGAATTGAAGTTGTAGCCGAGCGCCTGGCCGATGGTATCAATCACATCGTCCAGGTCATCGGCGAACGGCAACCCATTGGCACCGGCGGCCACCATCAGGATGGCCAGCGCAAGCGCACGTTCTTTCGCCGGCAGGCGGGCGAGGAATTCAAGGTACGCGACGCTGTACTGTTTGAAGGTCATCAGCGTGGCACCGAGCGCGCCGCGCGCCCAATCCGGCCGATTTCCGCGGTTGTACACGCCCTGCGTTTCCGCGATCGCCTTTACCGCAAAGTCGTAGGCATTCTTCACATCCGCTTTCTGGAGCTGTGCCGGGGTGAATTCCTTCGCCATCTGATAGGCGGCAATGAAGGTTGATTTGCGGTTGAACTGCTCGGCCAGGCCAAAGAACCCGCCCCAAATCACGGCCAGCTTGCGCATGGCGAACGCCGGGACGATTTCCTTGCCGCCGATCGTCAAGCCGTGGCTGCTCCGGATCGCTTCGGCCTGCAGATTGTGGATTTCCTGCGGGCTGACAATGCCCTCGGTTTCCGCGCGGGCCAGCGCCTGGCGCAATCCCTTGTCCTGAATGTCCGCATCCTTCACCGTCGCCGCCATCCGGATGGCATCCAGCAAACCCTTGGTTGCCTTCGCGGCGCCGGAGAACTGTGACAGGTAAGGCAGGGTCATCATGACCGGCTGCGTCATGTTCACCGCAGCAGATGCCAGGGAACCGCCGATGAAGTTCGTGAACAGCAGTCCGCGAATCTTGGCAGCTTCTTCGACCGGATGCTGAATATAGTCAACCAGCCGGATTGCCTCGTCGCGGACATCACCCTTTTCCTTCGGGATGTCGTTGGCGGCCTGCGACATTTCGCCGGCGTACAGATTCTTCGACGATGCACGGGCATTCGAGGTCAGGAACGACGCCAGCACGCGGGTCGTATCCTGGCTGAAGCCGGCAACGCCCTTACGCTCGATCAATCGTTTCAGCGCCGAACGGTTATTCACGACCAGCTTCAGGTAATCCTGGAAAAGCGGACTTTTATCCAGTCCGGTCGTCGCGGCAAACACCTCGATCGTATCCGGGGAAATGCCGGCGAATAGCTTGTGCCCTTCTTTCGACAGAATACCCTTTGTCACCGTCGCATCCGGGTACGCTTCGCGCATTTCCCGCGCCAGCAGTGCGGCCTCGCGCGCGGTTTCCGCCATGCCGAAGAACAGTTGCTTGCCGTCCTTGCCTGTGACGTAGACGGTATGCTCGCCGAAGCGCATCAGCGGTGCGTAGCCCTCCTGTTTCAGCTGCGCGATACGGGTAGCTTTGTCACGCACAACGGAAGCTTCGCCCTCTTCCCCAAGCGCCTCAAGATGCCCAGCCAGAATATCGGCAGCGTCGTTGACATCCTTCGCCCCCATCACTGCATTCGTCACCGCAGCGCCGTCCTTGCCGGCATACCGCAGGATGTCGGTCTTGCCCATATCGTCAAGGGATTTATCGGTCGCGGCGCGGAATTCCCGGTACAGCTCGATCTGCTTGTCGGTCAGATTGAACCGGCTGTGCAGTTCGGCATCCGTGTACACCTTCTTGTCGTTGAGGGTGCCTTCGAAGATTGCGCGCCCGGCAGCATCAGTGTCACCCTTCGACGGCCGTTTCTTCGTCAGGTCGCGCAGGTTCTCCAGCTTGGGAAGCAGCGTCGGCGCCAGGTCGGCGGCAGCATTGGCGAACATGGAAACACCGGTCAGGTACCGCTGCGCAGCGTCGTACACGCGCTTGAAGTGCTTGTCGATCTGCGCCTTGTGGTACTGAGTGCCGACGGTCTTATGCCACCAGCTATTGAAGGTCTTTTCTGATTGAAACAGGTCGGAGACGTTTTGCCGGATATTCTCCTGCACGCCCACGCCGCCAAGGAAGGAATCTACGGCGTCGCCGGTTCGGGAGTAGAAGACTTTTGTAAAGGGACTGTCGCTGTCGGAGGTACTAAATTGACGCAACTGCTCCACAAGAGATTCCAGTACGTCATGGGATCGCCCGTTCGATTTTCCTCCCAATCCGCCTTCGCCTTGTACAAGGGAGCGGAATAGAGCGTGTCGCGCAAGTGTTGCGCCCCCAGCGTGCGGCGCACCTCGTAGGGTAGCGACTGCCATTCTGTTAATGTCATCACGCGAGAGCTCGTTTCCATTGCTATCGACAAATTTCCCTGTACTTGTATTGTAAGAAATATCGCCGTTTCCGCCATTGTTGTCAATGCTTTGCAGGATGACATCGATCAGATTGCGGATATTTCCTTCATCGTCGCCGTGCGTCCATTTCAACCCAGGAATGCCGAGATTCTTGTCGCCGGAAACTTGTCGCGGGTGCGGCGCCAGATGTTCGGTCGTACCGAACTTGAGCGCGGAAGACAGCATCTGCTGCGGTCTGCGGAACATGGCCTCATCGGACAGGCCGGCCGGATCGCCGATGAAGATCCGATCCGTATTGTGCGCATAGTTGGCCGCGATATTGTAGATTGCCGCGCCGAATCCCTTTGCCGGATCCAGCAGCGACACATCGATGAATACCTCTTCCTTGCCTTCGGCGGCCTCCGGGTTCTCGCCTGGCAATCGCTCATCGGTGACATGCATTTCACCTTCCACGGTATCGAAACCGTAGATCGAGCCCGGCTGGCGCACCACCATGCGCGCCGTCGTGCCGTCAGGTAGCGTGAACTGGTAGCGCGCCACCTCGCCCGGCACCTGCCCGAGTTTTTTCACGCTGATTCGCGGGTCGTTGTCAGCGACGATACCCTCGATCGTCGTCTTGTCCGACTTCGGCAGCCGGAAAAGCTCATCGTGGCGTGCCAGTTCCTGGAGGAAGTTCGTGTTGCGCGACATTTTCAGGCTGTCGTCAGCCTCGTTGCTATTCCCCGTCAGATGCTCGGCCCATGTACGCGCAATGATCGAACGAACGGCCTCCACATCCGTGACCAGCGACTTGATGTCAAACCGCGTGCCGGCCAGTGACTTCACCATCTTGGTAACCACTTCCATGAAGGCATAGGCGACGCGCCGGAACAGGTTTTCATCCTGCTGGCGCATCTCGCGCCAGAACAGCGGATCCATCCACATGGCGCCGTTGACGTCGGCCAATGTTTCGCTGTTGACGTGCTCATCGGAGACGGGCTTGCCCGCCAACAGATCCTCGCGTACCCGACGATCAGCAACGGCGTCTTCCCGCAAGTAGCCTTGCATTTGCGTGCGCAGCTTCGCGGCAAGCTCGGGATTGGTCTGCTCAAGCGTATGCATCACTTCATGCCCGGCAATAGCCAGTTCCGGGCGCTTCATGCTGTCCTTCAGATAGGCAACGCCGCGGTAAGCGACGCCCTCGAAGGTCGCCGGCCCGGATACGAAATGCAGCTTCGTTCCGAACACGCGGGCGATCTTCTGTGCGAGCGCATGGTTCTTGCTCGGCGCCTCGGTGACCAATTGGACCGCTGGGAGTCCATCCTTTTGCAGCACGCGGTTCAGGGTGTCGACATTCGCCTGAGCCTGCTTTTGCTCGACGGCCGTCATCGGCGTGGGTTCCGGATCGAACACAAA
>DATFAZ010000307.1:0-15886 GCA_035254105.1 Noviherbaspirillum sp. | reverse complement strand
AGGTGAACGCTGGGCCGCTTCAGAATATTCCAGTAGCGCTTGAGCAGTTGCTTCATGAGGATTCCCCTCTTATTTCTTGCCGGCCGGCGCAGGTGATGTTGCTGGCTGGGTTGGCTTGTTCAGCATCGTCTCGGCATCGATAAACTGGTTATTGATGAGCGGATTGAGATTGGCTTGCGGCACATGGCATTGCAGGCAGAAATAACGGCGCGGCGACAGCTCCGCGAGGAAATTGCCATCGCGGTCCATGAAATGCGTCACGCTGATCATCGGTGCCTGGCTTTCCTGCGTACGGGTGCGCGCATGGCACATCATGCAGCGGTTCGCATTCTTGTCCAGCTGGTAGCCTTCGATCTTGTGCGGCACGATCGGAGGCTGCATTGCATAGTTGCGCGAGCGGCGCACATCGCTGTTGTCGGGGTTGACGATGGGCGGCGGCTGCGTTGTCTGGTCCAGAGGTGTCGGGCCGCGCATCCTGTCCTGGAAATCAATCGCCGAAGCGCCAATGGACATCGGTAAAAGTAAGGCCGCAAGCAGTTTCTTCATGATTGCCTCCTATACCTTGCGGATGTTGACTGCGCATTTCTTGTAATCGGTCTGGAACGAGATAGGGTCGGTCGCATCCAGCGTGAGCTTGTTGATGAGCTGGCTGGCGTCGAAAAACGGCACGAACACCAGTCCGGGCGGCGGCCGGTCGCGCCCGCGGGTCTCTACGCGCGAGCGGATCGAGCCTCGGCGCGAGATGATCTCGATCAGGTCGCCGCGCCGGGCGCCCAAGCGTTTCGCATCTTCCGGGTGCATGAAGCAGACCGCGTTCGGCATCGCACGGTACAGTTCCGGTACGCGACGCGTCATCGTGCCGGTATGCCAGTGCTCCAGCACGCGGCCGGTCGCCAGCCAGAACGGATATTCCTTGTCCGGTTCCTCTGCAGCGGGCTCATACGGAAGCGCAAAAATCACCGCCTTGCCGTCTGGCATGCCGTAGAAGCGATAGCCTTCGCCAGCCTTGACATAAGGATCGGTGCCTTCGCGATAGCGCCAGCGGGTTTCCTTGCCATCGACTACGGGCCAGCGCAGGCCGCGTTCCTTGTGATAGGTATCGAACGGCGCGAGGTCATGGCCGTGGCCGCGACCAAAAGAGGCATATTCCTCGAACAAGCCCTTCTGGATGTAGAAGCCGAAAGCCTTCGCCTCGTGGTTGTCATAACCGGCCTCGATCTGGCTGTTCGGGAACTTGTTGACGACACCATTGCGAAAAGCCATGTCGTACAGAGTCTTGCCGCGCCATTGCGGTGCCTTGTCGAGCAGTTCCTTCGGCCAGATTTCTTCCATCTTGAAGCGCTTGGAGAATTCAACCAGTTGCCACAGATCGGAGCGCGACTCGCCCGGGGCGGTGACCATCTGATGCCAGAACTGGGTGCGGCGCTCCGAGTTGCCGTAGGCGCCTTCCTTCTCCACCCACATTGCCGTCGGCAGAACCAGGTCGGCAGCGAGCGTGGAGGCAGTGGGATACGCGTCCGACACGATGATAAAGGTATCCGGATTGCGCCAGCCGGGCAGCGTCTCCTGCATGAGGTTCGGGCCCGCCTGTATGTTGTTGGTGACTTGGGTCCAGTACACATTGAGCTTGCCGTCCTTGAGCATGCGGCTTTGCAGGACGGCGTGATATCCGGGTTTTTCCGGGATGGTTCCGGGCGGCAGTTGCCAGACTTTTTCAGCAAACTCGCGATGCTTTGGATTAACCACGAGCATGTCCGCCGGCAGACGGTGCGAAAAGGTGCCGACTTCACGTGCGGTGCCGCAGGCAGAAGGCTGTCCGGTCAGGGAAAAGGGGCTATTGCCAGGCGTTGAAATTTTTCCGGTCAGCAGGTGGATGTTGTACAGCAGGTTGCTGCACCAGACGCCGCGCGTATGCTGGTTGAAGCCCATCGTAAAGAACGACATCACCTTTACTTTCGGGTCGGCATACAACTGCGCGAGACGCTGTAGCCTTTCCTTGGGCACGTTCGTCAGCTTCGCCACTGAGTCCACATCGTACTGGCTGACGAACTTTGCATATTCCTCGAACGTCATCGGCTTGCCGCCGTTGGCATCGCCGGCATTCTTGGCGGCTTTTTGCAAGGGATGTTCAGGTCGCAGGCCGTAGCCGATATTCGGGTTACCAAGCACAAAGCGGGTGTGCTTGTTGATGAAGTCGCGGTTGACCTGATTGTTCTTGATGATGTAATTCGCAATGTAGTTCAGGATCGCCAGATCGGTCTGTGGTCGGAAAATCATCGGTACGTCCGCCAGTTCGAAGCTGCGGTGTTCGAAGGTTGACAGCACCGCGACTTTTACCTGCGGCGCCGACAGGCGGCGGTCGGTGATGCGGGTCCATAGTATTGGATGCATTTCCGCCATGTTCGAACCCCATAGCACGAAGGCGTCGGCTGCCTCGATGTCGTCGTAGCAGCCCATCGGCTCGTCCATGCCGAAGGTGCGCATGAAGCCTGCCACGGCGGAGGCCATGCAGTGGCGGGCATTGGGGTCGATGTTGTTGGAACGAAAACCGGCCTTGAATATCTTTACCGCCGCATAGCCTTCCCATATGGTCCATTGTCCGGAGCCGAACATGCCAACGGAAGTGGGGCCCTTGTCGCGTAATGCCTGCTTGTATTTCTGCGCCATGATGTCGAAAGCGGCGTCCCACGAAATCGGCGTGAATTCCCCGTTCTTGTCGTATTTGCCATTGGTCATGCGCAAGAGTGGCCGGGTCAGGCGATCTTCGCCATACATGATCTTCGACAGGAAGTAGCCCTTGACGCAGTTGAGCCCGCGATTGACTTCCGCATTGATGTCGCCGTGCGTGGCGACCACGCGACCGTCCTTGACGCCGACGTTGACGCCGCAACCAACACCGCAAAACCGGCAGGCGGCCTTGCTCCATGTGAGCTGGGTTTTCGATGCATCGGTAACGACGTTGGAGGCCGGGGTTTCGAGCGGGATGCCGACAGTGCTTGCCGCCGTCATTGCCGCTGTCTGCTTGATGAAGTCGCGTCGCGTGAGCTTCATGATTGAATCTCCTGTTCAAGATCAGCCGACGGCTCCGCATGCTGATAGACCAGTGCGACATCGACGACACCGGGCAGGGCGCGAATTGCATCCATGAGGTCGAGAATGTGTCGGGTGCTTTCGGCTTCCAGGGTAACGATCAGCTTGCCGTCTGTGCTGACGGCGTGAATTTCTGCTGCGGGAATGGAGGCAATGCTCGTTTTTGTCGCAGCGAAGTGTGCGGGTAAAGCAAAGACTACGATGCCGGCTATATGTGCTTCCTGTTCCATGCGAAGCCTGCCTTTCAGGAACGATTGAAATGAATTCGGTCTCACCTGCTGAGTGATAAAGGCAGTTTTATCCTGAGGGCAGCGTGCCGGTCACTAACTGGTACATCCACACAAAAAAACCGTAGCCGCCGACGACCATCACTGCAAGGACCGGAGCGGTAACGACTGTCAAAAAAAAGAAGGCTCGCAGTTCCGAGGCTTTGGTGGTTTCTTGGCGGTTATCGTCCATTCCTCATCCTTGCTCTGGCGCTCTCCCTATCGAGGAGAGGTTTATGCTGCGATGCACAGTCTTGCAGGCATCTACTGTGTTTGCTGTTTGTGTAGATTGAATGACTACAAGAATGGTTCCCGCAGAATGCGTTTTAGGACAGCGCATGACTAAACAGCCGCATCCTTCTTGCGTATCGATTTCCGTTGTTCCTTCGGTGCAAGAGCTCTGCCGATTGAGCCTGACATATTACGTGGCCCCCATGCCCGCACAATGGCCGGCTTAGCTATATAGTGAACATCGCGGCTCAGTGAACTTGGGCCGTAGCACAGGCATCGTAATAAGACCAAGAAACAGGGCGGGCATTTAAGACAGTGGGAGAACAGGAGATGACAATGACAGGCAATGCCGGACACGCGTTTTATTCAGGGATCGCTCGCAATCTCGACGAGTTGCGTGAACAGGGGCTGTACAAGTTGGAACGGGTAATTGCTTCGCGTCAGGGCGCAGAGGTGGTTTGCGATGACGGCAGCCGCCTGATCAACCTGTGTGCCAATAACTATCTTGGTTTGTCCGGTGACGAGCTCATGGTGCAGGCGGCGAAGGAATCGATCGAAAAATATGGATATGGCCTGTCGTCGGTGCGTTTCATATGCGGCACGCAGACGGTACACAAACAGCTTGAGAGTGCGCTGGCGCATTTCGTCGGCATGGAGGATGCGATCCTGTACGCAGCCGCATTCGATGCCAATGGCGGCGTATTCGAGCCGCTGTTCGACGAGAACGACGCAATCATTTCCGATGCACTGAATCATGCGTCGATCATTGACGGCATTCGCCTGTGCAAGGCGGCGCGCTATCGCTACGAGCACAACGACATGGCCGACCTTGAGCGACAGCTGCAGGCAGCGGCCGGCAAGCGCCACAAGCTGGTTGTGACCGATGGCGTGTTCTCGATGGACGGCACCATTGCCCAACTCGATAAAATCTGCGATCTGGCCGACCGTTACGATGCGCTGGTGATGATCGACGATTCGCATGCCACCGGCGTCATGGGCGAAACTGGGCGCGGTACGCATCAACATCACAAGGTGATGGGGCGCATTGATATCGTCACTGGCACGCTTGGCAAAGCACTCGGCGGTGCGATGGGCGGTTTTACCGCCGCGCGCAGGGAAGTGGTCGAGATGTTGCGCCAGAAGTCGCGCCCCTATCTGTTTTCCAATTCGCTTGCACCGGCAATTGCCGGTGCTTCCCTGGCGGTGCTGGCGCGGCTGTCGGCCTCGACCGAATTGCGCGACCGGCTGCATGCGAATACCGGTTATTTTCGCCGTGAGATCGGCAAGCTCGGCTTCACGGTCAAACCCGGCACCCATCCGGTTGTGCCCGTCATGTTGTTCGACGCGCCGCTGGCGCAATCTTTTGCGCAACGCCTGTACGAACTCGGCGTGCTGGTGACGGGCTTCTTCTATCCGGTTGTGCCGATGGGGCAGGCGCGGGTACGGGTGCAATTGTCGGCGGCGCACACGACCGATCAGCTGGATCGCGCACTTGCGGCGTTCCGGCAGGCGGGGCAGGAACTCGGCATTCTGAAGGGTTAGGGCGATGGAGCGAATTCTGGTCATCGGCGCCAACGGGCAGATCGGCAGCGAACTGGTCGAGGCGCTGACTGAAAAGCATGGCGCAGGCAATGTGATTGCCGCAGACATCGATCCGGACAGCCGGTACGGCGCAAGCCACTACGAGACAGTGGACGTCCTCGACAGCAATCGCGTCGCGCAGATTATTGATGTTAACGGCATCACGCAGATATATCAGCTAGCCGCCTTGTTGTCGGTCGCTGGCGAGCAGGTGCCGTTGAAGGCGTGGACGCTGAATACCAACGGCTTGCTGAATATTTTGGAACTGGCGCGGGAGCGGGCACATTTAGGCAAGCCACTGAAGGTGTTCTGGCCGTCGTCGATCGCCGCCTTTGGCCCGCATACCCCTGCAGTGGATACGCCGCAGCTGACGGTGATGGATCCGACCACTATCTACGGCATCAGCAAGCAGGCTGGCGAACGGCTGTGCGAATACTATTTTGGCAAGTTCGGGGTCGACGTCCGCAGCATTCGCTATCCCGGCATCATCAGTCACAAAGCGCCGCCGGGTGGCGGCACTACCGATTATGCAATCGAGATATTCCATGCGGCACGACGTGGCGAGCGCTATAGCTGCTACCTTGGCCCGGAAGTGATGCTGCCGATGATGTACATGCCCGATGCGATTCGCGCGACGCTGGAGTTGATGGAAGCTCCGGCACAACAGGTTCGCATCCGTTCCGCTTATAACGTCGCCGGCCTGAGCGTCAATCCGCGCGAGTTGGCCGAGGCAATCCGGCAGCACTTACCGCAATTCGAGATCGAATACCGGCCCGATCAGCGCCAGGATATCGCCGCCAACTGGCCGCACAGCCTTGACGATACCCACGCCAGGGCAGACTGGGGCTGGAAGGCGAGAATCGGCTTGAAAGAGCTGGTGGCCGACATGCTGGCCAATATCCGGCCCGGAACAGACACTTCGGACAACTTGCATCACGCCGCATGAGTAAAGCAAGCGGGGCGGCTTTATAATGTACGGCTAGCCATCTGATTACTTATTTTTCAACAGCTTATGCAATACGTTTCCACTCGCGGCCAGGCCCCGGCACAATCCTTTTCCCAGATCCTGCTTGGCGGTCTCGCACCCGACGGCGGCTTGTACCTCCCGGTTGAATATCCGAGGGTGAGCGGTGCCGAGCTCGACGCCTGGCGCAAGCTGTCGTATGCCGACCTGGCTTTCGAAGTCCTGAAGAAATTCGCAACGGATATTCCGGACGCCGACCTGAAAGCGCTGGTACACAAGACTTACACTGCCGACGTGTACCGCAATGCGCGCGCAGGTGAAGATGCCGCGCAGATCACACCACTGCGCGTGCTGGAAGAAAAAGACGGCAAAAAGCTGGTGCTGCAGGCCTTGTCCAACGGTCCGACGCTGGCGTTCAAAGACATGGCAATGCAGTTGCTCGGCAACCTGTTCGAGTATGCGTTGGCAAAACAGCATGCCGAACTGAACATTTTCGGCGCGACCTCCGGCGATACCGGCAGTGCCGCGGAATATGCGATGCGCGGCAAAAAAGGCATCCGCGTGTTCATGTTGTCGCCTCATAAGAAAATGAGCGCGTTCCAGACGGCGCAGATGTTCAGCCTGCAGGACCCCAACATTTTCAATATTGCTGTCGAAGGCGTGTTTGACGACTGCCAGGACATGGTCAAGGCCGTATCCAACGATCTCGACTTCAAGACCCGCCAGAAGATCGGTACCGTCAACTCGATCAACTGGGCACGCGTGGTTGCGCAAGTGATCTATTATTTCCGCGGCTATCTGGCGGCCACGACCAGCAACGAACAGAAGGTGTCGTTCACTGTCCCGTCCGGGAACTTCGGCAATATTTGCGCCGGCCATATTGCCCGCATGATGGGGCTGCCGATTGATACGCTGGTCGCCGCCACCAACGAAAACGACGTGCTGGACGAATTTTTCCGCACCGGCGTGTATCGGGTGCGCAAATCGTCGGAAACCTACCACACCACCAGTCCCAGCATGGACATCAGCAAGGCGTCGAACTTCGAACGCTTCGTGTACGACCTGCTCGGTCGTGACGCCGACCGCGTACGCGCACTGTTTAGGAAGGTGGATACACACGGCGGTTTCGACTTGTCCGGCAAGCCGGGCAGCGACGGGGACGAGTTCAGCAAAGTCGCTCAATATGGCTTCACCTCCGGCAAGTCGGTGCATGCGGACCGCATTGCGACCATCCGCGACGTACATGCGAAATACGGCGTGACCATCGACACCCATACCGCAGACGGCGTGAAAGTCGCACGCGAAAAGATGACGTCTGGCGTGCCGATGATTGTGCTGGAAACCGCATTGCCGGCAAAGTTCAATGAGACCATCCGCGAAGCGCTGGGTCGGGATGCCGAGCGGCCGGCTGGTTTTGAGAACATCGAGGCCTTGCCGCAGCGATTCGAAGTGATGCCTGCAAATGTGGAAAAAATGAAGGCGTTTATTGCGGCGCATACCGGCCTGTAACGCTGCATAGCTGACATCAATGCCCGAGAATGACTGAAAAGAAAACGATGCTGAGCGCTGCCGAGGCGCTGGATTTCCTGCTTTCCGCAGTCCGCCCGATTGCAGAGGTAGAAACCGTTTCGACGCTGGACGCCAATGGCCGTGTGCTTGCCGTTGCGCAGGCGTCCCAGCTGGATGTGCCGCCGATGGATAACACCCAGATGGACGGCTATGCCGTTCGTTCTGCCGATTGCGTCAGCGGCGAGGCACAACTCAAGGTGTCGCAGCGTATTCCCGCCGGCCACGTCGGACAACCCCTGCAACCCGGTACAGCCGCCCGCATCTTCACCGGCGCAATGATTCCAGCCGGGGCAGATGCCGTGGTGATGCAGGAACAATGTGACGCAGCGGGTGACACCGTCATTATCCGCCATGCGCCGAAGCCCGGAGAATGGATACGCCGTGCCGGCGAGGACATAAAGGCTGGCAGCACGATTCTCGCAGCCGGTACCCGCCTGCGCGCACAGGAACTGGGGCTGGCCGCTTCGGTTGGACTGGCGAGCCTGCCGGTCGTGCGCAAGCCGCGCATCGCAGTGTTCTTTACCGGCGATGAACTGACAATGCCCGGCGACCCGCTCAAGCCCGGCGCCATCTACAATTCCAATCGCTTCCTGTTGCGCGGTTTGCTCGAAAACCTCGGTTGCGACATTACAGACTACGGCATCGTGCCGGACTCGCTGGCCGCCACGCGAGATACTCTGCGCACAGCGGCGGCGGAGCACGACCTGATCATCACCTCCGGCGGCGTCTCGGTCGGCGAGGAAGACTACATCAAGCCGGCGGTAGAGGCCGAAGGGCGCTTGAATATGTGGCAGATCGCGATCAAGCCGGGCAAGCCGCTGGCCTTCGGTGAGGTCAATCGTGCCACCGGTGCAGCATTTTTCATGGGCTTGCCCGGCAACCCCGTGTCGAGCTTCATCACTTTCCTGCTGTTCGTACGGCCGTTCATCCTGCGCATGCAGGGCGTTGCCGATGTCGTGCCGCGCAGCTTTGCAATGCGCGCCGATTTCGCAGTGACTAAGGCGGACAGGCGCAATGAATTCCTGCGCGTGCGCATCAATGCAGGCGGCGGGCTCGACCTCTTTCCTAATCAAAGTTCCGCCGTGCTGACCTCGACGGTGTGGGGCGATGGACTGGTCGACAATCCGGTGGGACGGACAGTGGCCGCCGGCGATATGGTCCGTTTCATTCCATTCAGCGAAATGCTCTACTAAGAGAATATGCAATGAATATCCAGCTTCGCTTTTTTGCCAGCGTGCGTGAAGCGCTCGGTTTAAGCCAGGAGGCCTTGAGCTTGCCGGCAGACGTCTCTACCGTCGGGGAAGTGCGCGCCTACCTGCGCGCCCGTGGCGGCGTCTGGGCCGAAACCCTGGCGGAAGGCCGCGCGCTGCGCATGGCCTACAACCAGGTCATGACCGATGCGGATACCCGAATTGGTGAAGGCGGCGAAGTTGCTTTTTTTCCGCCGGTGACGGGCGGCTAGGAACGGTATGGCTATCCGCGTGCAAACCCAGGATTTCGACCTCGGTAAGGAAGTCGCCGAGTTGCGTGCTGGCCAGCCGCAAGTCGGCGCAGTGGTTGCCTTTGTCGGCACGGTGCGCGACATGAACGACGGCAGCGGCGTGTCCGAAATGGAGCTGGAACATTATCCGGGCATGACCGAAAAAGCACTGGAAGATATCGTGGCGCAGGCCCAAGCGCGCTGGAATATTTTCGACTCTCTCGTGATTCATCGTGTCGGCCCCTTAAAGCCACTGGACCAGATCGTGCTGGTTGCCGTCACCTCTGCCCATCGCGGCGAGGCTTTTGCAGCATGCGAATTCATTATGGATTACCTGAAGACGCAGGCGCCGTTCTGGAAAAAAGAGACGACGCCGCAGGGCGCGCGCTGGGTCGATGCCCGAGCAACTGACGACCAGGCGCTGGCGAAGTGGGGCATTCGCTCGGATAACACCGGCAAGGTCGCATGAGCTGGCTTGCTGTTGGCGTTGGCGCGACGCTGGGCGCATGGCTGCGCTGGTGGCTTGGCCTGTGGCTCAATACCCTCCATCATCACTTTCCGATAGGGACGCTTGCTGCCAATTGGGGTGGCGGCTACCTGATCGGTATTGCAGTCGGTTTCTTTGCCTCCCATCCGGCCCTGCCGGCCGAATGGCGCCTGTTCGCCGTAACAGGATTCTTGGGCGGTTTGACAACATTTTCTTCCTTTTCCGCAGAATCCATGGTGCTATTGCAACGCGGTGATTTCATCCTTGCATTTGGCCACACCATGCTCCATCTGATCGGCTCGATTGCGTTCTGCTTCGCCGGATACGCGAGCTATCGCGCCTTGGCCGGTTAATTGCTGTCGCGCTGCGCATCTTCTCCAAAATAAGTTGTCGGAAGTTGATCCAGGTCCTTCCCGGTCGGGTTGCGAAATGGACAAAATTAAGTGTCCTTCCTTGAAATAAGGTTTCTCGTCCCTACCTATTTGGCAATTGAACCTTCGGAGAACATTCTCATGCGTCTCGATAAACTGACAACCAAATTGCAAGAGGCCCTTGCCGATGCCCAAAGCCTGGCCGTCGGCAACGACAACCAATATATAGAACCGGCGCACATCTTGACCGCGCTGCTCAATCAGGATGACGGCGGCGCGCGCTCACTGCTGCAGCGCGCCGGCGTTAATGTCGGCGGGCTTACTGCCGGATTGAAACATGCGCTTGAGCGCTTGCCCAAGGTCTCCGGCACCGGCGGCGAAGTGCAAATCGGTCGGGAATCGGTCGCGCTGCTGAACCTGGCTGACAAGGAAGCGCAAAAGCGTGGCGACCAGTTCATTGCCAGTGAAATGATCCTGCTGGCGATGACGGAAGATAAATCCGATGCGGGCCGCCTGGCACGCGAGAACGGCTTGGCGCGCAAAGCGCTGGAAGCGGCAATCACTGCAGTGCGCGGCGGCGGCAACGTCAATTCGCAGGAGGCGGAAGGCCAGCGCGAAGCACTGAAGAAATACACTCTCGACCTGACCGAGCGCGCACGGGCCGGCAAGCTTGACCCGGTGATCGGTCGCGATGATGAAATCCGGCGCGCCATCCAGGTATTGCAGCGCCGCTCCAAGAACAACCCGGTGCTGATCGGCGAGCCGGGCGTGGGCAAGACCGCGATTGTGGAAGGTTTGGCGCAGCGTATCGTCAACGGTGAAGTGCCGGATAGCCTGAAATCCAAGCGCGTGCTATCGCTCGATATGGCCGCTCTGCTGGCCGGTGCAAAATACCGTGGCGAGTTCGAAGAACGCCTGAAAGCCGTGCTGAAGGAAATCGCGCAGGACGAAGGACAGACCATCGTCTTCATCGACGAGCTGCATACGATGGTCGGCGCCGGCAAGGCGGAGGGCGCGATCGATGCCGGCAACATGCTCAAGCCTGCGCTGGCACGCGGCGAGCTGCATTGCGTCGGCGCCACCACGCTCGACGAATACCGCAAGTACGTGGAGAAGGATGCTGCGCTGGAGCGTCGTTTCCAGAAAATCCTGGTGGATGAGCCGAGCGTCGAAGCAACCATTGCGATTCTGCGCGGCCTGCAGGAAAAATACGAAGTGCACCACGGCGTTGAAATTACCGATCCGGCGATCGTCGCTGCGGCGGAGCTGTCACATCGTTATATCACCGACCGCTTCCTGCCCGACAAGGCCATCGACCTGATCGATGAAGCTGCGTCGAAGATCAAGATCGAGATCGACTCCAAGCCGGAAGTGATGGACAAGCTCGACCGTCGACTGATCCAGCTGAAGATCGAGCGTGAAGCCGTCAAGAAGGAAACGGATGAGGCATCGCAACGTCGCCTCGGCCTGATCGAAGACGAAATCCACAAGCTGGAGCGGGAATACGCCGATCTGGAAGAGGTCTGGAAATCCGAGAAAGCGGCGGTGCAGGGCAGCAAGCACATCAAGGAAGAAATCGAGAAAGTGCGCCTGCAGATGGAAGAAGCCAAGCGCAAGGGCGACTGGCAGAAAATGTCCGAGCTTCAGTACGGTCAGCTGCCGCAGCTGGAAGCGCAGTTGAAGCAGGCCGACACGGCAGACGAGGGCGAAGCGAAAAAGCCTGCCAAACTGCTGCGCACGCAAGTTGGTGCGGAAGAAATCGCCGAGGTGGTCTCACGCGCAACCGGAATCCCGGTATCGAAGATGATGCAGGGCGAGCGCGACAAGCTGCTGCACATGGAAGACGAGCTGCACAAGCGCGTGGTCGGCCAGCATGAAGCGATCGTCGCGGTGTCCGATGCGATCCGCCGTTCACGCGCCGGCTTGAGCGACCCGAACCGGCCGTACGGCTCGTTTATGTTCTTGGGCCCGACCGGCGTTGGCAAAACCGAGCTGTGCAAGGCGCTGGCGTCCTTCCTGTTCGATACCGAAGAGTCGCTGATCCGCATCGACATGAGTGAATTCATGGAGAAGCATTCTGTTGCCCGCCTGATCGGTGCGCCGCCGGGCTACGTCGGCTATGAAGAAGGCGGCTACCTGACCGAAGCGGTGCGCCGCAAGCCGTACAGCGTGATTTTGCTCGACGAAATCGAGAAGGCGCACCACGACGTGTTCAATGTGCTACTGCAGGTGCTGGACGACGGTCGCATGACCGACGGGCAGGGGCGGACGGTGGACTTCAAAAACACCGTGATTGTGATGACGTCGAATCTCGGTTCGCACAAGATCCAGTCGATGGAAGATAGCGATCCGGCGCTGGTGAAGCTTGCAGTGATGGCGGAAGTAAAAGGCCATTTCCGGCCGGAGTTCGTCAACCGCATCGACGAGATTGTGGTGTTCCATGCGCTCGACGCGAAGAATATCGGCTCGATTGCCCGCATCCAGCTCAACGTTCTGGAACAGCGCCTGGCGAAGATGGAGATCAAGCTCGACGTTACGGACGCTGCGCTGCAGAAGATCGCGGAGGCCGGTTTCGATCCGGTGTATGGCGCACGGCCATTGAAGCGTGCGATCCAGCAGGAGATCGAGAATCCGTTGTCGAAGCTGATTCTGGAAGGCCGTTTCGGTCCAAAAGACGTCATTACGGCCACGGTGAAAGATGGAATGCTGCAGTTCGAGAAAGGTGCAACAGCGTAAAACTGTCGTTCTGCTGCTTCAGAAAAAAGGTCGCCTCGTGCGGCCTTTTTTCATGCGTTCATTAAACAATCGGTCATTGGTTGCGGCACTCGAACCGGCAAGCGATATCAGTTCTCTCTGCGGGCAAAGAATACGCTCGGTGATATCCCGAATGTTTTCTTGAACATCGCGGAAAATGCCGACTGGCTCGCATAACCCAGCTCTCCCGCCACGCGCGACAGCGGCATGCCGCGCGAGAGCAGCGGCGCCGCATGGGCCAGTCGCACCTGCTGGCGCCATTGGCTGAAATTCATGCCCAGTTCGCGCTCAAACAGGCGCGCCAGCGTGCGACCCGATGCGCCGACACGGCTGGCCCATTCATCCAGCGTCAATGAGGATGCCGGTTCGGCGATGAGTGCTTCGCATAATGCCTTCAGTCGCTTGTCCTCCGGCAGCGCGACACGAATCGGCAACGTGGAAAGGCGCGGCAATTCATCCAGGATCAGCATTCCAAGCATGGACTCGCGCGGCGCACCCGGTTCGGCCTGCACCAGAGCTACCACCAGTTCGCGCAGCAATGCGGAGACATCCAGCACCTCACATTGTTCGCCATGAAACGGCGACAGGCCTGCATCGACATATAACGCTCGCAGACGCGTCTGCTCCAGCGTGGTGACTTCATGCTTTGTGTTTGGCGGAATCCAGATCGCGCGCTGCGGCGGCACGATCCATGCACTGTTGTCGACCGTGACGCGCACTACGCCCTCCAGCGTGATCGTGATCTGGCCCCACGGATGCGAATGCGCCGCCAGCAATTCGGATGCCTTGAGGTCACGTGCAACGACACGCACCGGACGCGCGGCAGTGGGGGCGCGATCAGGCAGGTGGAGTCGGGTATGCGTGATGGGGGTGTTTGACATGGCTGTTTTGCAGTTTGGCAGAAATTCGATAAAAGATGTCTTTTTATCTTAAAACAGACGGAGCTGCCTTGCTTACACTGTGCCCATCCGAATCCAAAAGAGCCTGTAATGTCCACCGCTACAATTCCTTCGTTCCGTCGCGATGCCCAGGTCATCAGCCTCGTGGGCATCGCCCATGGCGTATCGCATTTCTTCCATCTGATTCTTGCGCCACTGTTCCCGTGGCTGAAGGATGCTTTCAGCCTGTCCTATGCGGAACTGGGCTTGCTGATGACCATGTTCTTCGTCGTATCCGGTATCGGGCAGGCGTTGGCCGGATTCGTGGTCGACCGGGTCGGCGCCCGCATGGTGCTGTTTGCAGGAATTGCCTTCCTTGGCCTCGCGGCGTTGGTGTTGTCGCAAGCGCAAAACTACGCCATGCTGCTGGCCGGCTCGATGCTGGCGGGCATGGGCAACAGTGTGTTTCATCCAGCCGACTTTACTTTGCTGAACAAGCGTGTTTCCACGCCACGACTGGGGCATGCGTTTTCAGTGCACGGCATCTCCGGCAATATCGGATGGGCATCGGCGCCGGTATTTTTGACCGGCATGGCAGGTCTGTTCGACTGGCGTACGGCATTGCAGTGCGCAGCATTGATTCCTTTTGCCTTGCTGCTCTTGCTGTTTACTTATCGGGATGTATTGCGCACGGATGAAGTGCTTTCCGCCGTAGCGTCATCAAAGAAAGAGCCGGAGCAGACCGGTCATCTGCTGGCTTTCCTGCGCCTGCCCGCAGTGTGGATGTGTTTTGCATTTTTCCTGATTACGGCCCTGGCGCTCGGCGGAATCCAGAGTTTTGCCTCGCCCAGCCTGCGCGCCATCTACGGCATGTCGCTTGCGTCAGCCACCGCAGGATATACCGCCTACATGCTCGCGTCCGCGGCGGGCATGGTGTGGGGCGGCTTCCTTGCGTCGAAGACGACGCGTCATGAGCGCACCATCGCTTTTGCCTTCATGGCGGCAGGATTGTTCGCGCTGATAGTCGCCAGTGGAATCGTTACTCCGTTGATGGCAGTGATATTGATGGGCGCGATAGGCTTCGGCGCCGGTATTGCCGGACCGTCGCGCGACCTCTTGATCCGCGCAGCCGCACCCAAGAATGCGACGGGACGCGTATATGGCGTCGTGTATTCCGGTCTGGATATCGGTTTGTCGATTGCGCCGCTGCTGTTCGGCGCGCTGATGGACGCCGATCGCCCTGCATGGGTATTTGTCGGCGTAGGCGTGTTCCAGTGCATGGCTCTTCTGACTGCGCTGGGCGTGGGTACCAATACTGCGCGGCGCTCTGCAAAGTTGAACCTTGCCGGCTGATTCCGGCAGTCTTCAAAAAGCCACCGCATTCTGTGCCGGTGGCTTTTTTCTTTCCCGACTCGGTACAATCCTGCCTGATTGTTTGAATTTACTACGGGAGAAATGATGACTTTTGCGACATGCGATCTTTGCGATGCAAACGAAGACAAAATTGCAGCCGGCTCACTTTCAGTGCTGCCGCCGGTATTCCAGAAATTCGGCAAGCGCCAAGCATTTTCCGGCCCCGCTGCGACACTGAAGGTGTTCGAGGATAACGTGCTGGTGCGCGCTGCCCTGGAGACAGCCGGCGACGGCCGCGTACTGGTCGTGGATGGCGGCGGCAGCCTGCGCTGCGCGCTGGTTGGCGGCAACCTTGGCGTACTCGCCGAAAAGAACGGATGGGCTGGAATCGTCGTCAATGGCTGCATCCGCGATTCCGAAGAAATCAATAGTTGCGATATCGGCGTCCGCGCACTGGCCACTCATCCGCAACGCAGTATCCGCAAGGGTGTCGGCGAGCGTGACCTGCGTGTGACGATCGCTGGCGTCGCTGTCAATCCGGGAGACTGGATTTATGCCGATGCGGACGGCGTGCTGGTCTCGGCACAAAAACTCGGCTGAAAAAGCGGCGCATGAACACTGAAGCGAATCCAGCGCTCGCCACACAGCCGCTGCTCCGGTCATTGCCGCAAGACTTGCTCGCGCAGCTGGCGGCACAGCCGGTCATCGCCCTGCCATCCGCCACCCGGGTGTTTGAGCGAAGCGCGGAATGCGCCGGTTTCCCGATCATCCTGTCAGGTTCGGTGCGCGTTTTCAGGGATCTGGCCAACGGCCGCCGCATCGAGCTATACCGGGTGACTCCAGACGAGCCATGCATCCTGTC
>DATFAZ010000306.1:0-7421 GCA_035254105.1 Noviherbaspirillum sp. | reverse complement strand
AACTTGGTGCGGGGAATGGATTCTTTCAGGCGGGGGTCCGGGTACTGCACTGATAAAGACAGCTTATTTTTTTGCGGCATTTCTGGCGGATGGGGTGGTAGGAGAACTGGCTGCTTCATAAGCATCGACGATACGCGCGACCAGTGGATGGCGCACCACGTCGGCGCTGGTGAAGTGGGTGAACGCTATGCCGCGCACCTGCTTCAGGATGTGGATCGCATCGACCAGTCCGCTTTTTTGTGTGCGCTGCAAATCGATCTGTGTGACGTCACCGGTGACGACCGCCTTGCTGCCGAAGCCGATGCGCGTCAGGAACATCTTCATCTGCTCGGGCGTGGTGTTTTGCGCTTCGTCGAGGATGATAAAGGCGTGGTTCAGGGTCCGTCCGCGCATGTAAGCCAGCGGCGCAATCTCGATGACTTGCTTCTCGAACATTTTCTGCGTGCGGTCGAAACCGAGCAGGTCGTACAGCGCGTCATACAAGGGCCGCAGATAAGGATCAACTTTCTGCGTCAGGTCACCCGGCAGGAAGCCGAGGCGCTCGCCCGCTTCGACCGCCGGTCGGGTCAGCACAATGCGTTTCACCGTATCCCGTTCCAGCGCATCGACCGCGCAGGCGACCGCAAGATAGGTCTTCCCGGTGCCGGCAGGGCCGACCCCGAAGGAAACGTCGTGTTCAAGGATTGCCTTGAGATATTGATTCTGATGAGGGGTTCGTCCGCGCAAGTCGCTGCGGCGGGTTTTCAGTATCGGCAGCGGCTGTTCGGTTTCCGCTTCTGGCGCCTTTGCTTTTGCCGTCTCTTTTGGGGGAGAGGCACGTTTTTCGACAACTGCCAGTTGCACATCCTCTACCGCAATCGCCTTGTCGGCAACCTGATAGAAGCTTTCCAGCAATTCGATTGCGCGTTGCGCGTTGGCGCCGTGAACTACAAACTTCTCGCCGCGCCGGAAGATAGTGACATCGAGCGCCGCCGAAATCTGACGCAGATTTTCATCCATCGGGCCGCACAAGTGGGCAAGCCGATTATTGTCTAGCGGCTCCGGAATGAAGTGATGTGGTTGTGAAGGAATTTTTGTTTTCAAAATGAAGTGGATCGTATCTCTTGAGAGTCACTCTTTTATGACAAGTTCGCCGCGCAGCGAGTAGGGAAAGGCTTCCATGATCTTTACATCGATCAATTGCCCAACTAGTCGTGCAGCATTCGGGCCACCGTCGAAGTTGACGACGCGGTTGTTTTCGGTGCGGCCCTGCAGTTCATGCGGATCTTTTTTGGACGGGCCTTCGACCAGAATGCGCTGCGTCGTGCCCTTCATTCGCTCGCTGATTTTTTTTGCATTTGCCTCGATGCTTGCCTGCAAATGCTGCAGCCGCTTGAGCTTGACGTCGTAGGGCGTGTCGTCTGCCAGATTGGCGGCAGGTGTGCCCGGGCGCGGACTGAATACAAAGCTGAAACTATGGTCGTAACCGACATCATCGATCAGTTTCATCAGCGCATTGAAATCGGCTTCGGTTTCACCCGGAAAGCCGACGATAAAGTCGCTCGATACGCAAATGTCCGGGCGCACCTCGCGCAGACGCCGGATTACTGATTTGTATTCGAGTACGGTGTAGCCGCGCTTCATCGCCGCCAAAATACGGTCCGAGCCATGTTGTGCCGGCAGGTACAGGTGGTTGACCAGCTTCGGCACCTTGGCGTAGGTGTCGATCAGGCGCTGTGTAAATTCCTTCGGATGGCTGGTCACGAAGCGGATACGTTCGATGCCCGGAACTTCCGCAACATACTCGATCAGCAGCGCAAAGTCGGCAATCTCGCCATCAGCCATCGCGCCACGATAGGCGTTGACGTTCTGGCCGAGCAAGGTGATTTCTTTGACGCCTTGTGCCGCCAGTCCGGCAATTTCGGTCAGCACATCGTCGAAACGACGCGACACTTCCTCGCCACGGGTATAGGGGACGACACAATAGCTGCAGTATTTGCTGCAGCCTTCCATGATCGACACATAGGCAGTTGCACCTTCCACCCGGGCGGGCGGCATATGGTCGAATTTTTCAATTTCCGGAAAACTAATATCCACCTGCGAACGGCCGGTCGTGCGGCGCTGGCTTATCAGATCCGGCAGGCGATGCAGAGTTTGCGGGCCAAACACCACATCGACATAGGGCGCACGCTTGACGATCGCTTCACCTTCCTGCGAAGCGACACAGCCGCCAACACCAATCACCAGATCGGGCCGGGTTAGTTTCAGTTCGCGCAGGCGGCCCAGGTCCGAAAAGACCTTTTCCTGTGCCTTTTCTCGCACTGAACAGGTGTTGAGCAGAATCACGTCGGCATCTTCCGGCGTGTCGGTCTTGATAACGCCTTCGGCTGCATTTAGCACGTCTGCCATTTTGTCCGAATCGTATTCGTTCATCTGGCAGCCGAAGGTTTTGATAAATACTTTTTTCGGCATGAAATTATCGGGGAGGGCTGTTCACTTGCTTTTTGACCGGCCGGCTTGCTTCGTCGGCAGTCAGAATCCAGACGCGGTCGATTTTTCCCTGTATGTCCTCAGTGTAGTTCACGGGCAGCTCGCTGCCGCGCAACGCCGCCGGCATTTCGATCAGATTGCGCTGGTTCCAGATTCGAGCACCGGGTGAAAGGCGGCGTACTTTACCGTCGATCACAATCTCCGGATGCGCCGCCGGTGACATCGTGCCGCGCTTCACCGTGGGCGGAAATGGTCTCTCGAAGGCCCAGGCCTGAAGTGCAGTAACCGCGGATAAAAAAATAATGAGCAAGGGTCGACGCCACATCTCACACCTCGTTTCGTCGCAAGAATGCCGTGCATAGGCACACGGAAAATGGGAAGGATCTGGATGCCTTCCGGTGAAAATCAGGCATCACAAAGAGGCTTCTTTCACACTGTTTTTGTAGCAAAAAGGCCGTTGAATTATAACATTGCCCGTATTCTGTCAATCCTGGGGAAGGTTCCCCTGGCAACGGTTGCATTCGCCCTTCTGCATGGGATCAAAGAGGGGGCGCCAAAAACAAAATGGGTTACGAGAAATTCCGTAACCCATTGAAGTCTGGTGGTGATAGGTGGACTTGAACCACCGACCCCAGCATTATGAGTGCTGTGCTCTAACCAGCTGAGCTATATCACCAAAATAGCCCTAGATTATGGAGTTTTTAGTTACGGCTGTCAAGAGATCGCCGGTTGCTTACGCTGCTGCAATTCTTTGCTTACCTGTTCCATAACTTGCTTGCTGGAATTATGAGCTAAACAATCGATAACAGTGCGGTCCGGCATGGAGCGCAGCCAGGTGAGCTGTCGTTTGGCTAGTTGTCGTGTGGCAGCAATACCTTTTTCTCTTAATGTTGCAAAGTCATACGCGCCGTCGAGATACTCCCAGGTCTGCCGGTAGCCGACGCAACGCATGGAGGGCAGGCCGAGATGCAAGTCACCGCGCGCCCGGAGGAGTTTAACCTCTTTCAATAGGCCGCCATCGGCATCATTGAGCATGGCGTCAAAGCGCGTGGCGATGCGGGCATGCAGGACGCTGCGGTCTGATGGCTCCAGCGAGAGAGATAACAGGTCGAATGGCAGTTCTGGTTTTGGTGCTTTTGCCAATAGTTGCGACATCGGCTGCCCGGTGAGTTCGATGATTTCGAGCGCTCTTTGGACGCGTTGCGAATCGTTTGGCTCTAGCCGGGCGGCGGTGTCCGGATCAAGCAGGGCAAGCTTGGCGTGCATGGCAGGCATGCCGATTGCGGCTGCTTCCTCGTCGAGCCGGGCGCGCAGTTCCGCGTCCGCCTGCGGCAATGCATCGAGTCCGTCGCGCAGCGCCTTAAAGTAGAGCATGGTGCCGCCGGTCAGCAAGGGCAGCTTGCCGCGCGCGGTGATGTCGGCAACCAGTCGCAGCGCATCCTGACGGAATTGTGCGGCGGAGTAAGCGTCGAGCGGGTCGAGTATGTCGATCAGGTGATGCGGCACGCTGGCACGTTCAGCAGCGGTTGGCTTGGCGGAGCCGATATCCATGCCGCGATAGACCAGTGCGGAATCGACAGAAATGATTTCAGAAGGGATGTTGCGCGCAATTTCCAGCGCCGCTGCCGTCTTTCCGGACGCAGTCGGCCCCATGATGGCGACCGCCAGTGGTTTGCGCGATGCTTCGGCTGAAATGCTCACAGCCTATTGTCCACGCAAAAATAATTTGTCCAGATCCGACAGCGCAAGCTGCACCCAGGTCGGACGGCCGTGATTGCATTGATCGGCGCGCTCGGTTGCTTCCATCTGGCGCAGCAGTGCATTCATTTCCGGTAAGGTCAGTGTGCGATTGGCGCGTACTGCGGTATGGCAGGCCAGCGTGGCGAGCAGCTCGTTGCGGCGCTCGAGCAGAACGCGGGAGCCGCCGAATTCGCGCACATCGCGCAATACATCCCGCGCCAGTGCCTGCGCGTCGGCGTTCTTCAGCAGCGCGGGGATTGCGCGCACGGCGAGCGTGGTGGGCGACAAGGCTGTGATGTCAAAACCGAGCGCCTGCAGAGCCGGCTGGCTTTCTTCGACCGTGCCGACTTCGACTGCATCGGCATAGAAGGTGATCGGAATCAGCAGGGGCTGAATTTGCAGGGAATTGTCATCCAGTGCGTTTTTTAGCTGCTCGTACAGAATGCGCTCATGCGCAGCATGCATGTCGACCAGCACCAGCCCTTTCTTATTCTGCGCAAGGATGTAGATGCCATGCAGCTGCGCAAGCGCGAAGCCGAACGGGAACTCGTCTTGCGGCAGCGACTGCGCGAAAGCCGCCATGGTTTGCGGTGTCGTGGCCTCCCCGGATTCGATAGCAACAGAGCTGCTCGCAAACAGCGCACCATAATCGGCAGTCGTCTGTGCGACGCCGAGTCCCGATGCAAATTGTGCGGCGAACGTTGTTTGTTGTTGCTCGCGGATCCATGGCAATGGGCGCGGCGTTGTCAGCACTGGCGCGGCAGGTTCGGCCTCACTGCTTGTTGCCGCAGTCTGTGCCAGTGCCCGGCTGACGGCATGGAACACGAACTGGTGTACGGCGCGACTGTCGCGGAAGCGCACCTCGATCTTAGACGGATGAACGTTCACATCCACCAGCGCAGGATCGAGATCGAGGCCGAGGACATAAGACGGATAGCGGTCGCCGTGCAGCACATCCTGATACGCAGAGCGCACCGCATGGGTGAGCAGCTTGTCGCGCACGAAGCGGCCATTGACGTAAAAATACTGGGCATCGGCGCGCCCCTTGGAGGCGGTCGGCAGTCCGACAAAGCCGTGCAGGCGCAGAGGGCCGGCGTTTTCGTCCAGCGGCAGGCGTGCACCCGCGAACTCCGTACCGAGGATATGCGCGCTGCGCTTGTCCACTGCGCTGGCATTCCAGTGATCGATGGTCTTGCCGTTGTGCGACAGTGAGAATGCAACATCCGGGCGCGATAGCGCAATGCGGCGCACTACCTCGGCACAATGTCCGAATTCTGTTTGTTCCGACTTGAGAAATTTGCGGCGCGCTGGCGTATTGAAATACAGGTCGCGCACATCCACCGTTGTGCCGGGCGCGCCGGAGGACGGCACCACCGGGCTATTCTGGTTGCCTGAAATTTCCCAGGCGTGAGCAGCATCGGCCGTGCGTGAAGTCAGCGTCAGCTGAGCGACGGACGCAATGGAAGCAAGCGCTTCACCACGAAAACCGAGCGTTCCGACATTTTCCAAGTCGGTGAGCGAAGCAATCTTGGAGGTGGCATGGCGTGCCAGCGCCAGCGGCAGTTGCTCGGGCGGAATGCCGCGGCCGTTGTCGGTGATGGCGATGCGTTTCACGCCGCCTTCTTCGATGCGCACGGTAATGTGGGTCGAGCCCGCATCAAGCGCGTTTTCCAGCAGTTCCTTCACGACCGCCGAAGGGCGGTCTACCACTTCGCCTGCGGCAATTTGGGATATCAGCTGGTCGGAAAGGGCGTTGATCGGACGGACGGGAATCTGGGGCGCATTCATGGACGAATTATACCGCCGCGCTTGTTTTTCTCCGCTTGCGTTGACGATGATGCAAAGAGAGGAAACGTTTATGGAAACAGGTTTGTTTCATCTCGCAATCAGGCGCAAACGGTGGTGTATGATTCCGCCGGAACTTAACGGAGAGCGCATGGATTTTTTCCAATTCTTCGACATGATCTTGCATGTCGATAAATACCTCGGCACCTTTATCGAGCAATACGGCACGCTGGTGTACGCGGTGTTGTTTGCCATCGTGTTTTGCGAAACCGGACTGGTCGTCTTGCCCTTTTTGCCTGGCGACTCCCTGCTGTTCATCGCGGGCGCATACTGCGCGACCGGCGCAATGAACGAATGGGTGTTGATAGGCTTGCTACTGGTCGCGGCGATTTCCGGCAATACCGTGAACTACTGGATTGGCCGCGCAATCGGGCAGAAGGTGTTTACCCACGATTACAGATGGCTCGACAAGGATGCGTTACGAAAAACGCATGCTTTTTATGAAAATCACGGCGGCAAGACCATCATCCTGGCGCGCTTCGTTCCGGTGGTGCGCACCTTTGCCCCATTTGTCGCCGGCGTATCGGCAATGACATTTGCCAAGTTCCAATTCTTTAATATCGTCGGTGCTGTGTCTTGGGTGGTGGGCCTGGTGGCAGCCGGTTATTTCTTCGGCAATATTCCGATCATCCGCAATCATTTGAATACGATCGTGCTGATCGGCGTCGGCGCTGCCGTTATCCCCGTGGCGCTGGGCGGGATGTGGAAATTGTCTCGCAAGGTTTGGAAGTAGCTTGAATGTGAAATGGCCCGCGTGAAGCGGGCCATATTTTATTGCGAGTCGCGCTGGCTACACAACAATCGATTTGAGCAGCGATCTATTTACGCAGCGATCTGTTCGATCAATCCCATGTCGGCGCCTGACATCAGCTTGTCGATGTCCACCAGGATCAGCATGCGCTCATCCACTGTTCCCAGACCGATCAGGTAATCGGTATTTAGCGCAGTACCCATTTCCGGCGCGGGCCTGATCTGCTCGGGCGACAGGGTAATTACGTCCGATACGCTGTCAACCACCATGCCGATCGTGCGGCCTGCGATGTTGAGAATGATGACGACGGTGAACTGGTCATAGGTCGGCGTACCGAGATTGAGCTTGATGCGCATATCAATGATCGGCACGATAATGCCGCGCAGATTGACCACGCCCTTGATGTAGTCGGGCGCGCTGGCGATCTGCGTCGGCTTTTCATAGCCACGCAATTCCTGCACTTTCAGGATATGAATCCCGTATTCTTCCTTGCCCAAGGTGAAGGCGAGAAATTCGCGTGCGGCGAGATCGTGCTCAGCGGCGCTCGCTGACGTGGTAACGGCGGTGGCTTGCATGATGGGTCGTCTCCTTAAAACATGCCCTGTTCTGAATGACG
>DATFAZ010000305.1:0-6436 GCA_035254105.1 Noviherbaspirillum sp. | reverse complement strand
TGGTGGGTCGTGAGTGGCTCGAACACTCGACCTACGGATTAAGAGTCCGCTGCTCTACCAACTGAGCTAACGACCCAACGGAGGCCGCATTATATCAACAATAACGATGATTGGCCTAGTCGGAATGGCAAAAAAACTTCCTGTTGGAAATAAATTCAGGTCAGCGCTGAAGTTACCTTCAATACTTCATCGGCTGTCGTAGCGCCTTCTGCAATCTTGAGCGCACCGGCAATGTGTAGCGGCTTCATGCCGTCGGCAATGCTTTGCTGCTTCAGCGCATGGATGTCGGTTTGTTCCTTGATCAGCCGGGAGAACGGCTGCGTGATGGTCAGCAGTTCATACAGGCCGGTGCGTCCCCGATACCCGGTCTGGCGGCATTCGGGGCAGCCGACCGGGCGGTAGATGGTCGTTGGCTTGGGCATCTTCCAGCCTTCGATGAGGCCGTTCCATACGTCGTCCGAGAGTTCGCCGTCAGGCTTCTTGCATGCTGGGCAGAGCGTGCGTACCAGGCGCTGCGCCATAATGCCGATCAGCGTTGCTTCAAGCAGGTAGTACGGCACGCCGAGTTCCAGCAGGCGCATGACTGCGGACGGGGCATCGTTGGTATGCAGCGTCGAGAGCACCAGGTGGCCGGTGAGCGCGGCCTGGATCGCCATCTCGGCGGTTTCGAGGTCGCGGATTTCGCCGACCATGATGATGTCCGGGTCTTGGCGCATCAGCGCGCGCACGCCATCGGCAAACGACAGGTCGATACCGTGCTGCACCTGCATCTGGTTGAAGGAACCTTCGACCATTTCGATCGGGTCTTCCACCGTGCAGACGTTGACTTCGGAAGTTGCGAGTGCCTTGAGCGTGGTGTACAGCGTGGTGGTCTTGCCTGAACCGGTCGGGCCGGTGACGAGGATGATGCCGTGCGGGCGGGCGGTGAGTTCGTCCCAGCGCTTCGCATCATCCGGCGGAAAGCCGAGTTCAGGCAGCGTCTTCACCACGACTTCCGGGTCGAAGATACGCATCACCAGTTTTTCGCCGAATGCGGTCGGCAGCGTCGACAGGCGCAATTCGATTTCCTGGCCGCCGTTGGTTCGTGTCTTGATGCGGCCATCCTGCGGGCGGCGTTTTTCGATCACATCCATGCGGCCCAGCAGCTTGATGCGCGCGGTCATTGCGATCATTACTGCGGCTGGCACCTGATATACCTGATGCAGGATGCCGTCGATACGAAAGCGGATCGCGCCGAGATCGCGCTTGGGTTCGAGGTGGATGTCGGAAGCGCGCTGCTCGAAGGCGTACTGCCAGAGCCAGTCGACGATGTTGACGATGTGCTGGTCGTTGGCGTCGAGTGTCTTGTTGCTCTTGCCGAGTTCGACCAACTGCTCGAAGTTGTTGCGTAGCGAAAGATCCTGGTTGCCAAATTTCTTCGCACCCTTGATCGATTTCGCGAGCGTGAAAAACTGCCCGGTGTATTGCGCGATGTCGAGGGGATTGGCCATCACCAGCTTGACGTTGCGGCGCGTGATCTTGGCAATTTCCGCTTCCCATTCGACCATGAAGGGCTCCGCGGTGGCGATGACCACGTCGGTCGGCGTCAGTTCAACCGGTAGGATGTTAAAGCGTGCGGCATAGGTCGCCGACATCACATCGGCGACTTTCGTGAAGTCGATTTTTAGCGGATCGATGCGAAAGAACGGTAGTCTGGCGCGGCCCGCTATCCATTCAGTCAGCCAGTCGAGCGTCAATTGCTTGTGCGGCGGCAGCACCGATTGCAGCTTGCATTGCGCCACGGCGGTCAGCGGGTGCATGGCGGCTGTCGCGTTTTTCAGCAAGGCCTGCGCCTGGTTGTACGGTGCCTTGGCGTCCGCTTTTCCGAGAATACCGTCGGCCACCAGCCAGCTGAAGATATGGTGCAGATCGAGGACTTTCGGGGCCGGCTTGTTGGCGTGCGACGCTGTGTTCTCGGTTCTGGCGTTCATAATAGGATGGGCTCCGTAGGAGTGGACTTGCCGTGTGCCGCTTGCCAGGCCTTGATGCCATTGACCCAGGACTTGGCCGGTAATTTCGTGGCCTGCGTAATCTGTTCGGCGCGTTCGTACAATGCCGTCACGTCCAGTTCCGGCGCGGTTTTGAAGGCGATTGCAATCACATTGCCTTCATGCACAGGGGGCAGGCAGATGACCGTGTCGAACGCGTATTTCATCGCCTTGAAATTCTTGCCGTAGCTCGGATGGTCGCCGAACAGGTTGACCGTCATGATGCCGTGCGGAGCGAGGCAGGCGGCACAGGCTTCGTAGAATTCCGGCGTGTCGAGTACCGGGCCTTTTACGGTGGCGTCATAGAGATCGGCTTGCAGCGCGTCGAACTTGCCGTGATTGGCGCTGTCGTTGACGAAGTCCATGGCGTCCATTTCAAGCACCGACAGGCGCTCGTCTTCAGGTGGCAGCTTGAACATCGAATTGCATACTGCGATAACGGAAGGATTGAGTTCGACGGCGGTTACCTGCATTTCCGGAAACTGACGGTAGCAGAACTTGGTGAGTGCGCCGGTTCCCAGCCCGAGCTGCGCGACGTGTTGCGGCGACTGGATGAACAGCATCCACGCCATCATCTGTTGTGCATATTCCAGTTCGATCCAATCGGGCTTGCGCACGCGCATTGCGCCTTGTACCCACTCATTGCCGAAATGGAGAAACATCACGCCGTTTTCTTCGGAAAGGGTGACCGGTGCGAACTTCGGTTTGCGTGGCGCTTTGGGCTTGCCGGGGCCTGCCTTCCGGTTGGCTTGTGCTTCGATGGACTTGCGTTTGATGAGCATTTTTAATCTGGGAGATGTCAGCTATTTACATGCCGTTGAGCACGTGTTTGCATCATTCTACAGAATGATGTTCTTCCATTGCGTGAGTTTTTGCTCAAAGGAAAGCTGGGCGTTGGCTGGGGATGAGGACGGCAGTACCAGTGTTTTAAATCCCGCCTGCGCAAACTGCGGTTCGAACCTGCCGGATGCCTTGCCATTAAAGCAAACCCGCATCAGGTGCGGGCACAGCTGCCTGAGCCGGGCGAAATCATTCGCGCGTGCGTGGCGGATAGCGGTATCCAGACTGCCTTCGCGCTCGCAGGCCGCAAGCACATCCCATAAACCGATGTGATGCACGAGAAGGCGCGATAGCCGTTGTTTATAAGGCAAGGCGACCAGGTCTTCACCAAGCACTGCCGACAGCAGCCGCCAGAATTGATTGCGTGGATGCGCGTAATACTGCTGCGCGGCTAATGATGCCTCTCCCGGAAAACTGCCGAGAATCAGGATGCGTGTGGCGTCGTCGAGAACCGGCGGAAAGCCGGCGAGTAGGGAAGGTAAGGAGGGCAGGGTGGCCATCGGGCTATTTCCGCTTGTTTATCCCTTTAGCGGGCATTGTTCAAGCTCAAGGCTTTAGCGCATTCCAGGCCGCTTCTGCAAATATCTCGCGATATTCTTTGATGTCGGCCTTCGCGCGGCCCGACAGCCACAGGCGGGAATAGTCATGGGCCGGGCCGATGATCAGCGAGCCGTATACCTCCAAAGGCAGCCTCTTTAGTCTGCCGCTTTCGATATGCGGGCGGAACCATGCCTGCACTTCGGCCAGCGTCTGGCGGGTGCGCTCCTTCAACTCCCCGGCCATTTCACTTTTCGCTAGCACGCCACGGCTGTAGAGCACAAAGCGCGCCTTGTCCGGATTGGCTGATACCCAATCGATGTAGGCATAGGCGATGGCTTTCACGCCTGCTTCCGCGCTGGTGGCTGCAGAAAGAAGTTGTTGTTGCTGCAGGTTGTGGCTGGCAAGCGCATCGACATACAGCGCGGCGGCAATGCTCTCCTTGCTGCCGAAATGGTGATACATGCTGCCGACGCTGGACTGCGAGCGCTCGCGAATCATGTCGATGGTGGTCGCTTCGATGCCGTTTTCGGTAAAGCAACTCAACGCGGCATCGAGGATTTCCTGTTTTCTGCTTTTTTTTACTGTTGTCATTTTAAACAAACGATTTGACTAGAATTATATTCTAGAATAATATTCTAAACAGGCTTTTGCCTCAAGCGGCACCTCTGTGGGCACCTTAGCGCATGAAAAGCGCTGCGGTAAAGCAGTATCGCCGCGAGGGACGATAGCCCTTTATCCAGGAGGTTTCAATGAAGAAATGGATTAAATGGATTGCCATCACCCTCGCTGCACTGGCCGCGCTCGTGGGCGCAGGCCTCGTGGCCGGCACGCAACTCGCCGAGCGCAAGATGCAGCGCAAAATGGACGTGCAGGTGGCTGCTGTGCCGGTGCGCACCGATGCCGAGGCGCTGGCGCACGGACGCTACTTATATCTTTCGCGCGGCTGCATCGATTGCCATGGCGCCAACGGCGCGGGCCGCATGTTCGTCAACGAAGGCAGCATGCGCCTTGGCGGTGCCAACATTACACCTGCGCCGGGCAGCGCTGTTGCGGCTTACGTGACGCAGGATTGGGTGCGCGCAATCCGGCACGGCGTGAATCCGCAAGGCAGGCCGCTGATGATCATGCCCAGCCAGGACTACAACCGGCTCACGGACGAGGACCTCGGCGCGCTGATCGGCTATCTGCAGAGCATGGCCCCGATTGCAAGCGGCGGCACGGTGCTGGATTTGCCGCTCCCGGTTCGTGCCCTGTACGGCTTCGGCATGATGCATGATGCCGCCGCAACGATCGACCATGCGCTGGCCCCGGCAAAACCGGTGCCGGTCGGAGTTACGCCGGAACACGGCGCCTATGTCGCCAATATTTGCCTGAGCTGCCATGGCGCCAAGCTCAACGGCGGCAGGATTCCCGGCTCGCCGCCAGACTGGCCGGCAGCGGCAAACCTCACACCGGGCGAAGGCACTGCAATGGTGCGCTATCCGGATGCCGATTCCTTCATGCGCCTGTTCAAATCAGGCAAACGCCCGGACGGTACGCCGGTAAAAGTAATGCCGTTCGAATCGCTGCGCGAGATTAACGATACCGATTTGCGCGCCCTGTACTTATACCTGCAAGGCCTCCCACCGCAGGCGCATGGATGACGGGTTGGGCGCGGCAGGCCGTCCGCACGCAGGTTTTCTAGTGTGACTCACAAAGGAGAGCAGTATGAATCAGGTGCTGGGAATGTTTCAGAACATGGGCAATCAGGCTTTCAGCAAGGCGCTTACCGATTTCGCGCCTTATTTCTCAACTATCGAGCCCACGTTCACTGAACTGCGGCCCGGTTATGCGGAGGTCACATTCGCCAATCGCCGGGCAGTCCATAACCATATCGGCACCGTGCATGCGATCGCCTTATGCAATGCCGCCGAACTGGCAGCCGGCACCATGACTACTGTATCGATACCGGAAGGGCGTCAATGGATTCCGGTCGGCATGAACGTGCAATACCTAGCGAAGGCGAAGACCGACATGCGGGTGGTTGCCGACGGTGAAGGCCTGCAATGGGATCAGCCCGGCAATGTGGAGGTGCCGGTGAATGCCTACGATACGGAAGGCAAGCACGTGTTCACTGCCAGAATCACGATGAACCTCAAGTAAGGAGAGCCGGAGATGGAACGCATCACCATTCATGCAGCCGATGGATTCAAGCTGGCGGCAACCCGTTTTGCGCCGCAGTCCAGCGCGAAGGCAGTCATCGTATTGCCAACTGCGATGGGGGTGAAGCAGGATTTCTACTTCCCATTTGCACAATTTTTGGCACAACAAGGGTTCGCGGTACTCACGTTTGATTACCGTGGCTCTGGCACCTCGGTGCCTGATGGATTCCGGCGTTCGCTGCGCGGCTTCAAGGCCAGCCTGTTCGACTGGTCGGAAGACTATAACGCCGCGGTACGTGCTGCGAAGCAGTGGCACCGCAACGTGCCTTTGCTGGTAATTGGCCATTCACTCGGCGGCCAACTGCCCGGTTTGCTACGCGACAATCATCTGATCGACGGCATCGTTACCGTCGCGGCCGGCAGCGGCTACTGGCGCGACAATACGCCGGAGTTGAAACGCATCGTCTGGTTCCTGTGGTATTTCGTCGTCCCGCTCTCCACCCGGCTATTCGGCTACTTCCCCGGAAAGAAAATGAGGATGGTCGGCAATTTGCCGAAGGGAGTGATCTTCCAGTGGGCACAATGGTGCAAGAGCCCGCATTACGTGGTGGATGGCAACGGCCGCCCGATCCGCGACGGCTACGAAAAGCTGCGCGTACCGCTACTTGCGCTGAGCTTCACCGATGACGAGATGATGAGCCGACGCAGCATCGACAGCCTGCACGATTTTTACAGGAACGCCAGCGTGGAGCGGCGCTACATCGAGCCGTCGGAGGTGCAGGCAAAACGCATCGGCCACTTCGGTTTCTTCCGGCAGGAGTTCCAGTCAACGCTGTGGAGCCAAGCTGTCGGCTGGATGGAACAGTTCGCGCGTAGCGAGGAAAAGCG
>DATFAZ010000304.1:0-30823 GCA_035254105.1 Noviherbaspirillum sp. | reverse complement strand
AAGTTCACCTATATCAACACTTCCTGTTGTCATATGTGAACTAATAGCATTCTCTAATGCTCGAATTGAATTAACCCTTCTCAATTCACCAAGCCAGGCAATGCACGAACAAGAACAGGCGGTGCAGCTTTCCCGGACGCGCAGGTTGGCAACCGGCTTGTTAATAGCAATGGCGGTTCTGTTTGTGGTCGCCCGCCTGTTTCAGCCGCGTTATCCCTTTCTTTCCTTCGTGTCGGCCTTTGCCGAGGCGGCAATGGTTGGCGCACTGGCAGATTGGTTCGCGGTGACGGCCCTGTTTCGTTCACCGCTTGGATTGCCGATTCCGCACACCGCCATCATTCCGAGAAACAAGGACCGCATCGGGGATAGCTTGTCCAATTTTCTGGAACATAACTTCATCACACAGGAAATTATCCGCGAAGAGATCCGCCCCATCGATTTTGCCGGCGCAGCTGCAAACTGGCTGGCCCAGCCGGAAAACAGCAGGGCAATTTCACGCCAGATCGTACGCAGCATTCCGTCCCTGTTGCGCGTGGTTGAGGACGAGGATGTGCGGCAGTTCATGCACAATCAAATAAGCAAGGTGCTGCAACATACCAAGTTTGCTCCCACGATCGCCGAGTTGCTGAAGGTTCTGGTCGCGAGCAATCATCACCAGGCCTTGTTCAATCATATGATCGGCATGGCGGCGAGTGCGCTGGAGCACAACAAGCCTTACATACGCTGGAAGATTCACGAAAACAGCCCGCGCTGGATGCCGAAAGCCATTGATGAAAAATTCTATGTGCGCATTCTGGATGCCCTGCAAAGCACGCTGGATGAGATGCGCGAGGAAGACAGCGAATGGCGCTTACGCTTCCATCGCATGACGGACGAGTTTATCGAGAATCTTAGAACATCGCCTGAATACGAAGAAAAGCTGGCAGCAGTATTTAGCGACGTGCTCGGCCATCCTCTGGTGCGCAACTACACTATCGAGGTGTGGCATGACATCAAGTCGCGCCTGGTGACCGAGGCAGCATCACCCGATTCGCCGATGGCAGTGAAGCTGGAGCAGACGCTGTCTGCCTTCAGCAACGACCTGCTGCGCGACGAACGGGTGCAGCGCAAGCTGAATCAGTGGATCAGGATATTTGCAACCGAAACCATCGTTGCGCGTCGCGAGACAATTGCGGATCTGGTATCACGCGTGATCCGCAAATGGGATGCGGACACCATGTCGCGCAAGCTGGAACTGCATGTCGGCAAGGATCTGCAATACATCCGCATCAACGGTACGCTGGTCGGCGGTCTGGTTGGGGTGCTGCTGCATGCGGTTTCGCTGTTATTGTTATGAGCGCTTGTTATTTGCAACGCTTTTGACAGGCACAGAGGATTCTTATTTTCCAACCAGGTCCGGGCCCAGTACCGCCTTCAGATAATTGACCTTCATCTCCCCCTCCATCTTCCGTGCGATCCAGCAGATGCTGCCCTTGCGTATCGTCCAGTCTTGCTCTTCGCCGGAAATCAGCAGTGACATCACATGGCCGAGCGTCGGCTGATGGCCGATAATCAGCACCGGCTCCCGGCTGTCGGGCCAGTGCGCCGCTTCTAGGATGGCTTCGGCGCTGGTATCGGTTGCCAATGCCTCATGCTTCTTGAATTTGCGGCCGAGCAGCTCGGCAGTTTGCACGGTACGCAGGGCAGGGCTTGCAAGGATCCTGCAGGTATCCGGCAGGAGACGATCCAGCCATTCGGCCATTTTTGCCGCCTGCCTGCGGCCTTTCGCGGTTAGCGCCCTCGTTTCATCCGGCTGGCCCGGCTCACCCGGCTCGGCTTCGGCGTGGCGCCAAAGAATCAGATCCATGTTGCCTCCAGTGATCCCAGTGTCTGCGCCAGATACTGTTGTGCGGAGAATGCCGCTTGTTTTCCTCGCGGCTTGCGCTTGTGATAGCTGCCGTCGGAGAACAGTTCCCACGCATTCGTATTGTCTTTCAGATAGGGATTTAGGCCCTGGTTGATGACTTGCTGCTTTAGCACCTTGTCCAGCACAGGAAATGCTACTTCGACACGCCGGAACAGATTGCGGTTCATCCAGTCTGCGCTGCCCAGATAGACGTCATGCTTCAAATTATTGCGGAAATAATAGATCCGGCTGTGCTCCAGGAAGCGCCCGATGATGGAGCGCACCCGGATATTTTCCGACAAGCCCGGTACCCCAGGTCGCAATGCACACGCACCGCGCACGATCAGGTCGATTTTTACGCCGTCGGCCGAAGCGGCATACAGCGCGCGGATCACGGATTCATCCAGCAGCGCGTTCATCTTGGCGATGATGCGGGCAGGGCGTCCCTCGCGCGCGATCGCCGCTTCATTGCGGATCGCCTTGATGATTTCCTTTTGCAGCGCGAATGGCGCCAGCCAGAGATAGGCGAGTTTCTTCGGCTTGGTCAGGCTGGTCAGGTGAATGAAGATTTCATTGACTTCGGCAGTCAGTCCCGGGTGCGCGGTCAACAGGCCGAAATCGGTATAGAACTTGGTCGTGGTCGGATGATAATTCCCTGTGCCAAGGTGAGCGTAATGACGCAGTTCGCCGCCTTCGCGCCGTAATACCAAGGCGAGCTTTGCATGTGTCTTCAACCCGACCACGCCATACACCACCTGTGCACCGACGCGCTCCAACCGCTCTGCCCAGTTGATGTTCGCTTCCTCATCGAAACGGGCCATCAATTCGACGATCACGGTTACTTCCTTGCCGAGCTGGGCAGCGGTGATCAGCGATTCCATTAACGTGGAATTCATGCCGGTGCGATAGATGGTCTGCTTGATCGCGACCACGTTCGGATCGAGTGCTGCCGACCGTATGAATTCCACCACCGGCTGAAAGGACTGGAAAGGGTGGTGCAACAGCACATCGCGCTTCTTCAACAGGGAAAACATGTCGCCGTCAGCCAGCGAGGATGGCAGGCCAGGAGAAAACGATGGGAAATGCAGCTCCGGTTCCTGCACGGTATTGATCAGTTCCAGCAGGCGCACCATATTGACAGGCCCGTCCACGGCATACAGCCGGCTCTTGTCGATGGAAAACTGGTCCAACAGGAAGTCGGAGAGATGAGAAGGGCAGTTGCGTGCGACTTCAAGCCGTACCGCAAAGCCGAACTGACGACTCTGCAATTCCGTCTGTAGTGCCTGGCGCAGATTCTTGACTTCTTCTTCATCAACCCACAAGTCGCTGTTGCGAGTGACACGAAACTGGGAATAAGCAATCACTTCTCTGCCGGTAAACAAATCGGTGATGTGCGCATGGATGACGGACGATAGAAGGCAAAAAGAAATGCCGTTGGAAGAAAGCTCGTCCGGCAGGCGGATAACCCGCGGCAATACGCGCGGAGCTTTCAAAATCGCAATTGCTGTACCGCGACCGAACGCATCCTTGCCGGACAGCTCGACAATGAAGTTCAGGCTCTTGTTTACTACTTGGGGAAAGGGATGGGCGGGATCCAGGCCGATTGGGGTTAGCAGCGGGCGTACTTCCTTTTCGAAATATTCCTTGACCCAGGCGCGTTGCGCTTCATTGCGCTCCGCATGGCGCAGAAGGTGAATGCCGTTTGCCGACAGTTGGGGCAGGATTTCCACATTCAGCAGTTCATATTGTCGCTCCACAATCCTGTGGCATTCGGCACTCGTCTGGCTTAAAGCCGCAACCAAGGCCGGCGGGTCGGATTTCGCGCCTTCTATGCGCTTATGCGCAAGCAGGCTGGCAAGGCGCACTTCAAAAAGTTCATCCAGGTTGCTGCTGACAATACAGAGGTAACGCAGTCGTTCCAGCACCGGCAGGTTGCGATCTTCCGCTTGCGCCAGGACGCGACTGTTGAAGGCAAGCTGTGACAATTCGCGGTTGAGATAGATATCTGCGGGCGACACATCGGGAGAAATACGTATTATTGTTTTTTTGTCCATTGTCCAGTTCCTGCATTGATTTTACCCGGAGTGTAGGACGGCAATATGACAATCTGATGACAGGAAATCCATGCGGCCGGCACTTTATGACATGCTGTTTTGTCTCTGTCATATAGTCGTCACATTTCTTGGCTAGAGTTCGCACTGTCTTACTTTGACAACCTTTCATGGAGCAGATATGCGACTGAACAAATTCCTTGCATCGGTAGCCTTGGCTGCCGGTTCCGCAGTAATGTTTTCCTCTGCAGTGGCTGCCGATATCACCGGCGCCGGCGCAACTTTTCCGTATCCGATCTATGCCAAGTGGGCAGAAGAATATAAAAAGGCCAGCGGCAACGGTCTGAACTACCAGTCGATCGGTTCCGGCGGCGGTATCAAGCAGATCAAGGCCAAGACCGTCGATTTCGGCGCATCCGACATGCCGCTGAAGGCAGACGAGCTGGAAAAGGAAGGTCTGATGCAATTCCCGGCCATCATGGGCGGCGTCGTTCCGGTGGTGAATCTGGATGGCGTGGCTCCCGGCCAACTGAAGCTGACTGGCCAGGTGCTGGCCGACATCTATCTTGGCAAGGTTACGAAATGGAATGCACCGGAAATCGCTTCGCTGAATGCAGGCGTCAAGCTGCCGGCTGAAGACATTACCGTGGTCCACCGTGCCGACGGTTCCGGCACTTCCTTCGTGTTCACCGATTACCTGGCGAAGGTCAATCCGGAATTCAAGGACAAGGTTGGTGCAGGTACAGCGGTCAAATGGCCGGTCGGTGTGGGCGGCAAGGGCAATGAAGGTGTCGCGGCCAACGTCCAGCGCATCAAGAATTCAATTGGTTACGTCGAATATGCCTATGCAAAGCGCAACAAGATTGCACACACGCAGTTGAAGAACCGTGACGGCCAGTTCGTCCAGCCGGATGATGAAACCTTCAAGGCGGCAGCGGCAGGCGCCGACTGGGCCAAGACGCCGGGCTTTGCGATCGTCCTGACCGAACAGCCGGGAAAGGCAGCATGGCCGATGACCAGCGCTTCCTTCATCCTCATGCATAAGGCACAAGCCGACGCAGCAAAAGGCAAGGAAGTGCTCAAGTTCTTTGAGTGGGCATTCAAGAACGGCGGCACCATGGCAACCGAACTGGAATATGTTTCCATGCCGGCACCGGTAGTCAAGCTGGTGCAGGATGCATGGAAGTCGCAACTGAAGGATGCTTCTGGCAAGGCGATCTGGTAATTCGTAGCGCAGCAAGCAAGTATCCCAAGGCTGGCGTCCCGATGCGATTCACGTGCTCTGCAGGTGGCATCGGGCGCTGCCTCAATTGCCTTTATTGGCATCCGGCTTATGAATGCAAACTCTTCCTCGATAGTGGCGCCAATTACAAATAGCGAACAGAAAATCAATGAACAGCAAGCCGCTGCCAAGGCGATGGTATCCACCATGCGCATGCAGCGGCTTCAGGATTTTCTGTTTCATAAAGTCACGCTTCTTTTCGCGCTGAGCGTGCTGGTGGTCCTGGTTGGGATCATCATCTCCCTCATCATCGGCGCCTGGCCGGCGCTTAAGGAATTCGGCCCAGCGTTTATCACTACCATTGAATGGGATCCGGTCAACGACCAGTATGGCGCGCTGATCGCTATCGTCGGTACGGTTGCGACCTCGGTGATCGCGCTGCTGATTGCTTTCCCGATCAGCTTCGGCATCGCGCTGTTCCTGACTGAAATCTGCCCCGCCCGCCTGCGCCGTCCGCTGGGTACTGCGGTCGAATTGCTTGCGGGCGTGCCGAGCATTATTTACGGCATGTGGGGCCTGTTTATCTTCGCACCGCTGTTTGGCGACTACGTTCAACCCATCCTGCGCAAGACGCTCGGGCAGTTGCCGGTAATCGGACAGCTGTTCACCGGCCCGATGATGGGCATCGGCATTCTGACTGCGGGACTGATTCTCGCCGTCATGATCATTCCGTTCATCGCATCGGTGATGCGCGACGTGTTCGAGATTGTCCCCGCTGTGCTGAAAGAATCGGCCTACGGCCTCGGCTGCACCCGATGGGAAGTCGTGCGCAAGGTAGTACTTCCTTATACAAAGACCGGTGTGGTCGGCGGCGTGATGCTTGGTCTGGGCCGCGCACTCGGCGAGACCATGGCTGTCACTTTCGTGATCGGTAATGCGCACAAGCTGTCATGGTCGCTGTTCGCACCCGGTAACAGCATCGCGTCCACGCTTGCAAATGAATTCGCCGAAGCCGAATCCACGCTGCATGTGTCGTCGTTGTTCGCGCTCGGCCTGATCCTTTTTGTTATCACCTTTATCGTGCTATCGGTTGCAAAGCTCATGTTGATGGGCATGTCACGCAAGGAAGGAACGAAGTCATGAATCCCGAAGCAATGAATCCCGTCTACCGCAAGCGCCTGTGGATGCATCGCTTCGGTATTGCGTTATCCGTAGCGGCGATGGCCGTTGGCCTGTTTTTCCTCGGGTGGATTCTCTTGACGCTGCTGATCAAGGGCGTGGGTGCGCTCAGCGTGTCAATATTTACCGAGACTACGCCCGCGCCCGGCAGCGACGGCGGCGGTTTGATGAATGCGATCGTCGGCAGCCTGTTGATGGTGGGCGCGGCAACGCTAATCAGCACGCCCATCGGCATCCTCGCTGGCATGTATCTCGCGGAATACGGTGAAGAGAGCTGGGTCGCACAAGTCACGCGTTTTGTTACCGACATCATGCTGTCGGCGCCGTCAATCGTCATCGGCCTGTTCGTGTATGCAATTTACGTTGCGAACGTGAAGCACTTTTCCGGCTGGGCTGGCACATTTGCAATTTCCCTGATTGCGATTCCGGTCGTCGTGCGGACTACCGACAATATGCTCAAGCTGGTACCGAACAGCTTGCGCGAGGCGGCCTTCTCTCTCGGCGCACCGCGCTGGAAAGTCGCAATGATGGTGCGCCTGCGCGCGGTGAAGGCCGGTGTCATCACCGGCGTGTTGTTAGCGGTCGCCCGTATTTCCGGTGAAACCGCACCGTTGCTGTTCACCGCGCTGAACAACCAGTTCTACAGCGCCAATATGAATGCGCCGATGGCGAACTTGCCGGTTGTAATCTACCAGTTCGCAATGAGCCCGTATGACAACTGGCGTGCGCTCGCATGGGGCGGTGCGCTCTTGATTACCTTTGGCGTGCTGGCACTGAATATCCTTTCGCGCACCCTGTTTAGCCAGAAGGTCCCGAATTAACATGAATATCCAATCGACACCAATGCAGCAGCAGAAAACTACTCTGGAAATCTCCGACCTGAATTTTTTCTACGGGAATTTTCAGGGGCTGAAAAACATCAACCTGAGCATCCACGAGAAGAAAGTGACGGCCTTCATCGGCCCGTCCGGTTGCGGCAAATCGACTTTGCTCCGCACCCTGAACCGCATGTACGATCTGTACCCAGGCCAGCGCGCCGAGGGCAAAATTATGTACAACGGCCGCAACATCCTCGATCCGGGGCAGGACGTCAACATGCTGCGCGCAAAGGTTGGCATGGTGTTTCAGAAGCCGACGCCGTTTCCGATGTCAGTCTACGAAAACATCGCCTTCGGTGTGCGCCTGTATGAAAACTTGTCGAAAGGCGCGATGGATGAGCGTGTCGAATGGGCGCTGAAGAAGGCTGCGCTATGGGGCGAAGTCAAGGACAAGCTGAAGCAAAGCGGTCTTAGCCTGTCGGGCGGTCAGCAGCAGCGGCTCTGCATCGCGCGCGGTGTCGCGGTCAAGCCGGACGTGCTGTTGCTGGACGAACCGACCTCGGCTCTTGATCCGATCTCGACGGCGAAGATCGAAGAGCTGATCGCCGAGCTGAAAGAGGATTACACGATCACAATCGTCACACACAACATGCAGCAGGCTGCACGCTGTTCAGACTACACCGCCTATATGTATCTGGGCGAACTGGTGGAGTTCGGTGAGACCGACCAGATCTTCATGAACCCCGCAAAGAAGGAAACGCAGGACTACATTACCGGCCGTTTCGGCTGAGTTGTCCGCATCCGTGTTTTTCATGCACCATTACAGATTATTCAGGAGAAGATGATGCCAGGCGACCACTCGTCAAAACAATATGACATGGATCTCGAAGCAATCAGGTCAAAGGTATTGCAGATGGGCGGAATGGTGGAGAGCCAGTTCAACGATGCGATCGCTTGTTTCCGCACCGGCAACGTCGCGCAGGCCGAACAGGTGATCAAGGCCGATGAAGAGGTCAACCGTCTTGAAGTTTCGCTCGACGATATTTGCGGCCATCTGATCGTCAAGCGCCAACCGGCTGCCAACGATCTGCGCACCGTGATCGCCACGCTCAAGATAATTACCGATCTGGAGCGTATCGGCGATGAATCGACCAAGATTGCGCGCACCGCGAAGAACATGCATGAGCGCGGAACTGTAGGCGCGCTGAATCATTACGAGTCGATTCGCGTGATTGCCGCGAATGCCGCCAATTTTCTGCATGATGCGCTGGACGCCTTCGCCCGCCTCGACGGCCGGCAGGCAGCCAAAATCCTCGGTCATGACGAAGCCATCGATCACGAGTTCCGATCGATTCTGCGCACGATGATTACCTTCATGATGGAAGACCCGCGCACCATTTCGGCGGCCCTCGATACACTATGGAGTGCGAAGGCGATCGAGCGTATCGGCGACCATGCAAAGAACATTGCCGAGTACGTGGTGTATATCGTCGAAGGTAGGGATATCCGTCATACTGACTACATTCACACAAAACCCGACAGTTCAGTCTGAATATGGCAGTCGATAAAACCACTATCCTTATTGTTGAAGACGAACCATCGATCGTCGAACTGGTGACATTTACGCTCAGGGAAGCGGGCTGGAACACCTTTGCTGTGAACAGCACGGCAGAGGCATGGGAATTTATCCAGCGCCGCACACCTCACATGGTGCTTCTGGACTGGATGCTGCCCGATCAGTCCGGACTGCGCCTGCTGTCGCGCATCCGTGCCGACCGCCAGTTGAACGGCCTGCCCGTCATCATGCTGACCGCAAAAAGCATGGAAGAGGACAAGATTGCCGGACTCGACACCGGCGCAGACGATTACATTACCAAGCCGTTCTCGCCACGCGAACTGACTTCACGCATTAAGGCGCTGTTGCGGCGTAAGAGCCCGGAGCATGCGCAAAGCACAATGGCAGCCGGACCGGTAAAACTTGATCCCGTCAGTTGTTCGGTGTCTCTGCATGATGAAAAAATCGACATTGGGCATGCCGAATTCAAGCTGTTGAAATTCTTCCTCGCGCATCCGGACCGCGTGTTTTCACGCAGCCAGTTGCTGGACAAGGTGTGGGGCGATCATGTTGTCATCGAAGAGCGCACTGTCGACGTCCATGTACTTCGCTTGCGCAAGGCGCTGAAGGATGCCGAGTCGCTGATCAAGACTGTGCGCAGCGTGGGTTATATGTTGTCCGAAAAAAAATAACGAATTCTGCCCATGAGCCCCCACCTGTTATTCTGGATTCCAGCTGGCCTGCGCCTGTTTTTCATTCTGCTTGGCGGCGGCATCCTCTGGTATTTCTTCGGTCCCTTGATTGGCCTTGCGGGCGCACTGATCGGCGTGTGCATTGCCTTGATCGTGCAGTTGCGCTACCTCAGCCAGCTGTCGGACTGGCTTGAGAATCCGGGCAGCGTGAAGTTGCCGGACGGGTGGGGCGCATGGACCGACATTTTTTCTCGCCTGTACAAGCTGCGACGCGATGACGAGAAAAACCGCATGGAGCTGACCGAGTGGCTGGCGCGTTTTCGGCAGGCAATGACCCTGTTGCCGGACGGTGTAGCCATCATGGATGACGTCTTGTTTCTGGAATGGTGCAATCCGGCGGCGGAACAGCATCTTGGCCTGCAGCTTGACCGCGACAAGGGCATGCGCGTCACCAACCTGGTGCGAAGCCCCGATTTCATCGACTACATCATCCTCGGGCGCTACGAACAGCCGCTGACGCTGAACCTCAGAGGGCGGAAGCTGATTTTCCAGATTATTCCCTTCGAGAACCGGCGCCAGATTCTTGTCACCCATGACGTGACCGATGCCGAGCGCATCGACATGATGCGGCGCGATTTCATCGCCAATGCCTCGCATGAATTGCGCACGCCGCTGACAGTGATTAACGGCTTTCTGGAAATCGCCCAGAGCCAGCCGAATCTTGAACTGCAGACCCGTATGGCCCACCTGAAGCTGATGGGCGAGCAGGGGCAGCGTATGCAGAATCTGGTTGAGGACATGCTGACGCTGACGAGGCTGGAATCGATCGATTATCCGCTGCGCCCGGAACGGGTCGATATTCACACCCTGCTGGGGCAGATTCATCAGGAGGCAATGGCGTTATCGGGTGGCCGGCACAGCATTACGCTCGACATTGATGGCCCGGACCTCAAGGGCGGCACCGAGGAATTGCGCAGTGCATTCGGCAACCTTGCATCCAACGCCGTGCGCTACACGCCGGAACATGGAACGATCCGGCTAAGCTGGAAAATGGCGGAAGAGGGGCCGCAGTTCACCGTGCAGGATACCGGTATCGGCATCCGCCCTGAGCACATATCGCGTTTGACGGAACGGTTTTATCGTGTCGACAAGAGCCGCTCGCGCGAAACCCACGGTACCGGCCTCGGCCTGGCAATTGTGAAGCATGTGTTGTTACGCCATGGTGCCGTGCTCGCGATCGAGTCCGAGGCGGGCAAAGGAAGCACCTTTACGGCGAAATTTCCGAAGAAGGCGATCTCCGAGGCATAAGGCAGGGAAAGAAGGAATAGTCGGAATCGGCTGACTCTGCAGCCAATTCCGACCATCCGGAAATTACCGCTTATTTGTAACCGACACGGTCCAAAATGCGCTGTGCGGCGATCTGGTTCTTGCCGATCGAGGCAATCGATACATTCTCGGCCTTGAATTTGCCGAGCGATTCCAGCGTCGGGTTCTTTGCCACTGCTGACGGCACGACCGGCCATTCATTGTTGCCGTTAGCGAGATAAGCCTGCGCCTCGTCGCTGGCAAGGTATTCCAGGAATTTCACCGCTGCCTCGCGATGCGGCGCGTTCTTCGCCACACCGCCGCCGGTGATGTTCATGTGCACGCCGGAGGTCTGCTGGTTTGGCCATATAAAGCCAACCTTGCTCATCATTTCCTTGTCTTCCGGCTTGGTGGAACGCAGCAGACGCGCATAGTAATAAGTGTTGGCGACCGCAACACCGCATTCGCCCAACGCCACTCCCTTGATCTGGTCGGTATCGCCACCGCGCGGCGGACGGGCGAAGTTGGCGACCATGCCCTGCGCCCATTTCTCTGTTGCGGCCTCGCCATTGCGTTCGATCATGGAGCCGATCATCGACAGCATGTACGGATGCGACCCGGACCGGGTGCAAACCTTGCCCTTGTTCTTTGGATCGGCCAGCGATTCGTATGTGGGCACATCCTCCGGTTTTACGCTCGCCTTGTTATAAACAATGATGCGGCCACGTGTGGAAAATCCATACCATTCCGCACCTTTGCCATCATCCTTGCCGCGCAAATTGGGCGGGATGCGAGCATCGAGCACCTTGGACTTTACCGGCTGGAACATGCCATCAATCTGCGCCCGCCATAGTCGGGCTGCATCGACCAGCAAAATAACGTCGGCCGGGCTGTTCTTCCCTTCATTCTTCAGGCGTTCGACCAACGCATTGTCGTCCGCCTCAATACGATTGAGCTTGATGCCGGTCTGTTTGGTGAAATTGGAGTACAGCTGCTCATCAGTCTGGTAATGGCGTGCAGAATACAGATTCAATACGTTTTCCTGCGATTGGGCTGAGGTCGCAGCTATAACGCTTAGAACGGCGAAAGCAATCTGTTTGAGGGAGGGTTTCATCGAAGGTCCTTATTGAGAATGATTTGCAATACGGTGGAAAGTATATCGGGTTTTTGCATAAACAGGAATCATTCTCAATTTGGCTGGAAATTTCTTTCGGGCATATCTATTACAATGCCATTTCCCCGAATGTTTCTGCGCCACCTAGCCCAACCGCACCTTATCCATGACACGATCCTCGCTGGTTTTTCTTCTATCCATACTCGTTTATCTGGCCGGCTGTACCACGGTCACACCGCCGAATCTTCCACCCGCGACGGAATCGAAGGCGCCGCGCCAGATCAAGATAGGACTTGCCCTGGGAGGCGGCGCGGCACGCGGATTTGCGCATATCGGCGTAATCAAGGCGCTCGAAGCCCAGGGGATTGTGCCGGACATTGTGGTTGGCACCAGCGCGGGCAGTCTGGTGGGAGCGCTGTACGCAGCCGGCAATAATGGCTTCGCCCTGCATAAGCTGGCGCTGGACATGGACGAAGCGGCCATCTCTGATTGGTCCGTGCCCTTATTTGCCAAATCGACCGGCGTTCTCAAAGGCGAAGCCTTGCAAAACTATGTCAACCGGACAGTCAATCAACTTCCTTTGGAAAAGCTGAAAATCCGCTTCGGTGCAGTTGCCACGGACCTGAACAGCGGATTGCCGATTTTATTTCAAAGAGGAAACACAGGCGCAGCGGTACGCGCTTCATCTGCAGTGCCCAGCGTCTTCCAGCCAGTTCGGATCGGTGATCATCTGTATGTGGATGGCGGGCTGGTGTCCCCTGTGCCGGTGAGATTTGCAAGGGAAATGGGCGCGGATTTTGTTATTGCCGTCAATATTTCCTCGCAACCGGAAGCGCAGCCTTCCACCAGTTCCGTCGATGTCTTGCTGCAGACTTTCGCCATCATGGGGCAAAGTATTAACCAGCATGAGTTGAAAGATGCGGACATCGTGATTCAGCCGCGCCTCGGTGGCATGAAAGGAAACGACTTTAACGGCAGGAATATGGCGATTCTGGCAGGGGAGCAGGCGGCTACCGCAGCCATGCCCGACATCAAGCGCAAGTTGAACCTGAAACGCGAACATTGATAGCGCGCAAGTCGCGCCAATGCCGCTTATTCCTGCTGATTAATGCGGCGCGCGCCGTTGAAGCGGCTCTTCCAGTAGCCCACATCCATACTTTCGATGCGAACTTGTCCGCCGGTCGAGGGGGAATGAATGAACTTGTTGTCGCCCAAATAGATGCCGACGTGCGAAAAAGCGCGCCTAAGGGTGTTATAGAAGACCAGATCTCCCGGCTGCAAGTCATGTGTATCAACCTGTTCACCCACCCGGCTGATTTCTTCTGATGTGCGTGGCAGGTCGGTACCCCATACATCCTTGAATAAATAACGCACCAGTCCGCTGCAATCCAGACCGCTTTCGGGCGCGGTGCCGCCAAATTTATAGCGGATGCCGATCATTCCGACTGCGCGCATCGCCAGTTCGGAGGCGCGGTTCCGCAAGTCCTGTAGCGTGCTCAAGGCTTTTGATTCCGGCTCTGCGGGTTCTGCGGCATGCACTGCACCAGACATGGCGAAGCCGAGGGCGCAAATAATCGCGCACGTACGGAGTCGAAAATGTGGGTGAGGTGTAGCCATTTTTACAATATCAATAAAAGATACAGCTGCACTCTAAGAGAATTGCTAAGTACTGTCAAAAAATGTTGTGCGGCGGTATGCTTGTTGAAACCCGCAGTTTTCCAAAAGGCATGACAAACCAAAGCTTAATGGACATATCCGTCAAACCGCGCGTATTGATTGCGGACGATTCGCGCATCGTCCGGGCGACCTTGATCAAGCATATCGAAGGAATGTTTGAATTCCGCGAGGCGCTGGATGGCGAACAAGCCTGGGAAACCCTGCTCATCGACCCGAGTATTCGCGTGGTCATTACCGACTTGGCCATGCCGAAACTGGACGGTTACGGCCTGTTGCAGCGAATTCGCAGCTCGAAGATCAGCCGTATACGTGAAATTCCAGTCGTCGTTGTATCGGGTAGTGACGAAAATGAAGAGCGGGAGCGTGTCATAGCCGCCGGCGCAACCGACCTGATAACCAAGGGGATGGACACCGCGCAATTGCTGTCGCGGCTAGATATCCTGTCGTCTCTGATTGCTACCCAACGTGAATTCGAGCGTACGCTGGAGGCGCTGGTGCAGGATGCCTCCACTGGCTCCGAGCTGCCGTTGCCCCCGGCAGAAACGCTGAATGCCTACGCAGAAGCCCTTCTGACGAATGCGTTGAAGAATAAGAAAAACTTTGTCGTTCTTGGTGTTTGCGTCGGTTTGAAACACAACGGGCTCCAAGGTGTTGCTTCTGCGCCGCCCGCGAGAGTGATCGATGCGATCGGACAGCTTTTGCGGCGTACCGTAAGACAGACCGATCATGTCGCAAAAAGCGGGGAGGCAGAATTCATGCTTATAACGGGCGGCATTAATTTCGATGCCGCCCGCACATTTGCGCACCGAATTTGCCGGGCGATTGCCAGTGTCCACCTTGTAAAGAGCGAGCGCATGTCGTTTATTGCCAGCTGCGGCTTGGCGTCATTGAGTGACGTAGATATCAAGGGTGGCCCTCCGAATCACGAGGCAATGCTCGCGGCTGCCCATCGGCGGGCATTGATGGGGCTTAGCAGCGGCATTACCGGCGTCATTGGGGGCGAAGAGGAAGCAGCGCTCAGGCGTGGTGAAAAGCTGCCATCGACATGCGAGGTCAAAGATGCTGCTGGCATTGCTTCCCCGGAGTTGTCCAGGCTTGTCCAGTTGATCCGGGAGGGCAGGGAAGAGGAAGTGTCTTCTTACCTGAGCAACCTCCCGGCAGAGTTGCGGACGTTGGTTGATCTGGCGTTGCAGCAGAATAAACATTGATGCCCGCCAGTGAAGATGGCTAAGGCAGGGAGCATGGCGGTCATGCAGAAGCATTGTGCGGATGTTGACGCGATTGTTTGACGTCGCTTTTGCCCTGGCCAGGCAGCATTGCGAGCACGTTGGGCGCCTTCTTACCGGAAGCTTACAAATTTGCAGGGCAAGGGGTTCTCGGCTATAATCTCGGGGTTTAACTAATTCAGTCCGCCGTAGCGCATACCCCTTCCATCACGTCCCGAAAAGACCCACGACAACCAGCGCAAGCCGTTCGGTCGGCGGTCGTTCTGGCGCGGCGCAGCGGCGGTAACCATCTCAGGAGTTACCCTTGCTGCCATTTTTTTCTGGCCAATCAGTTCCGGCCATCCTAGCGCTTGCAGATGGGTCGATTTTTCAGGGTTTTTCAATTGGTGCTTCCGGTCATACGACCGGCGAAGTCGTGTTCAACACGGCCATTACCGGCTACCAGGAAATTCTGACCGACCCCAGCTACAGCAATCAAATCGTCACGCTGACTTATCCGCATATCGGCAACGTCGGCGTCAATGAAGAAGACGTCGAAGCCACCAAAATCCACGCTGCCGGCTTGATCATCAAGGATCTGCCGCTGCTGACTTCGAACTTCCGCTCGACCAGCAGCCTGTCGGATTACCTGAAATCACAGAACGTCGTCGGCATCGCTGGCATCGACACCCGCAAACTGACCCGTATTTTGCGCGAAAAGGGCGCACAGAACGGTGCGATTGTCGTCGGTGAAACCGATGCCGAGAAAACCATCGCTCTGGCGCGGTCGTTCCCCGGATTGGCTGGTATGGATCTGGCAAAGGTGGTTTCAACCACCAAGCCCTATGTCTGGACAGAATCTGAATGGAAACTTGGTCAGGGTTACGGCCAGCAAGCCGCGCCGAAATACCATGTGGTCGCTTTTGACTATGGCGTGAAGCGCAACATCCTGCGCATGCTGGCAGAGCGCGGCTGCAAGATTACCGTGTTGCCGGCACAGGCGACTGCTGAAGATGCGCTGGCGTTGAATCCCGACGGGATTTTCCTGGCGAACGGCCCTGGCGATCCGGCACCGTGCGATTACGCAATCAAGTCCACCAAAGAACTGATTGACCGGGGTATCCCGACCTTCGGCATTTGCCTCGGTCACCAGATCATGGCGCTGGCGTCCGGAGCAAAAACGCTGAAGATGAAATTTGGCCACCACGGTGCAAACCATCCGGTTCAGGATCTCGATACCAAGCAGGTGATGATCACCTCCCAGAACCATGGCTTTGCCGTTGACGCATCGTCGTTGCCGGCCAACTGCCGTGTTACGCATGTGTCGCTGTTCGATGGTTCGCTGCAAGGCTTCGCCCGCACCGATAAGCCGGCATTTTGCTTCCAGGGGCATCCTGAAGCATCGCCCGGACCGAATGACGTCGCCCCCTTGTTTGATCGCTTCGTGGCGATGATGGAGAAACACAAAAATGCCTAAGCGTACAGACATTAAAAGCATTCTGATTATTGGCGCCGGCCCGATCATCATCGGCCAGGCTTGCGAATTCGACTATTCCGGCGCACAGGCGTGCAAGGCGTTGCGTGAGGAAGGGTATCGCGTCATTCTTGTCAATAGCAATCCGGCTACGATCATGACCGATCCGGAGATGGCCGATGTGACCTACATCGAGCCAATCACCTGGCAAGTTGTGGAACGGATCATCGACAAGGAGCGCCCGGACGCAATCCTGCCGACCATGGGCGGACAAACGGCGCTGAATTGCGCTCTCGACCTGCACCGCAACGGCGTGCTGGAAAAGTACAAATGCGAACTGATCGGCGCCACGCCGGAAGCGATCGACAAGGCGGAAGACCGCTCCAAGTTCAAGGAAGCGATGACCAAGATCGGTCTCGGTTCCGCACGTTCCGGCGTATCGCACACGCTGGAAGAATCATGGGCAGTCCAAAAAGAGCTGGGTTTCCCGGTCATCATCCGCCCGTCGTTTACGATGGGCGGCACTGGCGGCGGTATTGCGTACAACCCGGAAGAATTCGAAACCATCTGCAAACGCGGCCTGGAAGCATCGCCGACCTCCGAACTGCTGATCGAGGAATCGCTGATCGGCTGGAAAGAGTTTGAGATGGAAGTGGTGCGCGACAAGAAAGACAATTGCATCATCATTTGCTCGATCGAGAACCTTGATCCGATGGGCGTGCATACTGGCGACTCGATCACCGTTGCGCCGGCGCAGACGCTGACCGACAAGGAATACCAGATCATGCGCAACGCGTCGCTCGCGGTGCTGCGCGAGATCGGTGTCGATACAGGCGGCTCCAATGTGCAGTTCGCGGTCAACCCGGCGGATGGTCGCATGATCGTCATCGAAATGAATCCGCGCGTGTCGCGCTCGTCTGCCTTGGCATCGAAGGCAACCGGCTTTCCGATCGCGAAAGTCGCGGCCAAGCTGGCGGTCGGTTTTACACTCGATGAATTGCGTAACGAGATCACCGGCGGCGCAACACCGGCATCCTTCGAGCCGACCATCGACTATGTCGTCACCAAGGTGCCGCGCTTTGCCTTTGAAAAATTTCCGGCTGCCGACAGCCACCTGACCACCCAGATGAAATCGGTGGGCGAGGTGATGGCAATAGGCCGCACGTTCCAGGAGTCGTTCCAGAAAGCGCTGCGTGGCCTTGAAGTCGGCGTCGATGGCATGAATGAAAAGACCACCGATCGCGAAACAATCGAAGAGCAGCTCGGCGAACCGGGACCTGAACGCATCTGGTACGTCGGTGATGCGTTTGCCCAGGGCTTCTCCTTGGACGAGGTGCATCAACTTACGCATATCGATCCGTGGTTCCTGGTGCAGATCAAGGAAATCGTCGATATCGAGTTGTGGCTGGAACAGCAGACGCTTGATGCGATCGATAAAACCACCTTGTTCAGGCTCAAGCAAAAAGGCTTCGCCGATCGTCGCCTCGCCAAGCTGCTGAAGACCACTGACAAAGCGGTGCGTGAAAAGCGCCGTGAACTGGGTGTGCGTCCGGTGTACAAGCGTGTCGACACTTGTGCTGCAGAATTTGCGACCCGGACTGCGTACATGTACTCAACCTATGAGGAAGAGTGCGAATCCCATCCGACCGACAAGAAGAAGATCATGGTGCTCGGCGGTGGTCCGAACCGTATCGGTCAGGGTATCGAATTCGATTACTGCTGCGTGCATGCCGCGCTGGCGATGCGCGAAGATGGTTACGAAACTATCATGGTCAACTGCAACCCGGAAACGGTTTCCACCGACTACGATACCTCCGATCGCTTGTATTTCGAACCGCTGACGCTGGAAGACGTATTGGAAATCGTCGACAAGGAAAAGCCGTATGGCGTGATCGTGCAATACGGCGGCCAGACGCCGCTCAAGCTCGCGCTCGACTTGGAAGCCAACGGCGTTCCCATCGTCGGTACTTCGCCCGACATGATTGATGCTGCGGAAGACCGCGAGCGTTTCCAGAAACTGTTGCAGGACCTGGGTTTGCGTCAGCCGCCAAACCGCACCGCGCGCACTGAAGAAGATGCGCTGCGTCTGGCGCAAGAGATTGGCTATCCGCTTGTTGTGCGCCCGTCGTATGTGCTCGGTGGCCGCGCAATGGAAATCGTGCATGAACAGCGCGATCTTGAGCGCTACATGCGTGAAGCGGTCAAGGTGTCGAATGATTCGCCGGTGTTGCTCGACCGCTTCCTGAACGATGCAATCGAAGTCGATGTCGACTGCCTGTCAGACGGCAAGCGTACTTTCATTGGCGGCGTGATGGAGCACATTGAGCAGGCCGGCGTGCACTCGGGTGATTCCGCCTGTTCGCTGCCACCGTATTCGCTGTCGAAGGAAACCATCAATGAGCTTAAGCGCCAGACCGCGCTGATGGCGAAAGGACTGAACGTGGTGGGCCTGATGAACGTGCAGTTTGCGATCCAGCAGCAAGAGGTCGAAGGGAAGGTAAAGGATATTGTCTACGTGCTGGAAGTAAATCCGCGCGCTTCGCGTACTGTACCGTTCGTTTCAAAAGCCACCGGTCTGCAACTGGCGAAAATTGCCGCACGCTGCATGGTCGGCCAGTCGCTGGACAGCCAAGGCATCATGGAAGAAGTTGTGCCGCCGTACTATAGCGTCAAGGAAGCGGTGTTCCCGTTCAACAAATTCCCTGGCGTTGATACCATCCTTGGCCCGGAAATGAAATCGACCGGCGAAGTGATGGGCGTTGGCAAAACCTTCGGTGAGGCCTTCGTCAAATCGCAGCTGGGCGCTGGCATCAAGTTGCCGAAGTCCGGCAAGGTATTTCTCAGTGTGAAAAACAGTGATAAGCCGCGCGCAGTGCAGGTTGCGAAGGATTTGGTCGAACTCGGCTTCACGCTGGTTGCAACCAAGGGCACGGCTGCCGCCATCAGTGCTGCCAATATCCCGGTGACAGCAGTAAACAAGGTTGTCGAAGGCCGTCCTCATGTTGTGGACATGATCAAGAACAACGAGATTGTTCTCGTCATCAACACGGTCGAGGAAAAGCGTAACGCCATCATTGACTCGCGTACGATCCGTACCTCGGCATTGCTGGCGCGTGCTACGACGTACACTACTATCGCCGGTGCGGAAGCTGCCGTGGAGGGCATGCGTCATCTTGATGTGCTGCACGTCTACGATTTACAAGGCCTGCATAAGTCTTTACACTAGGCCTTACAGTTAAACTTTAGCCACAGAGGTCACAGACGATTCCGGGTTTCCCCGGGGTTATTTGTGACCTCTGTGGTTTTCATTTCGTCTACAGAAAATCATGAGTACAGTTCCTATTACCAAGCGCGGTGCAGAACTTTTAAAAGAAGAGTTGCACCGTTTGAAGACCAAAGACCGTCCGGCCGTGATCAACGCGATTGCCGAAGCGCGCGCGCAGGGTGATTTGTCCGAAAACGCCGAGTACGATGCAGCCAAGGAGCGCCAGAGCTTTGTCGAGGGGCGTATTGCGGAACTCGAAGGCAAGCTGAGCGCGGCGCAGATTATCGACCCAACCGTACTCGATGCGGAAGGGCGCATTGTGTTTGCGTCTACGGTGGATCTGGAAGACATCGAATCAGGTCAGAAAGTGACCTATCAGATCGTCGGCGAAGACGAGGCTGATCTGAAAGAGAAGAAGGTCTCGATTACCTCGCCGATTGCCCGAGCATTGATTGGCAAATATGCAGGGGATATGGTGGAAGTGAATGCACCGTCCGGCATCCGGGAATATGAAGTTCTTGAAGTGCGTTACATCTGATTTGCAATGATCGCCATGCGTGCACGCTTGCTGATCGCCACCTTGTGGGTCGGCAGCTTGTGGACGGTAGGCTATGTGGTTGCGCCAGCCTTGTTCGCAAGCCTGGATGATCGGGTTCTGGCCGGAACGATTGCCGGAACTCTGTTTCGTATCGAAGCCTGGCTTTCTCTGGCCTGTGCCCTTGCCATAATTGCCTTAATCAAGTTTGCGGGAGCAGATAAGGGCGACAAAGCCAGTAAACATCTGCTAGGGATTGCGATGGCCATGCTGGCTTGCACCCTGATTGGATATTTTGGCCTGCAGCCCTTTATGACTGCTTTGCGAGCAGCAGCGGGGCCTGGCGGTGTAATGGATTCGGCATCAAAAACGCAGTTCGGCATTCTGCATGGTGTTGCCAGTACGTTCTATCTGATCCAGAGTCTGCTGGGAGTGGCGCTTATCTTGAAGCTGCGCTGACGATATGGCGGGCACAGCAGGCGGGGTCGGACGCGGTCATCGGTTGTGTTTTAGGGAACATTGCTTGAGGAGCGTTTTTCGACGCTCCGCTTGAGATTAATGCCCCAGTGAGGATTTTTTTGCGCTGGATTGACGCGGCTTTGCGCGTTTGATGTTGCCGCCGGCTGTAACCCGCTCGTTCCCTTTTAATATGACTTTCTGAACGGTAGGGCGCTTGGTGCCGCTGGGACTCGGTTTTACAATCGTCACTTCGCGCAGACCCTTGCCGCGCTTCTCGCTGCGTTCTTTCGGAGTGTCTTTTTTGGGGCGATAGAGCACCAGCAGTTTCCCGATATGCTGCACTGGCGCGGCGCCAAGTTGTTCGCAAATCGTTTCATAAATTTCAATGCGAGCGTCACGATCATCACCAAATACCCGGATCTTGATCAGGCCATGCGCATTCAAGCTCGCATCGATTTCTTTGAGAACGCTGGGCGTCAGTCCTGCTTCGCCGACGATTACGACGGGATTGAGCGCGTGAGCGTCGGCACGAAGCGCGCTGCGCTCTGCGGGAGTCAGTTTTAACATGGTTGGTAATTCCTTAAAAACGGTATTTTACGCGAATGGCAAAGAACAAATTCAATAAAAACTGGCTGCATGACCACATCAACGATCCTTACGTGAAGCTCGCGCAGAGGGAGGGGTATCGCGCCCGCGCGGCTTACAAGCTCAAAGAGATCGATGAGGATGAAAGGCTGATCAAGCCCGGCCAGGTAATTGTCGACCTTGGCTGCACCCCGGGGAGCTGGTCGCAGTACGTGCGCAACAAGCTGGCTGGGCAGTCAGGCGGGGGGATCAATGGCACCATTATTGGTCTGGATATGCTGCCGATGGAGCCGATCGCCGACGTGCATTTTATACAAGGCGACTTCCGTGAGCAGGAAGTGCTAGAGCAGCTGGAGGCCTTGCTGGACGGACGTAAAGTTGATCTGGTGTTGTCGGACATGGCGCCGAACCTGTCTGGTGTAGCCATAACGGACGCGGCGCGCATGGAAAACATCATTGAACTGGCAATAGAGTTTGCGCGCGCTCATATGAAACCTTCTGGTGCATTGCTCGTCAAATGTTTCAACGGGACCGGCTATACCCAGTTGGTTGAGATGTTCAAGCGCGAATTCAAAACCGTTATGTCCAAGAAGCCCAAAGCGAGCAGGGACAAGTCTTCAGAAATCTTTTTACTCGGCAAAGTACTCAAAAACCCTTCATAAGCCATAGTTAACTGCTTGATAATCCTTGATTTTCAGGGTTTTAGCAGTATATGCAGCCTAGCAAGCGCCGATTATTACGAGTAGAATCATTTTTGCAAGCTGTATAAATGGGTGCGCCTGCGCCTAAGGAGTTCTAGTGAACAATATGTTTTCCAAAGCCGCCATCTGGGTGGTTATCGCCTTGGTGTTGTTTACCGTCTTTAAGCAATTTGACGGCCGCACATTGGCTGGCGGCGCAACGCCGGTTCCTTATTCTGACTTCCTGGATGAAGTCAAAGCCAAGCAGATCCGAGAAGCTACGATCGAAGATCGTACTATTGTTGCTACAACACAAGACGGCAAACGGATCAAAACCGCGGTGACTTATCTGGACCGCGGCTTAATCGGCGATTTGGTTAACAATGGGGTCAAATTTGACGTCAAGCAACCGGAAGAACAATCCTTCCTCTCTCAAGTATTCATCTCCTGGTTCCCGATGCTGCTGCTCATCGGCGTCTGGATATTTTTCATGCGCCAGATGCAGGGCGGTGGCAAAGGTGGTGCCTTTTCGTTCGGCCGCTCCAAGGCGCGCATGCTGGATGAGGCGAGTAATACAGTGACGTTTGCTGACGTTGCGGGCTGCGACGAGGCAAAGGAAGAAGTGCAAGAGTTGGTTGATTTCCTGCGTGATCCCACTAAATTTCAGAAATTGGGCGGACGTATCCCCCGTGGCGTCTTGATGGTTGGCCCTCCGGGTACAGGTAAGACCTTGCTGGCGCGTGCAATCGCAGGTGAAGCAAAAGTGCCGTTCTTTACTATTTCCGGCTCCGATTTTGTTGAGATGTTTGTCGGTGTCGGTGCGTCGCGCGTGCGTGATATGTTCGAAAATGCGAAAAAGCATTCCCCTTGCATCATCTTCATTGATGAAATTGATGCAGTCGGACGTCATCGCGGCGCCGGCATGGGTGGTGGCAATGACGAACGCGAACAGACCTTGAACCAGTTACTGGTGGAGATGGACGGCTTCGAGGCTAATTCCGGCGTCATCGTGATTGCTGCAACCAACCGCGCGGATGTGCTGGACAAGGCGTTGCTGCGTCCGGGCCGTTTTGACCGTCAGGTGATGGTGGGTTTGCCGGATATCCGGGGGCGCGAACAAATTCTGTATGTACATATGCGCAAGGTTCCGATTGCGCCGGACGTGAAGGCAGATATCCTCGCGCGTGGCACCCCTGGTTTCTCCGGTGCGGATCTTGCCAATCTGGTCAATGAAGCGGCCTTGTTCGCTGCGCGCCGCAATAAGCGTCTCGTTGAAATGCAGGACTTTGAAGACGCAAAAGACAAGATCGTAATGGGCCCGGAGCGCAAGTCTGCAGTAATGCGCGAAGAAGAGCGTCGTAATACCGCATTCCATGAATCGGGTCACGCCGTGGTCGCGAAACTGCTGCCAAAAGCCGATCCGGTGCACAAGGTCACCATCATGCCGCGCGGTTATGCGTTGGGCTTGACCTGGCAGTTGCCGGAACATGATCGCGTGAACATGTACAAGGACAAGATGCTGGAAGAGATCGCCATCCTGTTCGGGGGGCGTATTGCGGAAGAGCTCTTCATGCATCAGATGTCCACAGGCGCATCCAACGACTTTGAGCGTGCTACCAAACTGGCGCGCGCAATGGTAACTCGCTATGGGATGTCGGAAACAATGGGTACCATGGTTTACGAAGATAGCGAGCAGGATGCCTATTTCGGTCGCATGACGGCTAAAACCGTGTCGGAGGCAACCCAGCAGAAGGTCGATACGGAAATCCGCCTGATTCTGGACGCACAATATGCGTTGTCACGCCAGCTGCTCGAACAAAACCGTGACAAGGTCGAAGTCATGGCAAAGTCGCTGCTCGAGTGGGAAACCCTCGACGCCGACCAGATCAATGACATCATGGAAGGCCATGAGCCGCGACCGCCGAAGGCTGGTATTCCGGCGAAAAGGTCTGCGTCTGACAGCACGTCGGGCGGGGTATCTCCTAACGCTACTGCACCTGCGTAAGCAGCTGCGATAAGAAAGTTAAAAGGGTGAGGAGCAATCCTCGCCCTTTTTATTTGCTCTGGAAAAGATGAAGACAGATTACTTGCAATGTGGCCGGTATCGCCTGCCGTTGAATAATGCAAGGCCATTGGTCATGGGCATACTCAACGTAACGCCAGACTCATTTTCTGACGGTGGCCAGTTCCATGCACTCGACCTTGCCTTGTCACATGCGGAACAGATGATTGCCGAAGGCGTGGACATTATCGACATCGGAGGCGAGTCGACACGGCCCGGCATACCGCCTGTGACGCTTGAAGAGGAGTTGCGGCGTGTAATGCCGATCCTGTACGCCTTGCGCGATTGCGGCAAACCGATTTCCATTGATACTTATAAACCGGAAGTGATGCGCGAGGCGATCGTAGCTGGAGTTGACATGGTCAACGACATTAACGCCTTCAGAGCACCTGATGCACTGGATATTCTCAAGGATAGCGAGTGTGCGTTATGTATCATGCACATGCAAAAAGACCCGTTGACCATGCAGCAAGCGCCGCATTACGACGATGTAACCGCTGAAGTTACTGTATTTTTGCAGGAGCGGGTAAAGGCCGCGCAAGAAAACGGCATTGACAGGACGCGTCTATGCGTTGATCCAGGCTTTGGCTTCGGAAAAACAGTGGAGCATAATCTCGGGTTATTGAAGCACTTGGATAAAATCAGGAGTGATGTCGGCTTGCCAGTGCTGGCCGGGCTGTCGCGCAAATCCCTGATCGGTACGATTACCGGCAAGCCGGTGGAGCAGAGGACGGCAGGTAGCGTAGCGGCGGCACTGGTTGCCGTTTCGCACGGTGCACGGATCGTCCGGGTCCATGATGTGGCCGAAACGGTTGATGCGATCAAGGTCTGGCAAGCAGTCGAAAGCAGCACATAAGGATAAATAAGATGACACGAAAATATTTTGGCACCGATGGCGTGCGCGGAAGGGTAGGGACGCTACCGATTACGCCTGATCTGGTCATGAAGCTTGGTTATGCCGCCGGAAAGATCCTGGCGCAGGCTGAAGCGGGCAGCAGCAAGCCTACGGTCCTTATCGGCAAAGACACGCGTATTTCCGGCTACATGCTTGAGGCTGCGCTCGAAGCAGGTTTTGCCGCAGCCGGTGTCGATGTGATGCTGGCAGGGCCAATGCCGACACCGGCGATTGCGTACCTGACCCGGGCATTGCGCTTGTCCGCAGGCGTCGTGATTTCGGCCTCGCATAATCCGTATGACGACAACGGCATCAAGTTTTTTTCGGCCTCTGGAAACAAGCTCCCGGATGCCGTCGAGGCTTCGATCGAGGCAGCGCTCGATGCGCCCATTGAATGCGTATCCTCCGAGCGACTGGGCAAGGCTAAGCGCTTGTTCGATGCGCAGGGACGTTATATCGAGTTTTGCAAGAGCACATTCCCGACTGAACTCGACTTGCGTGGCTTGAAAATCGTGGTGGACTGCGCGCACGGTGCGGCATATCACATTGCGCCGGACGTGTTTCACGAGCTGGGGGCCGATGTTGTCGCGATCGGCAACCAGCCGAACGGGCTGAATATCAACGACGGTGTGGGTGCAACGGCACCGGCAGCGCTTTCTGCTGCAGTCAAGGAGAACAATGCCGATCTTGGCATTGCGCTGGACGGCGATGCCGACAGACTGGTGATGGTGGATGCAAGCGGCCGGATTTATAACGGCGATGAACTGCTTTACGTAATGGTCAAGGCCCGTATGGCAACCGCACCTGTTCAGGGGGTAGTCGGCACATTGATGACGAATATGGCTCTGGAGGTCGCGTTCAGGCAAATGGGCATCGGTTTTGCGCGCGCCAAGGTTGGCGATCGTTATGTTCTCGAAGTCTTAAAGGAGCGCGGCTGGCTGATTGGCGGAGAAGGTTCGGGCCATTTGCTGGTTCTTGACAAGCATACGACTGGCGACGGAATTGTCTCGGCGCTTCAGGTATTGTCAGCGTTGAAGCGTAGTGGCCAGACATTGGAACAGGTCACATCCGAGCTGGTGTTGTTCCCCCAGAGCCTGGTAAACGTAAAAATTACTCCCGGCTTCGATTGGCAGAAAAGCAGCGCGGTAAAGGCCGAAAAAGAAATGGTCGAAGCTGAGCTCGGTGATAACGGGCGCGTACTGATTCGCGCGTCCGGCACGGAGCCGCTTGTGCGCGTCATGGTGGAAGCTCCCTGTGCCGATACCGCCGCCAGGATGGCGCGTCGCATTGCCGATAAAGTGGCCGTCTGATACGCAGGATTGGAACCGCTGTTCCGGACGAGTGTTCATAAATTTTACTGCTGGCAGCAGTTATAAATTGACCAGCCCGCCCGGGACCGGTATCATGCTTGTTTTCTCGGGGCGTAGCGCAGCCTGGTAGCGCACCTGATTTGGGATCAGGGGGTCGCAGGTTCGAACCCTGCCGCCCCGACCAATAAAATCAATGACTTACGACACTCCCAAGCAATAGCGTCAGGTCATTGGGTTTTCATGTAGATGCTGCGTAGATTTACACGATATCTACACGAAAACTGAGCAGTAAAAACCCCGGTCTAAGTGCCGGGGTTTTTCTTTTGAGTCGTAATAAAAAGCTTGGCGAATCGAGATTGATTGTCATGTATGTAGATTTTTCGCTTACTTGGCAAAACTTGAGTAGATGCTGCGTAGATTTTTTTATGAGTACTTGATACTTACTTCAACACCAAATGGCATTAAAACCTTGAGTAGATATTTCTTGTTGAGTGCAAAAGATTAGAGGCTGTTGCCACATCTGCATGTACCTTGATACCAGAAAGTATTTGAGTGTGATTTGGGATCAGGTGGTCGGACGTTCGAATCGTCTCGCCCCGACCAGCATATGCAAAACGCGGTTGTTTGATGGTTTATCCCATCAAACAACCGCGTTTTTGTTTTTTCTTCCCTTCTTGCTCTGTTCCGCTGTTCGTTTTTAATAGCGGGTAGTTATTCGGCTGCTTGCTAAAAATTCAGGCTAATTTTCAGTCCGACAATAATTGTCTGTCCTTATGTGGCGCTACTTACTTAGCAGCTTAGATGCCTGTAAGGCACAGACATTGAAACCGCACGTCATTAGATGTAATATCCGCAAGCTCACATTTCATGCGAGGCACGACTGTGCAGGTGAGTCTTGGAATTACGTCTGCCCTGCACTTCGTTTTCCTCTGCTGTTTTCGCACTGCCCATAGCTCAGTTGGATAGAGCAACGGCCTTCTAAGCCGTAGGTCGCAGGTTCGACTCCTGCTGGGCAGGCCATTTCCTCCACGCTGTTCGCCCCTTTCCGTTTCCAGGCTACATCTCATCGCCGGATGCAGCCTGATCCATCGAATCCGCAGGTCTTCCGTTTTGCCGCTGATGCCATTTGCTTCACGCGGAAGCGATTGAATCTCGGCGTCAATTTATCAAAACGCCTGATGAAAACGGCGATGCGGATAAATCAAATCATCAAAAAACCATACTTATTCTTTGGTGAGGCCTTGCCTACTGTGGGTAGTGTGGCGGGGATATGGCGCTTGGATTTCTTCGGAGGGAATAAGACATTCACAGCGCAATCCATGCAGGAAATCAGAGCGGATTTGAAAGATATCGGCAAAGCAAAATCGTAAAAAGTGAGATGGATAAAAACGGTATCAGGTCCGGCGCATTACCTCTGGCACATGATCAAGCGCTTGATATTGTTCGGCCATTCAACAAAGTGTGTGAATTTCTCTCCCTTCTTGTAATGGCAGGGCTTGTTTGTATCCAGCATCGCTGCTTCTCTCCGTTTGTGCTTATGCGAAGCAATCGATTCAATGGCAGTTATTTCCGACGCTGGGCTGATTCTTTCAGAAGCCATCTCTCGGGATCCGCCTGTCTGCATCTCAATTGCTTAAGGCAGCTTGAACAGATCGACAAGCATTACGAAAAATTCTTTACACGCACATCAGTACGTTCTTCTTTTCCACTATTGATGAGAATCACATTCAAAAGGAAGCGACGAACTCCTATTCCTATTGATGAAATGAGTTTTTCAATGCTTTGTCCGTAGCTGTTTAACTAACGCCACAGGAGTTGTCCATGCATGTCAAGTACATAAGCAGACGTGATTTCGTCAAAACATCTTTGTCCGCATTGGCCCTTACGTCGCTTCCCGGGCAATTTGCATTTGCGCAGACTACGATACGCGTCCGGCCAGAATGGCAGCAATTCAAGTCTAGCCCCAACTACGCATCGTTCATAGATGCGATACGGTCCATGCGGGCCAATACCAATCCCAGTGACAGAAGGAGTTGGCGTTATTGGACCAATGTTCACATCAACTATTGTCCGCACGATATTGCCTATTTCCTGGCTTGGCATCGCGGCTATTTATATTATTTTGAACAGCAATTAAGGATCGTTTCTGGTAATAACAATCTTGTTCTTCCCTATTGGGACTATTACAAGAATCCAAGGATCCCCGCAGAGTTTACAGATCCCGCTACAAACAATCCGCTTTATGTGTCACGCGTTAACACGAACGTCTACAACGCTCTATCGCTCACGCCGTTCGGATCGACAGTCTGGAATTTTGAACGTGGAAGAGTTAACGCATTCGAGCCGCTTATAGAATCGCGGCCGCATAATCCTGTGCATAACATCATTGGTGGTTTTATGGCGAACCTCGAATCACCGATGGATCCAATTTTTTACCTGCACCACGCAAACATTGATCGCTTATGGCACGCTTGGGCGCTGCCGAATGGCAAAGGTATTCCTGGGACTTCATCGCCATATTGGAGCGGCAGCTTTACGTATGCGCCGGACCTTACTTTGCCACGTGTCCAGTGCTATCACCCTAATCGCGTTGGCACCGACTACGCGGATGTGACCCCGCCGAGTACTCTGCCTCCACAGACACAGTCCGTAGGTATTCTGCGCGTGCAAACGCAGCAGGGAGGGAATGGGATGCTTGTTCGTCCACCAGTAGGCGCATTTCCCGCTGTCGCACCCCGTTCCATTGATCAGGGTAAGCGTTCATTAGGCGGGGCGAGCGGGGTAGTGCTCTCGGAAAAATCCGTGAGTGTGCAAGTGCCTATTCAGGCTGAAGACAGCCAGGCATTGCAAGCCATTGCTGCCGGCGGGAGAGGCACTGCAGTAGCGCCCGGCCCGTATAAATCGGCGCAGATCGTTCTTGACGATGTGCGATTGCTGGGCGCGGGAAAGCGCGGAGGCTATTTCTACAGTGTTTATTTAAACCTGCCGCAGAGTGGCGATGCATCGTCCTCTCAACAAAACTATCTGCTCGGTACGGTTGGCCCATTCGAAATTGACGCGGCTTCCCACCATCATGGCGCCTCTGGGCGCCTTGTATTCCAGGCGACGCCAGCGCTTGCCAATGTGGCGCCTGCAGATATGGGAAAACTTACGGTGTCGATCGTGCGAGTGAGTGGCGAGAATTCGCCTAAGGGCCAGACGATTGCTATCGGTGAACTTCGTGTCGAGGTATCGGCTGAGGAGCCCTTCGACACTAGCCCGCATGTGGCAAAGCCAGCCAACGAGCCATATCGTTGATCTGTATGGCTATGTGCTGACATCCAATGGAAATGGCGGACTTTCCATTGAAAGCGGATTGAAGCCTGAAAGTGATCTGGGCTTGGCAGAGCGAATGGTTGCGCCGCTTTGCCAAGCGTCTTTAATGGCAATTTGCAACGAAAAATTCCATCGGAAGTATGGAAAGAACTTGAATCAAAAAAATGTATACATCGAATGATTCTCGCTTCTTACCTATCAAAATTTCGTACTTATTTTTTTAATGGCTCGCAGGTACAGTATTACTGTCGAGGTAGAGATGCTTCTTTGCATCGAAGCGAATGCAGGTAAGAGATCAGGAGCTGAAGGCAACAAATACAGCAGTTGCATAACGAAAATACCTTCGTTCTCATAGGATCAAAAAAAGACATCGTTTCTCGACGATCGAATTGATACGTACTGAGAATGTTATTTCGTAACCCTTTTGTTCAAATACACGATGGCTCAGACTATTCAGCAAGTCCAACCGGTCATTGACTCGGAAAACTCCATAGACGTCTGGCGGTATCTCGCCTTCCTCTCTGAAAATCGATGGCTCATAGCTGGTGTTGCGCTCGCTGTCGTACTTGTGGCTACCACGTATGCGTTAATCGCTACACCAGTCTACAAGGCAAATCTCCTGATCAAGGTGGACGACAATGTTGGACGGCTAAAGAACATTCCCGGCGACTTTTCCGGCAACGAGGTTAACCAGGATATAAAAACCGCCGTTGCTTCTGAAACGGAAGTACTGCGATCTCGCGCGGTGGTTTCGCGTGCGGTGGATGGGGGGCGCTTCTACATTACGGTGACGCCCAAGTATTTTCCCGTAATCGGCGAATGGATCGCACGGCGCAACAAGGCGATTGCAGATCCGGGAATTTTTGGCTATGGCGGATATGTCTGGGGTGCAGAACAGGCAAAGGTAAGCGTATTCAATGTGCCTGAAGAGCTGGAAGGGAAGAATTTCATTCTCACCGCAGAAGCGGAAGGTAGCTTCAGTTTGCGCAACGAAGAAAATGGTATTGAAATTTCGGGGCGGGTTGGAGAGCCTGTTTCTGTCGAGTCCGGCGGAGGCAAGATCGAATTGCTTGTCGACCATCTTGCTGCACGTCCTGGCGCGCAGTTTTTCATGGCAAGAATGGCGCGGCTGGAAACCATCGAAAAACTTCAGGAAGAGTTGAATATTTCTGAGAAGGGAAAGCAGTCCGGCATCATTGATGTCTCGCTCGAGGGTGCCAATCCGAAGCTGATCAGCAGCGTCCTTAATGAAATTGGCCGTGAATACGTCCGTCAAAATGTTGATCGCAAATCCGAAGAGGCGGAAAAGACGCTTGCCTTTCTGAACACGCAGCTTCCGGAGCTGAAGCAGGAGCTGGAGCGCGCAGAAAAGAAATATAACGAACTCCGGAATAATCGTGGGACTGTCGATCTGGGCGAAGAGGCAAAGACGGCCCTGCAGCAATCGGTGCTTACCCAAACGAAGATGGTTGAGCTCAAGCAAAAGAAAGAAGAGCTGTTGAGCCGATTCCAGAACGAGCACCCTGCAGTACAGGCGATT
>DATFAZ010000303.1:0-10346 GCA_035254105.1 Noviherbaspirillum sp. | reverse complement strand
AATGCCGACAACGATGGGAATGGGCTTCTTAAAGCGTGCTGCGAGAATAAAGGCGAGAAGCTGGGTCTTGTCGCCAATTTCAGCCAAGGCAACGACGCCAGTCGAGATGAGAAGTGCTTCCATGGAAAGTTCCAGGCCGGGTCAATGACGATTGACCACGACGCTCCCCCGGCCAATGTGGAGGCGACGTGGTCAAAGGTCTTGCCAAGTTTCGGAACTGCTTACGCCATGGTCTGTGGACCAAGTATGTTGACGCAAGCCCCTTCGGGAGGCGAAGGGCGGCTACTCCCCAATGACAGGCCATATCATAGCAGAACCTCTCGCATGGGATTATTACGCCAATAGGCCCCAATACCTGCTTCCTGATTACGAAATTGCTTTGCAACCTTCTCCGCAGTATCGGGCCATAGGAACAGCGTCACAGTCACGAATACGACCGGAATCCCGGCTTGGAACAGCTTTCCTTAGACCGACTCTGGGACAGTAGTGCATGCAGTTAGAAAGGCAGCGACTGCCAGCACGAATTGATTCTGTTATTCGATATGCCTCTCGAGATAAACGGACGAGTGGCACTACACTCGTCCGTGTACCGCCGCTATTCCTCTTTACGATAGGCAATACTGTAGAGCAATGGTAGAACCAACAAGGTCAGCGCGGTCGAGGAAAGAATCCCGCCGATGACGACCGTGGCGAGTGGTCGCTGAACCTCGGCGCCCGTTCCAGTGGCAATAGCCATCGGTACGAATCCAAGCGATGCCACCAACGCCGTCATCAGCACTGGCCGCAACCGCGTCAATGCACCTTCCTTCACCGCGCCAGCGAGTGACCGTCCTTCCTCGCGCAGTGAACGAATGAACGAAATCATGACCAGGCCGTTCAGCACAGCCACACCGGACAATGCGATGAAGCCGACGGCTGCAGAAATAGAGAGCGGGATGTCGCGCAACCACAGCGCGACAATGCCACCCGTCAGCGCGAACGGAATACCGCTGAAGACTAATAGCCCATCTTTCAGGTTGCCGAACATGGCGAAGAGCAACGTAAAGACCAGCAGGAGCGCCACCGGCACCACCACTTGCAGGCGGTCGGCGGCAGACTGCAACTGCTCGAACTGGCCGCCCCAAGTGGTCCAATAGCCGGCCGGAATCTTGACCTGCTGCTGAAGCGCCCTTTCGGCGTCAGCAACAAACGAGCCGATGTCCCGGCCGCGCACGTTGGCGCTGATGACGATGCGTCGCTTGCCGTTCTCCCGGCTGACTTGGTTCGGGCCCGGCGCCAAGTCGAGTGTCGCAACTTCGCCCAGCGGAATGAAATTGGTTCGCCCATTCCCATCCCCCTTAGGGAGTGAAATGGGGAGACGCTTCATCGCCTCCAGGTCGTTGCGCAGGTTCTCCGGCAGGCGAACCACGATGTCGAATCGCCGGTCCCCCTGAAACAGCGTACCGGCTTCCTTGCCCCCCACGGCAGTGGTCACCATGTCCTGGGCATCAGCAACGTTCAGGCCGTAGCGGGCGGTCTTGTCGCGGTCAATCTGGATGGTGAGCATCGGCAGTCCTGTCGTCTGCTCCACCTTGACTTCGGTAGCACCCGGGACATTCTGCAGGGCTGCTGCAATTCGAGCCCCAGTGTCGTTCAAGACCTGCATGTCGTCGCCAAAGAGTTTGACTGCTACGTCGCTGCGGACGCCGGAAATTAGCTCGTTAAAACGCAGTTGAATCGGCTGCGAGAACTCGTAGTTATTTCCCGGCAGCTTGGCTACCGTCTCCTGCACCGCTTCGAGGAGCTCGTCGCGGGTTTTCTTCGGTTGCGGCCACTGGCTCTCTGGCTTAAGCATGATGTAGCCATCCGAGATGTTGGGTGGCATCGGGTCCGCAGCAATTTCGGCCGTGCCGGTCCGCGCAAACACGCGGTCGATTTCCGGGAATTTTTCCTTCAGCTTGCGTTCGAGTTGCTGCTGCATGGCCACCGACTGAGTCAGGCTCGTGCCAGGAATGCGCAACGCTTGGATGGCGAAGTCGCCCTCATTCAGGCTGGGGACGAATTCGCTGCCCATACGGGTCGCAAGCAGCCCGGACAGCACCACGATGACTGCTGCGAACGTCAGTACGACAGGCTTGTTGGCCATCACCCAGTCGAGCACTGGCGCGTACAGCCGCTTCGCCCCCTGCATCAGCATGTTTTCCTTCTCGGACACCTTCTTGCCCATGAAGAGCGCCACGGCCGCCGGTATGAATGTTATCGACAGCACCATCGCACCAAGAAGTGCCATGACCACGGTTATGGCCATCGGATGAAACATGCGACCTTCAACACCTGTCAGCGCGAAAATCGGCAGGTACACCACCATGATGATGAGCTGACCGAACAGCAGCGGCCGACGTGCCTCACGGGCCGCAGCAAACACCTCATGGAAGCGTTCCGGCCGCGATAATGGCCGTTGATGATGGGCCTGCGCATGAGTCAATCGGCGTACGCAGTTTTCAACGATAACGACCGCACCGTCGACAATGATGCCAAAGTCCAATGCTCCAAGGCTCAACAGGTTGGCGCTCACCTTGTAGGACACCATCCCCGTGAACGTGAAGAGCATCGAGAGCGGAATTACCAGTGCGGTAATCAAGGCTGCACGGATATTGCCAAGGAACAGGAACAGGATGACGATGACCAGAATCGCTCCTTCCAGCAGGTTCTTCTTCACGGTCTGGATGGCTTTGTCGACTAGGACAGTACGGTCATAGACCGTCACGGCTTGTACGCCCTCCGGTAGCGTACGGTTGATTTCGACCATCTTCTTGTCGACCGCCTGGGACACGGCGCGGCTGTTCTGGCCAATCAGCATGAAAACCGTACCGAGCACCACCTCGCGGCCGTTTTCGGTCGCTGCACCCGTGCGCAACTCCCGGCCGATATCGACGTCTGCGACGTCGCGAATGCGAATCGGGATACCCTGCGCGGTATTGAGGATGACGTTGCGGATATCGTCAATCGACTGGACCTGGCCGGGTGCACGAATGAGCAGCTGCTCGCCGCGCCGCTCGATGTAACCGGCACCGGCGCTGTTGTTGTTCCTATCCAGCGCAGTGACGATATCAGCTAGCGTCAGACCATAAGAGGCCAGCCGCTCGGGATTCGGGGCTACCTGGTATTCCTTGGCATACCCACCGATAGAATTGATTTCGGTGACACCCGGGACATTGCGCAGCTGCGGCTTGATAATCCAGTCCTGGATTTCCCGGAGGTCAGTCGGCGTATAAGGGGAACCGTCCACTTTTTTCGCACCTTCCTTGGTTTCGACAGTCCACAGGTAGATTTCGCCCAATCCAGTTGAAATCGGCCCCATGGTTGGCGTCACCCCGCTTGGCAACCGTTCCTTAGCTTCTTGCAGTCGTTCATTGACCAATTGGCGGGCGAAATAGATATCGGTGCCGTCTTTGAAGATGACCGTAATCTGCGACAGGCCATAGCGCGACAGTGACCTGGTCTGCTCCAGGTTCGGCAAACCAGCCATCACCGTCTCTAGCGGGAAGGTAATGCGCTGTTCCGTCTCGAGCGGCGAATAGCCCGGTGCAGGCGTATTGATTTGGACCTGGACGTTTGTGATATCCGGGACTGCGTCGATAGGCAGCTTCTGGTAGCTGTACACGCCGATGGCAGCAAGGCCGGCCACCATTAACAAGACTAGCCAGCGCTGTTCAATGGCAAAACGTATGATGCGTTCAAACATGATGGAAGGTCTCCCGCATCAATGCTCGTGTTCGGCGCTGGCTTTACCCAGTTCCGATTTGAGGACGAAACTGCCCGAGGCGGCGTATTTTGCGCCTGCTTGCAAACCTTGGGTGACCTCGACGGCCTTACCGTCAGAACGTCCGAGCGTGACGACCTGTGCTTGAAAGCCGTCTGGAATCTGGACAAACACCGTGGGTTTGTCATCGACGGTTTGCACTGCGTCGGCGGCGACCACCACGGGCACGTCTACCCGGTTAGTGACGACTTCGACGTTGACGAACAGGCCCGGACGCCATGCCATGTCCGGATTCGGCAAGGCGATGCGCGCCTTTGCCGTACGCGTCTGCACACCAAGCAGCGACCCAACATAGGAAATCGTGCCCTTCGCCTTCGCATCGAAGGCGGAGGCCTTGACGTTGGCTTGGCCTCCGACACGAACTGCGTTCAGGTCCTTCGGTGGCACCGCAACTTCGGCCCAAACGGTCGACAGGTCGGAAATCGTAAAGACGTCCGCATCTTCCTTGACCGCTTCACCCAGGGCGATGTGCTTTTCCATCACCGTGCCGTCAAATGGTGCACGAATCTCGTAGGTATTGAGGGTCCCCGAACCAGAAGGACGCGCACCGACAGCGCTGAGCTTTTGCTGCGCGTTGTGCACAGCAATTTCAGCTTCTTGCAACGCCTGCTGTGCCTGCAGGTAGTCCTGTTCCGCCGAAATTTTGTCCTGCCATAGCTTCTTCTCGCGTTCGTAGGTCGTCTTGGTCAGTGCTAGACGCTTTTGCGCGGTAAGCAATTCGCTGCGCTGTTCGGACAGGCCAGGACTGGAGATAACAGCGAGCACCTGTCCCTTCCTGACCTTCTGGCCGAGATTAGCCTCCACCCGCTCGACCACACCCGCCAAACGCGGCACGACATGGGCTGTACGGTCCTCGTTGTAGCGGATTTCGCCGGGAAGGACGACCGAGATGCCAATGCTGGCTGGTCCGGCAGTATCGATGGTGATACCTGTTGCCTTGACCTGCTCGTCCGTCAGGTTGACCTTTCTTTCTTCCTCATGCCCGGAATGGCTTTCATGGCCGCTTTGCTCTGCATGTGCATGCTTGTCGCCAGCTTCCTCGTGATGGGAATCCTTATCGGCATCTTTGCCTTCACTTTGTTCGGCATGGCTACCATGTCCATGTTCATCGCCTTGCGCGGCTGGCTTACTTGTAGAGAAAATCAGGCCTGCCAGGATAGCGCCGACCACGACGATGGCCAAAATGGCCAGGATTTGTTTCTTAGGAATATTCAGTTTCATGGCGATGGTGTTATTTGTCGCTGGTAGCGGTCGCACTAGTCATACGTTCAATTTCGGCTGCCGCCCGTTGGGCTTCAGCGAGTGAGCGCAGGTATTGGGCCTTTGCCTGCAGCAAGGTGCGTTGGGCGTCGAGAACGTCCAGGAAGCCGAACTTGCCGTACTCAAACCCTTCGGTTGCGGCGTCGTAGGCACTTTGTGCCCCGGGGATAACTTCACGCCGCAGTGATTCCGCTTCCTGCCGGCTAACTGCCAGTTTTTCGAATGCCTGCGCCAAGTCTGTTTGCTGGCGCACCTCTGCGGCTTTCAGTTCCGTGCGCGCTTTGTCTTCCCGGCGCAGGGCCTCGAGCACATTGCCGTGGTTGGTATCAAAGAGCGGCAGCGGGATGGCGACACCAACGATGGCCTGATTGCGGCCCAGTTCCTCGGAACGCTTCATGCCAAGGTTTAGCGTGACATCGGGAACCCGACGGCTACGCTCAACATCGGACAGAGCCTGACGACGTTCCAGTTCGGCTCTCGCACGCGCCATGGTCGGAGATTGCGAAAGTTGCTGGGAAAGCGCTCTCGGGTCCGGCAAGTTGGGTAACGCGTCCAGTTGTCCTTCGGCTTGACCGAATCGGGGCACGGAACTGCCCCACGTAGCGGCAAGGCGCTGACGGGCGGAATTCAGCTCCGCTTTCGCCTGCGTCAACTCCAATCGCACAGCAGACTCGGCCACTCGTGCCTTCGTTTCTTCGACTGGCGACACCTTGCCCGCCACAACGCGCTTGCTGGCCACGGTTGTCGCACGCTGTGCCAATTCGGCCGAGTCCTGCGCCAGGCGAATACGCTCCTGCGCCGTCACGACATCAAAAAAGGAGTTGATAACGCCTGCGCGAACTTCGGCTCGTTTGGCATTTAACTCCGCAGCGGCTGCAGTGCGTCCGTGTTCGGCCGCTCGGACACGAGCGGCGCGCTTGGCACCCAGCTCAATGGGTTGGCTAAGCTGCACGGTCGTCTCCCGGGTTTCGCGTCGCGTGTCTTGCACCAGAAATTCGACTGACGGATTGGGACGTGCTCCCGCTTGCAGCAGTGCACCCTCGACGGCTTCCAGCTCATACTGAATGGCCAGCAAATCTGGGTTCGATTGGAGAGCCAAGTCGAGCGCGGCACGCAAGGTCAGTGGGCCAGTCGGCTCACGATTGGTTGAAATGCTAAGTTGCGTCGTCGGTATGTTATCCGGTTGACCGGTCAGCGTCTGGGCCGAAACCGGAATGGCGAGTGCCACTACGCACAGTGGCAGCAATAGGTAATGCATCAAATTCTCCACATAAATGGAACGGAATTTGACGAGACGTCACCTAACGGTTGGAATGAAAGGTTAAAGCGATGTGCGGCATCTCGTCGGCTTAGACGAGCGCACGCCAGTCGGGCCTAGGCAGGCCCTCGGGGATGTAAGAGTGGTAGATGGGTGGCGCTTGTTCGGCATACACGTACCCGGAAAGCGGAACCACCATTGGAACAGTGAAGAAGAAAGACGGCTGCGCCGATATATGGCAAGTACCGCAGTCATTGTCGACCACGGGACCCTTGTCCGACTTGCTTGTATCATCCGCCTTTGCATTGTGCTTGTGGCTGTGATGACCGAAATGCTTTGCCGCTGGCGACTTTTCATGCGTGCAGTACACGGCCGCCGCAGCCCAAGTGTATTGGAGCGGCAACACGGCAAGCAAAAAAATCAGCAGCAATTTCTTCATCGGCGAAATGATACCACTCGTAAAGACAGGTCAATCATATTTGCCAAATTTCTCCTGCCACCGGTGTAAACGAGTGTTGGCCTTCGCTGCAGACGCTTGGTTTTCCTTGGCCAGGGACTTCATCTCGCGGTCCGTTCCGTACTCCATTTCAACTGAAGCCATGTGTGCCGTTGCCTCTGCATATATCCGCATAAAACTGGCAAAGTCGAAATCCTGATTCTCGGTCAACTCGAACTGATTCAGTTTTTGTCGCATGTCTTCCAGTATTTCCCGTCGCTGCGCCAGCGATTTTTCCACCCGTGCGGCGGCCACATCCTCTATTGGCGTACCAGCCCATACCATTGTTGATGTGCCGACCAAGATGCAGGTTATAAGCAGACGGTTCAGCGTTGAGGTTTTCATTCTTGCGTTGTCCAATCTTTATTGAGTAGGCTCTATTCTTCCCGAAGGCGACCAAGCAAACGCAGACCGTTAAAAACTACCAGCAGGCTGGCCCCCATATCCGCAAACACGGCCATCCAGAGCGTCGCCAGACCGGCTAATGCCAATACGAAGAACACCGCCTTAATACCAAGTGCTGCGGAAATATTCTGAATCAGGATACGGCGCGTCTCACGGCTCAAGCGGATAAACGCAGGCAGCTTGCGTAAATCATCATCCATCAACGCCACGTCGGCCGTTTCGATAGCGGTGTCGCTTCCTGCGGCTCCCATCGCAAAGCCAATCTGTGCTTGGGCCAACGCCGGCGCGTCGTTGACGCCATCGCCAACCATGCCGACATGGCCGTACTTGACTTGCATCCGTTTCACTTCTGCCAGCTTATCTTCGGGCAGAAGTTCCCCCTTAAACTCGGTAATGCCGACTTGTTCGCTGATACGGTCAGCGGTTTTTACATTGTCGCCGGTGAGCATGACAGTCGCCACGCCGAGGCTGCCAAGGTCGCGGATAACCTCGGTGACGCCGGGTCGAAGAATGTCGGCAATCCCGATGACGCCAAGGACATCCTGGTCCGAGAACAGGATGATGGCTGTCTGTGCCTGGCCCTCCAGCTCATCCAGGATGGTTTCGACCTGCGGCGAACACCTGCCGAGCTCTTCGAGCAGTCGATGGTTGCCCAGGTAGTATGTCACACCACCAATCTGCGCCTTCACGCCGCGCCCTGGCAACGACTCAAAGCGTTCGACTGTCTTCAGTTCAGATTCGGGCGGGCCGGCCTTGACGATGGCTCGTGCCAGCGGGTGGTCGGAATGGTGGTTCAGGCTCGCCGCGACCAACATCACCTCTTGCTGCGAATGGCCGCCTAACGGTTTGAATGCTGTGACTGCGGGTTGACCAAGCGTCAGGGTACCAGTTTTGTCCACGGCTATAGCCTTTAACTGGTATCCCGCTTCGAGGAATTCCCCGCCTTTGATGAGGATGCCGCGCCGGGCGGCTGCGGTCAGACCACTAACCACCGTCACAGGAGTCGAAATAACCAGCGCGCAGGGGCAAGCGATGACGAGCATGACGAGTGCCTTGTACAACCAAGGTGCAAAGGGAGTGGCAAACACCAATGGCGGGATGACGGCAACCAGCACCGCGGTAGCAACCACGGCTGGTGTGTAATACCGGGCGAACTTGTCGACGAAGCGCTGGGTTGGCGCCTGATTCCCCTGAGTTTCTTCGATGACGCGCACAATGTGCGACAAGGTGCTCTCACCACTGTTCGCCGACACCTTGAAATCCAAGACACCTTGTCCGTTGATGGTGCCAGCATAAACGGTGTCTCCGGCGCGCTTATCGACCGGCATGCTCTCGCCCGTAATCGGTGCCTGATTGACGCTGGACTCACCAAACACGACGACGCCGTCCAGGGCAATCCGCTCACCAGGCTTCACACGGAGTTGCGCACCAACCGGAACAGAGCTAGTTGGCACGACCACCCACTTGCCGTCCGAGCCGCGCATGGCGGCCGTATCCGGTGCGAGTTGTATGAGGTCGTGGACCGCGTTGCGAGCCCTGTTCAGCGACAAGCTTTCAATCAGCTCGGCTACGGCGAACAGGAAGATGACCATAGAGGCTTCCGGCCACTGCCCGATGGCTATCGCCCCGATTGCCGCCAGGCTCATCAGGAAGTTGATGTTTAGTGTGAACGTTTTGAGAGCAATCCAACCCTTGCGCAGCGTAGGCATTCCGCCCGTGGCAATCGAGATAATGGCCAGTACGATGACCAGAGGCGACACCTCCGAATTTGTCGTCCAGGCCAACGCCTCTGCTGCAGCTGCCGTGACTCCGGATATGCCCAGCAAGACCTTCTGAGCGGTAGTGAGTGTACCGGCATCAACATCATCGGAGCTGCTCAGCACGTCTTGTTGCAAGGGCTCAGCCTGCATGCCGATGGCTTTCAATGCTGCGAGGACAGAATCCTGACTTGACAGCATGTGGTGCACGTCAAGTACACGATTCATCAGATTGAAGTCCAGTTGAACAATTCCTGGCATCCCCTCCAGCTTATTGCGGATGATGCGTTCCTCGGTTGGGCAGTCCATGTTCTGGATGCGGTACTGGGTACGCTGAGTGCCGGAAGTTTGCACTACTGTAGGCTCAACGACCGCTTTTTCTGAAGAGGAACATTGTCCACCAGAACAACAACTGGGTTGGATTTCGATTTGTTTAGGCATGCGTGGAGAGTAACGTTTTAAACTATGCTCCCATTAGAAAGCCTGTAGCGACTACAGGGTCAAGGATTTCTTGGAGGTTTTATGCGTATTGGCGAACTAGCAAAACGTACCGGAACGGATGTGGAAACCGTGCGGTATTACGAGCGGGCCGGGTTACTTGACGAGCCCGTCCGGACTGCCGCTGGTTATCGTGAATATGGCGAAGAGCATCAGGACCGACTGCAGTTCATCCGGCATTGCCGCTCCCTGCAAATGTCGTTGGCAGACATCCGCGTCCTACTCGATTTGAAGGGCAATCCTACAGCGGGCTGCCAGCAGGTAAACGAGTTGCTCGACCATCACATTGAGCGAATCCGCATCCAAATGGAAGGCTTGAGAGCACTCGAGACGCAATTAACCGCGTTGCGGCATCAATGCGGTGAGCCTCAATTGGTTCGGGAGTGCGCAATCATGCAAAATCTGTCTGAGCCTGCCGGAAGCCATGAATGTGCCTGTCACACTTATACCGAGTCTCCAGCCGCACCTCTGCACAGCCATTCTGACTATGTGCCATTGCGAGGTAACGCGCTGTAAGTGTCTTGTTCCAACGGACCCGCCTACAGCTGGATGCCTTCTTTGTCTTCAAATGAACTCGTGCATGGACGAATGCCATGTAACCATCTCGCGGCAAGTGCACCATTTGTCTGCACATCATCAAATGTATTGAACGATGATACTTACTTCGGGCCTATTAGCCACCGATAAGCGGCATATGCAATCGTGGACCACACAATCACGATAACAGCGGCTCCGGCATAACTCTTCGGCTTGGCTTGATGCGAGGCCAGCCATACATCTGCCTGCATACGGCACCGTAGGATGACGTGGGGCGGCAACAGGCGGACGGCAATCCAAATCATGCCCGGCACGAGTAGCAAGTCGTCGAGA
>DATFAZ010000302.1:0-31911 GCA_035254105.1 Noviherbaspirillum sp. | reverse complement strand
GATGAAGATTTCTTCAAAGTTGTTGACCATGATTTCCGACACCGATTCGTCGGCGACCAGATCTTCCAGCGGGCCGAGACCGACCACTTCGTCGAGCACCCGCTTGACCAGCATCGCGCGGTCCATGTGCGGCGGCAGCGTCCTGTCGGCGGCCACGATTTCTTCCAGCATCACGCGGGTGTTCTCGCGCAATTCGTCCTCGGTCTGGCGGCTCACGTCGACCCGCCGCAAATCCATTTGCTTGATCAGCTGGGCGTGCAGGTGCTTGAGCGCGTCGGTGGTTTCCTTCCTTTCCGCTGCATCGGCTTCGGCTGCACGGTCTGCTGCGGCAGGCGCCGGCGTGCTTGCAACCGCGCTTGTAACCGGGTTGGCGACGGGCGCCGGCGCTGGCTCTTCGATGTCCAGCACAGCCATTACATAGTCGCAGATGCCGATCTCATCGCCTTTTTTCAGCGGCCCGTACACGCCGCTGATTCTCTGGCCGTTGACGCGGGTGCCCGACGCTGCGCCGTGATCCTCGACATACACGCCGTCCTGGCGCCGGTGAATGGTCGCGTGCTTGCGGCCGACCGTCCATCCTTGCAGGATGATCCGGTTTTCATCACTTTTCCCGATGGTGCAACTGTCAATCGTGCACTCCTCTTCGGTGCGCAGGCCTTTTGGATTGATGACGGCGATGTGAAGCATGCTGAACCTTAGTCGATGATGTCTTGATTGCTGAGCTTGCGTTCGAATTTCTCGCGGATGTCCATTCCTTTTTCGATCCGCTCACGGTTGATGGTTGACGTCGGATCCACAACGGTTGGTGTAACCAGGATCACGAGGTCGGTTCGGCCGGTCTGGAAGTTATCGGAGCGGAACAGGCGGCCGAGCACCGGAATATTGGAAAGGCCCGGGACCTTGACCGCGTCGTTGGCCATCGAGGTGTTCACCAGCCCCGACATCACGATGGTCTGGCCGTTGCGAACATTGATCTGGCTCTCCGACTGGCGTGTCAGGAAGCCCGGTATGCCCTGTACCGATACCGACTGATCGACACTGCTGACCTCGGTTTTGATGGAGGCGCTGATGTTGCCCTGGTCATCGGCCACCGGCTTGATCGACAGGCGTATGCCGTAATCCTTGAACTCGACCGAACCGGCGCCGAGCGAGGACACGGCGGGCAGAGGAACCTGGCCGCCTGCGAGGAACATCGCTTCGCCGCCGCTGCGCGCGCTCAGTTCCGGTTCTGCAAGCGTATAGGCATCGCCGTTGTTTTCAGCAAGGTTGATGGTCGTGTTGATCAGCGTTGAAATGCCAAGATAAGTGGAGAGGCCGCGATGTGGCACCGGCAGAACACCCTTCAGAGCGCCTTGCGCCTGAGGCCGGTCGGAGCCGAAATTGCCGGAAAAGCCGACCGCCGGACCGGCGAATGAGCCGGGCCATTGCAAGCCGATGCTTTCCAGTACCGAACGGCGCATCTCAATGATCTGCACTTTCATGTAGACCATCTTTTTCATGGATATTTCTTCTTCGCGCGCCAGGTTAGCGACTTGCGGATACATTTTCTGGGCGGCGCCGATGCGCGCCAGGTTTTCCCTGCTGGCGACGCCACTGATCACCACATTCGATCCGACCGGCGTGATCTGGATGCCTGGGATGTCCTGCAACAGCATGGTCAGGTTGCGATGGGCGTCACCGGAGTCGCCTGGGCTGATCCGCACTGTGTAGACCGTTTTTTGGTTGTTGCCGGACCAGATGACCAGCGATGAGTCACCGGGCGCTTCGGCGATCAGCAGCAGTTCCTTGTCGCCCACTGCGGAAGTGGTAAACAGCTTGCCGTTGCCAACAGCAATGCGCGTGATGCGGTCGGTCGCCAGCAATTTCACTTCGCCGACGAACATGCGGATTTCCTTGGCCCTGGTTGCGGATTGTTCAACCTGGGCGTGTACCGCGCCTGAAACCGCCAGCAAACACCAAGAAAAAATAATGAGGAAGCGTGTAAGCATTGTTTTCTCTATTTCACTTTGATGGGGTAGCGGTCCGCGGATCGTTCGCAAGGCCGAGTTGGATTAGTTGCTGCATGTTTTGCGGCATGACGTTCGCGCCGCTTGCGCCGGCTTGCACATTGGTGGCGGGCGCGGAGGCCTGCAATGCTGGCGGTGTCAGCGAAATGCCGGGCGGAAGCGGAATGTTGATCGCCGGTGCCACTGCATCGCCGCCGCCCTTGCCGCCGATGATGTATTCGATATAGCCGGACGAATTGCGGCTACCCGGTCGCACCTTCGCTGCGCGTTGTGTGCGCTCGTGAATATCGTCCAGCAGGTTGCTGGCGTTGACCGCGTCATAGCCGATTTCCGCCTGATCGTTTTCGTTGCGCAGCACCGCGCGGATCTTGCCGAGTTCTCCTGCCAGGGTCAGGCGGGCAGCCTGGGTCGGAGTCACTTCCAGGGTGAACGTGCTGTACGAAGTCCGCCGGCCTTCGGCCGATGCCTCCGATGCCGGGTCGTCGTGCGTAACTTTCTGTCCGGTCGCAAGCACCTTGATCTGTTCAAGGAAAGGCACAACGGCCTGACTTGCGGAACCGGTGCCTTCCGCTGTAATCACCAGCATCAGGTCTACGAGGTTGCCAGGCTCCACCATGTGCGACACCGAATTGATCTCATCCACATTGATGGTCATGGCGCGCTTGCCAACCTTCAGCGTGCCGGAAAAATCGGCGAATATCTCGCGCACATCGGCTTTGCGCAGGGGCTTGCCTTGCTGTACTGCGCGAATCAGCGCATTGCCCTTGAATGCTTCGAACTGCGCGACGGTGATGGTGTCGTCGTAGACGAAGTCGACCGGCACGCTGCGCGAAGCAACCACGCTTTCGTCGAGCATGGCACCCGGAGGCAGAGAGCGAATCGGCACCACCACGGAGATGGTTGCACCACTGCTTTTGCGCGAGCGGGCGGTAACTTCCTCTTCGATGCTCTTTTCCTTGAACTGAAGGTATTGCAGGGCCAGCCAGGTGGTCAGCAAGCTGAGCACGATGGCCGCAATAAGCATCAACCAGGTCTTGTTGATCTTGATGTTGGGGCGTTGGAGTTTCAAGTTGGTCAACCCTGCTGAAAAAGTTGATGGATAAGGTTTTGGTTAATCGAATGAGACATCGATCGGCCATTTCGGATTTTTTAAGTCGACGCATTCGTCCACCGTGACGGTAGCGGTGATGCCGGCTGCCGCGGCTTCTTCCTTGATGAAGCAATTCGGCATCGACGAAACCGAGATCGCGTACGAATAATCTGTGTAGTACTCCTTGATCGCACTGGCGAGCCGTTGTATCGGCGGGTTTTCGCCTGTCACCAGAACAAGGACACCGAACAGCAGCACGACCAGATATTCGACCGTCGATTGCCCGAGCATGCGCCGCATGCAGAATCTGTTGATATGTCCGCTCATGGCCGATTCACCAAGTTGGCCAGCACGGTCGTGGCGTTGCCGCTGCGGGTTATCACCAGGCTTGCCTCTTCCAGCCCGCGCTTCATGACGATCGTGATGCCCGGTCCTTTTTTTGTGGTCATCTGATAGCTGCTAACGATTTTCCAGCCCTGGTCGCCCAGCGACCGGCGGTAAAAATCCGCATTCGATTCGGCCGAAAAGCCGTTGCTCAGCAAGAGCGTGCGCGCCGCCTTGCCGTCGTCGTGATGTTCGATATCGTTGATGACGGTGCTACCTTGCATCATCGGCAATGCCTTGTCGGAGTCGATTACGCGTACCCGGTCGGGTGCTTGCGTCGCGCTCAGCAAACCGGTGGAACCTTTACTGCCGGATGCCTGCACCTGTACCGTGAAAAAACAGTTGCCGCGTGCGGCGGCAATGGTTTGCCATGGACCGACCGTATATTCGATCGCTGCGGCACCAGCAGGGCCAGCGCTCCAGGCGCGCCGGTAAAACGCCAGGATGTCAGCGGGTTTCTGTTCGCTGTCGAAGCGCTTCACACTCATCGGCACGCCGTTGTACATCATGTAGGGCGCAACCCACTCCAGGCGCGCCTCCGGCTCCGGGAAACGCGGGCACTCGAGTTGCTGCGCGCCGCTCTCGGCCGACAGCATGGCAAAAAGCGCTGCACCGATCATGGCCGGCTTGCGCATTCCTCGATTGCCTGATTGATGTGTCATCGCCGGTTTCCTATTTCAGCCTGTCTGCCGGCACTTCTTCCGGTTCGATCTTGCCGAGGTCAAGCTTTGACACTTCGGGCAGGAACACCGATACAGCGGTCTGCAGGTATTTCATCACCGGAATGCCGGCAATCTCGGCGTTAAATATCGAGAAGGGAACCAGTCCCTTGGTCTGCTGCAGGACGCTGGTCTTGTCAGTCGCGTTCGGGCCGTCTGCGTTCCAGCCATTCGCCAGCAGCACATTGGTTTCCCGGAATCCGGTAGTGGAAGATTTCGCAAGAAAGTGGTCGTAATCGATATCCCTGACTTGCATCGTCACGGTTGCCGTATACGCGCCTCTCATTTCAAGCGTAAACGGCCCAAGAGTGGATCCGACTTCGACGATCGGCTCCAGGACTTTATTTAACGTACCGGGAGCATCCCTATTGATGACCGAGTTCGCGACATCGTCGTAGTCGGCGAGCAGCGCTTGTTCGTTGCGGTCTTGCCAGAGTTTCTTGCTGCTGCCGCGGAATGCGCCGGCGCTGCGGTCGTGGCTTAAAAACGCTTCAGTGATCGGGGGCTCTGCTAGCGGGAAGCTTGCGCCGGGTTCAGGGCCGGTATCGGACAGGAGGCGCACGGCGATCTCGCTGCGGATCTGATCGTCGCTTTTTTCATTTGCACGCCATCTCCGGCTGACGCCGAACCAGCCCAGGCTGGATGCGGCATCTCCGCCATACCAGACAGTGCGCTCCCAGGCGGCGTAGCGTGCGGTCTGCACCGCGCTGGCACGGAGATCAAGATATTTTCCCAGCAAGGGAATCGCGAGGAACAGCGGCACCAGTACGAAACCTGCCGCTATCAGCAGTTCGATCATTGCCTGTCCACGCTGGATATGATGTCTGGTTACCATAGGTGGAAGGAAAGTGAAGCCCACTGCTCGGCAAATTTGTTGGGCGCAAGTCTGGCCTGCCAGTACGGACTGTACAGGCTGCCGTGTTCGGTCTTGTTATCACCGCGTGCCCACAGCTTGGGCGGGCGGGAAAAATAGACTTCTGCCTTGGTCAGGCTGCGCATGAAGCCGCTCCGGGTGCCGTTGTTCAACCCGAACTGACCGCCCGATACGTTGTTGCTGGTCGGGATGCTGTTATCCGCTTTTTGAACTTCGAGGATTAGCGACGGGCCGACCAGGTTGAGGTCGTCTTTGCCCACTTTCTTTACGTCGAAATACGGACGCAGGCCGGCCGCTGCATCCATCATCGGACCGGCTCCCCGGGCGCGCCGTATCAGGGCCGAAGGAGCGGTATTCGGGCTCTGGTAGACGCCGCCATAGGCGTTGCCACTTGCCGTTCCGAAGTTGTTGCTTGCGCTTAGATTGCTTTCAGGGCCAGCCTGCGCGGCACCGGAACCCATTGGGATGAACGGCAGGACAATCGGAATCGGAATCGGGATGCCGAGAATGCTGATCCAGAATATCGCCGCACCAAAGAAGCCGGTTGCATCCATTGCACTCCAGGTCTTCTTGGTATTGTTGATGTGCTTGAGTTCTGTTCCGCCGCGGTGCCACAGGTACATCAGCAACGCACCATTCTGATAGGGAATGAAGCGGGTCGGATCAACGACGAACGGCGTCAGATACATCATCTCCGGAAAGTTCTTTGTCGGTCCGCCGTCCCTGGTGCTGCGGTTGCGCGAAAACTTGTCCAGCGAATTGACCGTTACTTGCGCCATGCGGTCGTCATACTTGCCCTCGGAGTCAGCGGTATTGGGATCTTTCTTGTGCGTGAAGGTGAACCATTGCGCCAGGTGGGCGATCGCCGCAATGGTTCCCGGCGTGCTGAGTTCGGCATTGGCATCATTGAGTTTGATGACGTTGTACGCTTTGTTGAACTCCAGTAAGCCACTGACCGGTCCGAGCGAGGTCTCGTTGACGTTGGCCAGCTTGTCCAGCACCTGGGCCGGCGAGAGTCCAATGGTCTGTGCCACGGTCAGCGCCGTGCCGTAGTGATAGATCGTCTGCGCCAGGTCGAGAGCCAGGATCAGCTTGTCAAGCACCTTGACCGTGAACGGGCCGATCGTATCAAAGGCGCTCTTGAAGGTACTCGATACAGCGGTCGACGCCTTCCATGGCACGTCCCACAGTATCTTTGCCAGTGGCCCGCCGAGGGAAGTCAGTATCTTCGGAATCGACTTGGTCGAACCGTGGTAGGTATCGTGATAGGCACGCGACCAGGAAGTCAGTCCGACTACCTGAGCCACAGCGACCTGGTTCGCGATGATCGCGCGGTTGGTATAGGCGGAGAAATTGTAGTCCCGTGCTTCGGCCTGCACCGCGCTATAGGCAGCAGCATCCGCGGTGTTCTGTAGTTTTACCTTGGCGATGGACTGCTGTCCCATGGTGTACATCGACACCATCACCAAAATAATAATGGACACCGTGATCAGCGAAAAAACCAGTGCCTGGCCACGCTGATGCGGGAGAGCGAAAGAGGGGATCACTGGCGCCCGCCTGTCGTGGGGGAATTGAGGGCGAGCGAAAACCGGGCCTGCAGCCCGGCTTTTTTCTGGTGCGTGTAACGAATCGTCTGCACGCACCGGCTTGCCCTTCTGATCGATTAGTTCGAGGCGCCTGAAGCAGCAGCAGCGGCCGCGGCCGGAGCATTGCCGGCATCGTAATTTGCCATGCCTTTGGATTCCTTGGCCTTGTCGGCGGCTGCGCCAGCTGCTTTTGTCGCCACTGCCTTACCTGCACTGGCGCCGGTACCCGCAACTTCACCCGCCAGACCGGCAACCTGGCCACGAATGGTTTCGCCGAACATGCTGTACACGCCGATTGCGGCAACAGCGATCAAGGCGACGATGATGATGTATTCGGTCATGCCTTGACCCAGTTGTTTTTTGCCCGATTTCTGTGCCGTCTGTTGAAAACGTGCTATTTGCATGGCTTTTACTCCTTGTAATATTGATAATGTTTGATTCCCGCCAAAACCGATCATCTTTTGTATGGTAATTACACACACTTTCCGTATGGTATTCTTTTGAAACGCTATTTACAATCAGCAACAAAATTTTGTTCAGTAAAGTGTCTTTCAATCATGCAATTTTGGCCGGGAAAGCGTGTCCTGGCAGCATCAACGCAACACTAATTAAGGGAAGCAGAGCATGAACCGGTTGCTGGCAGGGGGAGTGTTACTTTTGGGGCTCGCAGGATCGTTTTCCGTGTATGCGGATTACGATGCAGGCCGGGAGGCATACCGTAAAGGCGACTATGCCGTCGCATTGAAAGAGTTTTCCCAATCCGCCGCACAAGGGGATCGGGCCTCTCAAAACCATCTGGGCGTCCTGTTCGAAAAAGGGCAGGGGGTCAAGCAAAGCTACGAGCAGGCCTTGAAGTGGTATCGCCAGGCAGCCGACAAGGGCTTTGCACCGGCACAGACCTCGGTTGGTTACTTCTATGCCGAAGGCTTCGGCGTGCCAAAGGACTATAAGCAGGCGATGAGCTGGTATCAAAAGGCTGCTGCCCAGAACTTCGCCCAAGCGCAAAATAATATCGGCGCCCTGTATGAAGGCGGCCACGGTGTCCCGGTAGATCTGGCGCAGGCGGTCGAGTGGTACCGGCGTGCTGCGGATCAGGATTTGCCATCTGGCCAGACCAACCTGGGTTTCCTGTATGCGCGCGGCAAGGGCGTGGTCAAGGATGATGCGATGGCTGTAAGCCTCTACAAGAAGGCGGCGGCGAAAGACTACGCGCTGGCACAAAATAACCTCGGTTTCATGCATGCGCAGGGACGGGGCGTGCCGCAGGATTTTGTGGCGGCCGCATCCTTATATCGGAAAGCTGCAGAGCAAAACCTAGCCCTTGCGCAATTCAATCTGGCCCGGCTCTACGAGCAAGGCAAGGGCGTGCCGCAGGATGACGCGCAGGCGCTGTCCTGGTTCACCCAGTCCGCCAACGCGGGATACAAGCCGGCGATGCGACGCTTGTCCGAGATCTACAACAGGGGCTTGCTGGGTCAGCGTACTTCCCCAGATTTGGCGCGTAAATGGTCCGAGAAAGCGCGCTGATCGAGACGCCCAATACGGGCGTTGCCGTAACAACGCTGCCCGCCGCCGTTCCGGATACCACAACGAGCGGCACCAAGGCGCTGCTGCTTGATCCCTTGTTTGAAAATGCGTCTCCCCTCGGGCTGGCACGGCTGCTTCCCTATATTTCAGAGCGCGCCCTGCGCGCTGGCGACTATCTGTACCGCGCAGGCGCACCTGCTGACGAATTCTTTTTTTTGCTGCAGGGACAGGTCAAGTTCGTTACCCCGAAATCCGAAGACATCATGCCCGGGAGCCGGCGGCTGGGCGAAGAGGCCGCGACCGACCTCGACCGTTATCTTAGCGACGCGGTAGCACTTTCTGACGTCCGTGTACTGGCAATTTCCAGGTCCAGCCTTGCGCCGCTGTTTGATGCCATGCCGGAGCTCAAGGCTCGCTTCTATTTTTCGCTGATGCAGACATTTGCGGGCGACCATGTCCAGCCTCCCGCTGCCAGCGATGCAGCCGGCCATGCCGGATCGGTCGCTGAGAAGAAGGAAAGCCTGTCCGGCCTGATTGGCTGGTTGCTCGCCTTCATCGCTCCTGCACTGGTGCTGTATTTCGGCCAGGGCAGCGAACTGGAGAGCAACACGCTTTACTTCCTTGCCATTTTCTCGTCGACCGTGGTGATGTGGGTTTTCACGCTGGTGGATGAGTACATTCCCGGAATATTCGCGTTGCTTGCGACCCTGGCGATGGGCCTGGTGCCGACACCGGTGATCCTGTCCGGGCTGGCGTCGGACGGTTTCATACTGGCGATGAGCGTACTCGGCCTGGCTGCCGTCATTGCCTCTTCCGGACTGAGCTATCGCTTATTGCTCATGCTGTTGAGCCGATTGCCGAATACCTCGTTCTGGCAGAACAGCGCTTTGCTTGGCATCGGGTTCCTGCTCACGCCGCTGATCCCCTCGAACAATGGCAGGGTCGCTCTGCTCAGTCCCTTTTTATCGGACATGCTGGAGATCTTGCATCACCGCTTCAAGGAAGCTGCGGCCAATAAGCTGGCGATATCAGCGTTTACCGGTGTGACTTTGTTATCCGGTGTTTTCTTGAGCAGCAAATCGGTCAATTTCGTCATCCTGGGATTGCTGCCTGCACAGATCCAGGATCAGTTCCAATGGCTTGACTGGCTGGCCGCTGCCGCAGTGACCGGCCTGGCACTCATCATCCTGTATGCACTGCTTACCGTACTGTTCCTGCGCGGGAGCGCACCGGCCAGACTATCGAACGAGCAGCTGGCGCTGCAGCTTTCGCTGCTCGGACGACTGAAGCAACGAGAGTGGGCCGCCATCATCGGCGTGCTGTTATTCATTGCCGGCGTGGCTACAAGCACGTTTCACAGAGTGGCCTCGCCCTGGCTCGGGCTGGCGATCCTGTTTGGCATGCTGCTCTTCGGTGCCTTGAACAAAAAGGAATTCAGGGAAAAGATCGACTGGTCTTTCCTGATCTATCTGGCCGGCATTGTCGGCATGACCAGCGCGATCGAGTATCTCGGGCTGGGGCAGATGATTGCATCCCAGCTGCCATGGCTGGGCGAATACATGCATACCAATTTCGGCCTGTTCGTGCTGCTGCTGAGCGCGGTTATCTTCACGATTCGGCTTGCGGTACCAATTAGCGCAACCATCGTTGTCGTGGCCACCATTCTCATGCCCGTGGCAACGCACTATGGCGTTAACCCCTGGGTGGTCGGCTTTGTCATCCTGATACTCGGCGAAATGTGGTTTTTCCCGTATCAGTCGTCTTACTACCTGCAGTTCCGGCAGTTCTCCAAAGGCAGGCTGTATGACGAGTCGCTGTTCCTGCGATTCAATGCGCTGGCGAACATTGCCAAGCTCGCGGCAATTTATATATCCATGCCCTATTGGAAAACGGTGGGGTTGCTGTGAGAAAAATCCGACTGGCGCTCATTTTTGTTTTTCTGACGGCGGCGGCTGCCATCATCGTGGTTTTTAATACGACCAAGCCGCGCGTGCTGATCCTGCATAGCTACGACACCGACTACGCGTGGACGAGAGATGTGGATGTCGGGATTCGCCGAGCGTTAAAGGAACGCAACGACTATACGGTGCGCTGGTTCTACATGAATACCAAGCGCCATCCGTGGAAGGAATACAAGATCAATGAGGGCAAGGCGGTACAGAAGCTGGTCGAAAGCTGGCAGCCTTCGGTTGTGATCGCCGTGGATGACGATGCGCAGGAATATGCGATGAAGTATTTCGTCAACCGGCCCGACGTACGGATTGTATTTGCCGGCGTTAGCGATTCGCTTGCGCATTATGGTTATGACACCGCAAACAATGTCACCGGCATCCTGGAGCGCAAGCCGCTTGCTGCGCTGAAGGAAAGCCTGCTGCTGATCGCCGCGGGCCAGATGCGTTCGCGGCCTGTCCGCATCATGTTTGTGGGCGACGCTTCCGAATCGGTAAGGAATGACGAGGAGGAGTTCCGCAAAGCTGACTGGGCACCGATGGAAGTCATGGAGTCACGGTTGGCAAAGTCCTTCGATGAATGGCAGGACGCAATCCAGTTTGCGAACCAGCGCAAGATCGATTTCATCATCACGGCCAACTACAGAAGAGTCTTGCGAACTGCGGGCGGCAAAGAACTTGTGCCGCCGGCGGAAGTGGTTGCCTGGACGGAGGCAAACTCAAGCGCGCTGGTAGTCGGCACAAACGCTTTTTTTGTGGAAGACGGCGGCACATTTGCCATCGGCACCTCGCCCTATGAGCAGGGACAGGTGGCTGTATCGATGGTGAATCAGCTGCTCCATGCCGGCAAGGCTGCTACCGATATTCCGGTGCAATCAACTGCGCAGTTCGTCGTCGCAATGCGCGAATCCGGCATCCGTGCGCGCAAGCTTCGGCTGCCCGCAGTTTATGAAGCTGCGGCGCAGTCTGCTGCCAATTATTATCCATGAGCACGCGAGGCACCATGCCAGTGACCGCTATTGCTGAAAAAGGACTTGAGAAATGAAGCCTGCTGCTAACCGTAAGCGTTCGTTTCATCCCAGGAGCTGGCCGATCGCGACGAAGCTGGCGATTGTGATGGTCGCCGCCGCATTATTGCCAATGCTCGTGGTTTCCTACTACAACCTTCAGCAAGGCCTGGCAGCTACCGCGAAGAGCGAATCGGAGGAGCTCGAGCAGCTGGCGGCCAACACAGGGAGGCGGCTTGACCAACTGATCAAGGAAACGCGCAATACCATTTCCTACTTCAGCTGGGGCGAGGACGTGATTCGCCTCGCGGCCGCGCCTGCGGACAAAAGCCGTCTCGCAGTTGAAGACAAAATGTCACGATTGCTTGCCGCGCATGAAGACATCGAACTGCTCATGGTGCTGGACCACGAGGGTAAAGTGCTGGCATCCAGCAAACCGGCATACGTCGGCCGCCAGTTACAGTTCCGCGATTATTTCAAGGAAGCAGCCAGAGGCAAGGAATACGTTTCGGATCTGGAAGTGGGTACAGCAAGCAACAATGCCGGCCTTTACTTTTCCGCGCCGGTGCGCGGTTCCGCAGGCCGCATCTCTGGCGTGGCCGTTCTCAAGTTGAGGGGCGCGGCCATCACAGCCATCATGGAAGAAGCCCGCAGCAGCCAGGCAGAGCTGGCCAGCTCGCTGGTCGATGGCGATGGCGTCATCATCTACCATACGGATCCAACGGCGCTTTACCACAGCATACGACCCTTGCCGGCTGAGAAACAGAAAAAACTGCTGGACGAAAAGCGGTTCGGCATGGGCGTAGACAAGATCCCAAGTTATGACCTGAAACAGCTGGGCGAACAACTTGCCAACGCGCGACAGCCGGGGCATGCGATGTATTTTTCCCCGATCAGTGGTGTCAGTGAAATCGCCGGCTTCTCGCCGCTGACACAGGTCGACTGGCGTGTTCTCGTGTCGGAAAGCGAGCAGGTCTATCTTCAGCCGCTCCAGCATTTGTTTAGCAACGCGGTTAATAGCGTTGTGATCGCTGGCCTGCTTTTCATTGTGGTTGCGATTCTGCTGGCGCGCACCTTTACCCATCCGCTCAGGGCGCTTACGAATTCAGCTGCGGCGATCGAAAATGGCGATCTGGAGCACGCGAAGGTTTTCCTTGAACGGCGTGATGAACTCGGTCGTTTTGCTGAAACCTTCAATGTCATGATCGACGGCATCAAGGCGCGCCAGCGCGAGCGTGACATTTTCGGGCGCATGGTTTCCCCTGAAGTGCGCGAGAAATTACTGAAAGGCGAATTGAAACTGGGCGGGGAAAACCTGCGAGTCTCGGTTCTGTTTTCGGATATTCGCGGTTTCAGCACGATGTCTGAAAAAATGAGTCCGCATGACGTGGTCATGCTGCTCAACGAATACCTGACCGAAATGACCGAAGCTGTGCGGCCTTGGGGCGGTTACGTCAACAATTTCATCGGAGACGCCATCGTTGTCATATTCGGCGCGCCGGAAGCGCATGCCGATAATGAATGGAGCGCGGTTTGTGCCGCGCAAGCGATGAAGGCGCGCCTCGAAGACTTGAATCGACGCCGTGCGGAACTGGGCGATCCGCCTTTACGCACCGGTATCGGCATCAGCACAGGAAAAGTGGTGGCGGGGCAAATCGGCTCAATCGAGCGCTTCATGTACACAGTGATCGGCGACGCCGTGAATATCGCCGCACGCCTGGAGGAATTGACCAAGCAATTTGACGGCAACCCGATCCTTCTTAACGCGGCCACGTATGAAGGTTGCCGGCAGCGGAGCACGGAATTGAATATCGTTGATCAGGGCTCGCAACACGTTAAGGGCAGAGAAGAGCCGGTTCATGTCTACGCGATCTATACCGAAGCACCAAAAGCTGACGTCATCCAAACCGGAACGTGATGGAAGTCGGCATCGCTTGCAGTCTTATCCGTTCCGTTCTTCCTCGCGTTGCACGATACGCAGATACCACAGCAATCCCGCGGCCACGAAGGCAAGGCTGACGCTGTTGCCCATCCAGAATCCGGCTGCGCCGTGCAATGCGTTTGGGCTCCAGCCGAAAGGATCCAGCCCCAGCACGTAACCGCCACCCAGGCCGATGCCCCACAGTGCCACCGCATACATCAGCGTCGGGACGACCGCCACCTTGTACGCGCGCAGCACGAATGCCGTAGTTACCTGAAGCGAGTCGAACAGCTGATAAAACGCGATGAACACGAACAGCGGCAATGCTGCTGCAAGAATGTCCGGATTGGGCGTATAAGCGCGCACGATAGTTTCGCGCGTAAGCCAGACGATGCAGCCGATGGTTACTGACAGGATGGCAGCAAGGCGAATGCCGGCAAAGCCGATATGCCGCGCCGAAACCAATTTTTGTGCACCGATCTCTTGTGCGACCAGAGTGCCGGTGGCGCTGGCGATTGCCAGTGGCAACATATAAAGGACAGTGCCGAAATTGGCGGTGATCTGGTGGCCTGCCACTACCGTGTCGCCCAGGCGCGCAATAAATAACGCCATGAAGGCAAAGGCCGTCACTTCGATCAGGTAACTCAAGCCCATTGGAATGCCGAGTGTGAGCAATGCCCGCAGGGCGGACCACTTCGGCGCGACAAAACCGCTGCCGAACAATTCGAAGATTTGGTAAGACCGCCCCTTGCGCAGAATGATGCCGCTGATCAGGAACATGATCCAGGCGATGGTTGCCGTGGCGAGTGCACAACCCGGCCCACCCATCGCCGGCAGGCCCAGCCCGCCAAAAATGAACAGTGCATTGAGTGGCACTTTCAGCACGAGCGCGGCAATCTGCAGAGCCATTACCATCTTCGGGCGCCCGATTGCCGTATTCAGCGATGCGTAAAATCGAAAGCCTAGCGTTGCAGGCAACGCCAATGCCAGAAGCTGCAGGTAAAGCACAGCCTTCTGCTCCAGTTCCGGCGACGCATGGGCGAGTGACAGCAGCGGCTGCGGAAACAGCAGTACCAGACAGCCGGCGACCGTCAGAAGTACTGCCAGCCATGCCCCTTGCTTGAGCTCGGCGCCGATTGCGCTAAAGCGCTTTGCGCCGTACAGCTGGCCGATGATCGGCGACATGGCTGCCAGAACGCCATTCAATCCGACGAAGATGCTGATATAGATTGAGGAACCCAGCGCCAGCGCGGCCAGGTCTGTTGCCGAGAAGCGCGATGTCATCGCGGTATCGATCACGCCATTGGCAATGACTGCCAGTTGCCCGATCAGTATCGGCCACGCCAGCGCCGCAATGCGGAGTGTGTGGTTTGTATCTTTCAATTCAGCCGTTGATAAAGGCGAAAACGCTCATGACGGTCGGAGGGGCGCCGGCCTTCCCATAGCAGACGCCATTTGTCTTTGGTCCGGAGCAGCGTTTCGGCATCGTCCTTGCCGCGGCGATTATCCTGCAGCAGCATAAAGCCGCACTTGTCATCATTGAACTGGGCAAACTGCACGCCGCCAAAATAAGCGAATGAAGCGCGCTGCGCCGAGCCGACGTTGGTATCGACGCAATATTCTTCTGCGGGTAATGTTTCAGCAATCTGCTTCGCCACACCGGCATAGCTCTTGCCATAGTTAATCCACGGCATCCACAGTGTAGTCAGCAACAACCAGCAAAGAATCACGCCGCCGGACGATAGCACCACCGCACGCCATAGGACAGAGGGATGGCGAGAAACACGCCACTTCACCAGCACGAACCAGCCGGCCGTGGCAAGCGCGGCGACCGCAAAAGCAATGAAGCTAAATTCGGGCTTGAAGCCTGGTGCAAGCTTGAAGGCATTCTTTGCGAGCTGTGCCGGCCAACCGGTCTGCTTCGCGATCCAGCCGATCCAGATGAACAGTGCGCAGGCGGTCAGCGTCATTACCGAGAACCAGTCCACCGCGTTGATTGCTCCGCGCTTCATGGTGGGAAGCCCGAAGGCGGCAAGGATTGCCAGCGCAGGCAGGAAAACCAATAAGGTGGCCTCCTCGGGATGGCCGTGGATCAGCGCAAGCAGGGTGCAGACGATAACAAAAGTCAGCGGCAGCGCAATATGCGGCGCCTGATATTGGCGGCGCCATGCATAGATCGCCCATCCGGCAAATGGCCAGGCTGGCCATGCGGCCCAGATGCCGTTTTTCAGTAGATACCTCGCTGATGTCCATGAAGGCAGGTCGATCTGGCGGTAGTTCCACAACATCCATGCATCGTACGGTGAACTGTTAAAGGGCCGCACCACGCTGCTGGCAAACAACCAGCTGCATCCCACAATGATGCCAACCGGTGCGGCAACCAGAATCAGGCGCGAAAGCAGCGATCGCTCGTGAAACGACGCCAGAACCAATAGGCCGAACCATAAGGCCAGCGGAACGACCCAACCGCGCGTCAGGACCAGCAGCCCGAGCGCCAGGCCGAATAGTCCGGCGGCGCGCAACGAATGCGATTCGAACAGCCGTGCCGCACCGTATAGGGAAAGCGCGATCAGCGATATCTGCAATGCTTCGGCACTGGTGCTGTGGCTGGGTAGCAGCAGGCCAAGGCAACCGAGGTAAATAAGCAGGGCGCCATCTGCCAGCGTGCGGCCATAGTCGCTGGCTTCCGGTTGTCCGCCAAAGGCCAGCCGCAGCGGCTGCGCCTCCGGACGGCGGCCAAGCAGATAGGTGGTGTACCAGACCGCAAGCGATCCGAGCAGAAAGAAGGCGATGATCGCAATGCGTGCCGCAAGCGCATCTCCCATCAGCCAGCCGAACAGTTTGATGCAAATGGCCCCGATCCAGAATGCTAGCGGCCCTTCTTCTGCCATCGGCAGCCCGGCAATATGCGGCCACAGCCAATCCTCCAGGCCGCCATGCGCCATGGTCCACATGATGCCGAATCCGCTTGCGTCCTCGGTTTTCCACGGGTCGCGGCCGAACAGGCCGGGCAGGATGTACAGCAGGCAGAGAGAGAATAATGCCCAGCGTGGAAGCGCGTTCGTGGCGGAGGCTGGGAGGCGGACAGGCTTCATGTTGGAGATGCGGGCATTGTTCTTATAGAGTTCGGCGATATTGTGCCGTAAAAGCATATGGCATGCCGCCGGGATAAACAAAAAAGGCAGCCGCAGCTGCCTTTTTGAAACGAAGCTTCTGAATCAGCTCGTAGTGGTCTTGGAACCACGGTTGCCGAACTTCTGGCGGAACTTCTCCACGCGGCCAGCAGTGTCGACAATCTTGTGCTTGCCGGTATAGAACGGATGCGATTCCGCGGTAACTTCCAGCTTCACCAGCGGGTAATCCTTGCCTTCGAAATTGATCGTTTCTTTGGTCTGGATGGTCGAGCGGCTGATGAATTTGAAGTCGTTGGACATGTCCTGGAATACGACTTCACGGTAATTGGGGTGAATGCCTTCTTTCATATTTTCCTCTGAGTGGTTTGGTAGCCAATCGGCACTTCGTCGGTCGCACTGCTTCTTGACCCGATTGCCGGTCACTTGCCGGGGTGAAAACGCTGAATTATACAATAAAATCAGTGCGTTGCGATAACTGTTGCCAACCTCGCGCCCAATGCAAAAGGGCACATGGATAAATGCGCCCTTTTTAGTCAACCGGAACCGGCAATCAGCTGCCGCCGCGCCGCATCATTTCAAAGAACTCCGCGTTGTTCTTGGTGGACTTCATTTTGTCGAGGATGAACTCCATCGCCTCGATTTCGTCCATGCCGTACAACAGCTTGCGCAGGATCCAGATCTTTTGCAACTGATCGGGCTTGATCAGCAACTCTTCTCGGCGGGTGCCGGATTTGTTGAGGTTGATCGCCGGGTAGACGCGCTTCTCGGCCAAGCGGCGCTCGAGGTGTACTTCCATGTTGCCGGTGCCTTTGAACTCCTCGTAGATCACGTCGTCCATGCGGCTGCCGGTTTCGATCAGCGCAGTGGCGATGATGGTCAGCGAGCCGCCTTCCTCGACATTGCGCGCCGCACCGAAGAAGCGTTTCGGACGTTGCAAGGCGTTGGCATCCACACCGCCGGTCAGCACTTTGCCGGATGCGGGAATCACCGTGTTGTACGCGCGCGCCAAGCGGGTGATCGAGTCGAGCAGGATGACCACATCGCGCTTCATTTCCACCAGGCGCTTGGCTTTTTCCAGCACCATCTCGGCGACCTGCACGTGGCGGGTGGCGGGTTCGTCGAAGGTGGAGGCAACCACTTCGCCGCGTACCGAGCGCTGCATTTCAGTCACTTCTTCCGGACGTTCATCGATCAGCAGCACGATCAGGTTGGTGTCGGGATGATTGGTCGTGATCGCATGGGCAATATGCTGCAGCATCACGGATTTGCCGGACTTCGGCGATGCAACCAGCAGGCCGCGCTGGCCGCGGCCAATCGGTGCGATCATGTCAATGATGCGACCGGTGATGTTTTCTTCGCCGCGCATTTCGCGCTCGAGAGTCATGACCTTGTTCGGATGCAGCGGCGTCAGGTTCTCGAACAGGATACGATGCTTGGACGCCTCGGGCGGTTCGCCGTTGACCTTGTCCACCTTCACCAATGCAAAATAGCGTTCTCCGTCCTTCGGGGTGCGGACTTCACCTTCAATCGAATCGCCGGTGTGCAGATTGAAGCGGCGGATCTGCGAGGGCGAAATGTAGATGTCGTCGGTCGATGCCATGTAGCTGGCATCGGGCGAGCGCAGGAAGCCGAAGCCGTCTGGCAGCACTTCGAGTGCGCCGTCGCCGAAGATCTGTTCGCCTGCTTTTGCGCGTTTCTTCAGGATGGCAAACATCAGTTCCTGTTTGCGCAAGCGTGCGGCGTTTTCGATTTCGAGTCCGATGGCCATTTCCAGCAGGGCCGAGACGTGGAGCGCCTTGAGTTCAGATAAATGCATAGTGAGTGTCCCGTGATGGGAAATGTAAGGTGGGGGAGGGTGCTGCGGGGTAATTAAAAAGGAAAACGGCGGTGCGAATGCGCCGCCGTACTGCTATCAGATATTGCTGTCGATGAACGAGGTGAGCTGGCCTTTTGCCAGTGCGCCCACTTTTTGCGCTGCCGGCACGCCGTTCTTGAACAGGATCAGCGTCGGGATGCCGCGAATGCCGAACTTGGCCGGAATGGCTTGATTGGAATCCACGTCCATCTTGGCGATCTGGACTTTGCCGTCGTATTCCTTGGCGACTTCTTCCAGGATCGGCGCGATCATCTTGCAGGGGCCGCACCATTCGGCCCAGAAGTCGACCAGTACCGGCTTGTCGGATTTCAGTACATCCGAGTCAAAGGATGCATCGGTGATGTATTTAATGTTTTCGCTCATGGTTTCCTCTGCAAGAGGTATAAAAAGGGGTCTGTATATTTGTGGCGCCTGCAGACTTGCTCTTCCTGCTCGATCCCTCGAACTAAGTGTTCGGAATTGCAACAAGCAAGTGGAAACGTCGTGCGCAGGTTCAGGGTAACTGAGAGGGCGCCAAGACGCGGTGCGGCGGGATGTTGGTAAATCATAACCTATTTTCGTGAAAAGTGTAGCTTGCCGGCCGAATTTTTCCCGCCCTCGAATAAAATGCCCAAAGAAACGACTATGCATGCCCTTGCGCTATAGTCCGCTTATCCGAACGTTCACCCCCAAATTTCATGCTTACATGCTGCACGGCCCCTTGCTGATCCCGCCATCGGCCGCTTTCTGGCCAAAGCTTGCGCAGACCTTGCTCGAAGACGGGATGCTGGCGCAGGCCGACCCGCAGTTGTGCGACTTTTCCGCCGTGCGGGTAGTTGTGCCCGGTTTTATCCATGCCCAACATTTAAAAGCTGCTTTGGCAGCGCGGTTAAATCAGCCGTTCATTCCTCCCCGGATCACCACGCTGCCCGCCTGGCTGGCGATGCTGCCACCAGACGACATCCTTACTGCGTCTCACAGCGAGCGCATGATGTCCTTGTATGCGGAACTGCGCCAGCATGGCTGGCTGAAAAAACTGTTTTCCGCGCGCCGCAATACCGACCTGTTGCCGCTCGCACAAATGCTGCTGACACTGTTCGACGAATTGACCGAAGCCTTGCTTCCTTCCATGCAACTATCGCCGGCTGCAGCCGAGGAGCGCTGGCAGGCAGCACTGGAGCAATTGCCGCTTCCAGCGCGCAATCTTCTGTCTGACGAGGCGCAACTGGTATGGTCCCTATGGAAAACCCAACTCGGCAGCAATGATGCGACGGCAGCCTGTTTTGCGCGGATGATGCGCCTTGCCGAGACGGCAGATGCTCCTTTGGTATGGGTCAGCCAGGCTGAGCCCGACACATTGGAAGAAGCCTTTCTGAATGCGTATGGCGACAGGCAGCCGGTCATGCCTGTCATGCTCGACTGGCACGCCGATGCCGTGGCCGGCGTTTATGCAAGCGCATGGAACGAGATCCTCGAAGAGGATGGGCGCGATGCATTCTTCGCAAATACCGACGTCGATATTCGGGTACCGCCCGGGCTGTCCCTGCGCGCGGCCGCCAGTCAGGAAGAGGAAGCGCAACATGGGGCGCAAACGGTGCTTGACTGGCTGCGTGCGGGGAAAACCCGAATTGCGATCATTGCGCAGGACCGTGTGGTTGCGCGCCGTATCCGGGCCTTGTTGGAGCGGGCACAGATATTCGTTGCCGATGAAACCGGCTGGAAATTGTCCACCACGCGCACTGCCGCGGCCCTCGCAGCCCTGCTCGATGTGGTTGGTACGCGTGCCGAGACCATTGCCTTGCTGGACTTGCTGAAGTCGCCTTTTCTTTGTCCCCATGTTCCGGACAAAGCCCTGCACGTGATGGAAATCGAGCATGCATTGCGGCGGTCCAATGTACTCGGCGGCTGGGAAGCCGCGCGAGCAGCGCTATCCCACGCTCCTGAGGCGAAGGCCTTATTGAAGCTGATTGCCGCGCAGGCAGAATTCTTCATTGGTCGCAAGAGCCTGCCGGAATGGGGGGCGGTAACCAATCAGGCACTGGATGCGCTTGGCATGCGCGCTGCTCTGGAAGCTGATGCGGCCGGGATGCAAGTGGCCGCGCTGCTGGATATGCTGATGCAGGATTGCGAGTCGATGTCGCATCCGTTCTCCTTTGCGGAGTGGCGCGCATTTCTCAGCCTGCAGCTGGAGATCACGCCCTTCGTGCCACCTGAGGCAGACCGGCGTGTGGCAATGCTGCAGTTGAATGGCGCGCGCTTGCGCACCTTTGACGCAGTGCTGATGGTCGGTACGGATGCCGATCACCTGCCTTCGAAGTCAAACGAAACCCTGTTTTTTGGGAATGACGTGCGCCGGGAGTTGGGATTGGTGACGCGTGAAATGCGCCAGCGCGCCCAGATGCGCGACTTTGCCGAGCTCTTGAGCGCCAATCCGGAAGTCGTGCTGTCATGGCAGTCGCATAAAAGCGGCGAACCGAATCCGGTCAGCGTATGGATAGAACGCCTGCAGTTGACGCTGCAGCGTGCCGGCGCGCCGGAGGTGCCGAGGCATTGCGTGGAAGTTGCTTTGCAGACGTTGACCCCCTTACTCCCGACCAGGCCTGCGCCGTCCGCACCTCAATTGTTGCCACGCAAACTCTCTGCAAGCGGCTATAACAGCCTGGTCGCATGCCCATACCAGTTTTTTGCAAGCCGCATGCTAGGCCTGGACGGATTGGACGAATTATCCGACATGCCGGAGAAACGGGATTATGGCGATTGGTTGCACAGAATCCTGAAGACCTATCATGAGACTGTGCGTGATCGAAAAATAGCGATGGCGGACCGCGAAAGACTGCTGTGCGAAATTTCTGAGAAAGTCTTTTCCCTGACGCTCGATCAGAGTGCTGCGGCGCTCGGTTATTACGCGCGCTGGCAAAAGGTCATTCCTGCGTACCTGGAATGGGCCAACGACAGGGAAAGCAAGGGCTGGCAGTTTGCATTCGGCGAGCAATGGTTCGAAAAAACGATTTCGTGGTCCGACGGGCAAATCACGCTGCATGGCTGCGTTGACCGTATCGACCAGAACGAAGCGGGCGAGCGTGCCATCCTGGACTACAAGACCAAACCTCTGCAGGCGCTGCGCGACAAGCTGAAGGAAACTGAAGATCACCAGCTCGCTTTTTACGGCATTTTGTCCGACCTCCCGGTGGCTGCTGGCCACTTTGTTGCGCTGGAAATCAGCAGGGAGCAGACCGGCGACGCTGAAGCCCGAAACTACACTGACTGGCAAAAAATGCTGGAAGAACAAATCATAAGCAACATTCAGGCAATCGGCCAAGGAGCCGCGTTGCCCGCCGCCGGCATTGAACGTATTTGCGTGTACTGCGAAGTGCGCGGGCTGTGCCGGAAGGGGGCGTGGTGACAAGTACACCACAGTTTTCTCCCCGGGCGTACGAGGCCAATGGCGAGGCGGTCGATGCTATGCAGTTCACGCGACTGGCATGCAACCCGGAACGCTCCGTGGTGGTGGAGGCCTGTGCCGGTAGCGGCAAAACCTGGCTGCTGGTGGCGCGCATGCTGCGTCTGCTGCTGGCCGGAGCCCAGCCGTCCGAGTTGTTGGCGATTACCTTCACGCGCAAGGCGGCGCAGGAGATGCGCGAACGCCTGCTGCACCTGTTGCGGGACCTCGCGCTAGAACCCGCGGAGGTGGTTCGCGTACTGCTCATGGAGCGCGGGATAGAAGAGCATGAACTGCCGCGCGTGCTGCCGGTTGCGCGCAGCTTGTACGACCGGGTGCTGTCGAGTTCGCAGAGCCTTTCTATCGACACTTTTCACAGTTGGTTTGCAAAGCTGGTGCAGATTGCTCCGCTGGCGTCTGGCGTCCCGCATGGTTACGCGCTGACTGAAGCGACAGGCGAACTGACCACAGAGGCTTACAGCCGTTTCATGCAGTCGCTGAATGAGGACGATCAACGTGAAGTCAGGGATGCACTTCTGGCCCTGTATGAGATGACCGGTGACTGGAATGCAAGACGGCTGCTCGATGCCTTTGTCAGCAAGCGCGCGGAGTGGTGGGCTGCCACCCAGCAGGGGAATGCGACGCCACTGGAATGGCTGCATCAATTATGCGGCGACGACGGCAACACCGATGCCAGATTGACGCTATGGGACGATGAAAAGCTGCGTGCGCGCCTGTTGAATATTGCCTTTCTGCTCGGCCAGGGAGCCAAGCGCAATCAGGAGCGTGCGGTGGCGCTGGAGAGTGCGTTGACTGCGGGTGCCAGTATCGACAACTTTGCAAGCATCCTTGCGCAGTTTTGCGATGACAAGGGAGCACCGCGTGGCAATGACCACAGGCGCGGCAAGCTGTTGGCGGCAATCGAGAAACACCTTGGTGTTGATGGCGTCCGGGCGTTTGAAGAAGAATTTGCCGCGATCGGTGAAGTGTTGCAGACATTGCAGCGGCGCAGTTACGAGCGGCAGGTGCTGGCGCTGAACGAAGCATTGTTTGCCGTCGGTTCCGTCTATCTTGAACATTACCAGGCGACCAAAGCCGAGCGGCGCGTATTCGATTTCAGCGATCTGGAATGGCACGCATATCGTCTGCTGACCGACGCTGAGCATGCCGCTTATCTGCAGAGCCGGCTCGATTCACGCTACAAGCATATTCTGCTGGACGAGTTCCAGGACACCAACCCGCTGCAATGGAGCATTGTGCGTGCCTGGCTCAATGCCTATGGCGACGACGCGCAACAGCCGAGCGTATTCGTCGTCGGCGATCCGAAGCAATCGATTTATCGTTTCCGACGCGCCGAGCCCCGAGTATTCAACGCTGCGCGCGACATGCTCTCCGCTCTTGGTGCCGACGTGCTGCGTACCAATCAGACGCGACGCAATGCGTCCACGATTGTCGACGTGCTCAATGCCAGTTTCCGGGGTAACCCTATCTTTGCGCCGCAAACCACGCTGGGATCAGGTGGCGGGGCCGTCTGGCGTTTACCTCTGATCCAGGGCGCGCCGCAGGAGCAGGTGGTGCCGGCCGGATTCACGCTGCGTGATCCGCTGGTCCACCCGCGCGAGGAAGAGGAAGATGCCCGCCGGCTTGATGAAGGCCGGGCAGTAGCGCGCGCCATATCGAAAGCAATGCGTGAACTGGCGGCAAGCAGGGGAAGTGCTGTCACTTGGTCCGATGTGATGCTGTTGGTAAAAAAGCGCACTTACCTGACAGCGTACGAAAGCGCGTTGCGTGAAGCAGGCATTCCATTCATTTCCGATAAGCGGGGTGGCTTGCTGGAGTCGCTGGAAGTGGCTGACTTGATTGCCTTGCTCAGCTTCCTCATCACACCTGGAGACAACCGCGCCCTTGCCCACGTTCTGAAGTCGCCGATTTTCAGCGCCAGTGACGATGACCTGATTGCACTTGCTCAACGGGCCGAGTCGACTTGGTGGGAGCGCATGCAGGCGACCGAGCACAATACTGCCTCGCCTGCAATCCGGCGTGCCGTCGGTTTATTGCAGCACTGGCTGCATGCAGCGCCGCGTCTGCCGGTACATGACCTGCTCGACCTGATCCTGCATGAAGGACAGCTTGTGGCACGCTATGCGCAGGCTTCGCAAGCTGTGGTTCGCGCACAGGTACTTGGCAATATCGAGGCATTTACCGAGTTGGCCTTGGATCTGGATGCAGGCCGCTACCCGAGTCTGCCAAAATTCATTGACGCTTTGCAGGTACTGAAGAAGGGGAGCGACAACGAGGCGCCTGACGAAGCGACTGTTGACGCCGCTGTAAATGCAGTACGCATATTGACGATTCATAGCGCAAAAGGGTTGGAAGCGCCGATCGTTGTGTTGGTTGATGCCAATCATAGTGATCCGGCTCGTGACGATTGCGGCATCCTGTGCGACTGGCCGCAGGACGCGGATGCGCCGACACATTTTTCCTGCTTTGGCCGTAAGCAGGAACGTGGCGTCGCACGAGATGAATTGTTTTCTGCGGAAGAAAATTTCAAGCAGCAAGAAGACTGGAACTTGCTGTATGTGGCCGTAACCCGTGCCAAAGAACTATTGGTTATCAGCGGCGTTGCCGGTGCGCGTGGCGCTCTGGATGACGGCACGGTGGAAGGAAGCTGGTACCACCGCTTGCAGGGCGTTCCGCCAATCGAGATTGAAACCGACCCGCCGCCGGAAGCGGTCACTGCGGCGGCTGACGGCGAGTTCAGTATCCCTGTTTTCAATCCGCCTGTTTTCGATGGGGCGGACAGGATTGCGCCGCCCTTGCACAACCTGGCGATTGATGAAGGCGTGGCCTTGCATGCATTACTGGAGAGACTCACGCAAGGGCCGAACTGGCCCGCGACAGTGCCCGATGCTGCGGGGGTCGTGCGATGGCTGCGTTGCGCACTCTCCATCGCCGACACGGTTCGCGAACGGGCACTTTTAATCCTGTCTCAGCCACAACTTGAACGCTTCTTTAATCCGGCCCGGTTTCAGTTTGCTCGCAACGAAATGGAAGTCGTCAACGGTAATGAGGTAATGCGCTTCGACCGTGCGGTTGTATTCAGGGAAGAGGTCTGGATCCTGGACTATAAGCGCGACCTGCTTCACAGCGAGCGCGCTGCCTATGAACAGCAGTTGTCGCGGTATGCGACAGCGGCACAGCAGGTTTTCCCCGGAAAGACTGTCAAGTCGGCACTCATTACCGCCGATGGCCGGCTGTGGGAAATAATCTGACTGGGTGGGTCTCGTGGGGCACAGCCGATAATAATCGTTCAGCAGATTCCCGCTCAACTCTGTCTCAAGCGCAGAGCAAGCTGAAGTTGATCAGTATACAGGGCAGCTAAAAACAAAAAGGCTATAACTCGTTGATTCTGCGAGTTACAGCCTTGGCATTTTGGTGGAGCGGAGGAGGATCGAACTCCCGACCTTCGCATTGCGAACGCGACGCTCTCCCAGCTGAGCTACCGCCCCATATCAGCCGATTTTATTGACTACTGCATGTCGATGCAAGAGGTCAATCAAAACCGCGAAAAATGAGAGACGTTTTGAAAAAACCTCTCCAAGTAATTGAATCTGTTGACGAAAAATCGTTTGCCCCACTATAGTTGCAGGATGATTTCCGATATCCACCAACTTTCCGAAAAAGTAGGCCAGCTGGCTGAACTGACCCAGTCTCTGCGTCGAGAGAATGCAGATTTGCGTCTGATCGTCGCGGCACTTTCGGAAGAAAATAAAGATCTGGCAAAACGCATAGAAGAAGCCTATCAGCGCGTAGCCGCTTTGCTGGACAAAATACCGTCTGGCGATGAACAGAAAGAGGAGGCCGCATGATTCAGTTGGACGTATCGATCATGGGGCAGGCATACCGTTTGGCTTGCAAGGCAGGTGAGGAAGCCGCGCTGCAACAAGCGGTGGATTATCTGAATGATCGCATGTGCACGATTCGGGATGCCGGTAAGGTCAAAGGTAATGATCGGATTGCCGTGATGGCAGCGCTTGGCATTGCGGCGGAATTGCTTTCCACTAAGTCGGACGACGGCCCATTTGCCGGCATGACACTTGCTGAAGCCACGCAAAAAATTACGGCTATGCATGCCGTAATTGATGCCGCACTCGCACCGCAGGAAAACCTTTTTTGAGACCTGAAATCTTTTTCAAAATTTCGTCCAAAGCGTTTGACATACCAGTCGATTCAGGTACACTAAAACTTCCTGCCGTGTTCGCGATTGCCATATACTCCTTGAACCATTTATGTGCATAGGTTGCGGAAATTTGTTTGATGGGCGTGCGCGTCGCTAGTCCGACGCACCCGAAATTGAACTAACTGTGACCACCTTGAACCGTAAGGTTCGGGATGCCGGCAAAGACGGCACAGGCGGGACTAATTCCATAAGCGGCTGCATTTATGCAGCCGCTTTTTTATGCGCGCTTTATATTAATGGTTTATAGGCGCGTGTGATGTTGGCGCTCACTCTTATTCATTACGAGACAGACATGCAGTATTGGCTGATGAAGTCGGAACCGGATGAAGTAAGCATCGATGATGCGCTTGCCGCACCCGACAGGACGGTGGCATGGACCGGTGTGCGCAACTATCAGGCACGCAACTTTATGCGTGATGCGATGCATGTCGGCGACGGCGTCCTGTTCTATCACTCCAGTTGCGCCGAGCCTGGCATTGCGGGCCTGGCGGAAGTGGCGAGTAGCTCTTATCCGGACGAGACGCAATTCGACCCGCGCAGCAAATACTACGATCCGAAAGCGACTCCGGAAAACCCGCGCTGGATGATGGTGGATGTGCGGGCCGTGGAAAAGACGCGCCTGATGCCGCTGGCAGAACTCCGCGCGCATCCCGAGCTCGCAGACATGCAAATTCTCCGGCGCGGCAACCGCCTGTCGATCACACCGGTAACACCCGCAGAATGGCGGTGTATCATCCGGCACATCAAGTAAGTCAGGAATTTTTTCATGGATGTTTCCCTTATCGCGGGACTGTTGGTGCTCGGCGCAGCGGTCGGGTTTGCAGCGGGCCTGCTCGGCATTGGCGGCGGCATGGTGCTGGTGCCTTTCATGACGATGCTGCTCACGGCGAAGCATTTCCCGCAAGAGCATATCGTGCATATGGCGATTGCGACTTCGCTGGCGACCATCATGTTTACTTCGCTGTCGTCGGTGCGGGCTCACCATGCGCGCGGGGCAGTGCTCTGGCCCGTGGTGAGGCTGCTCGTGCCCGGCATTCTGATCGGCTCGTGGGTGGGGCCGTGGATCGGATCCCGGATGAGTTCATCCACACTGGCGTTGTCGTTTGCGGTATTCGTCGCTTTTTCTGCCACCCAAATGCTGCTGGATAAGAAACCGGCGGCGTCGCGCGGCCTGCCGGCAGCGCCGGGCATGCTGAGTGCCGGCGGCGTCATTGGCGCTTTGGCAGGGTTGGTGGGTGCCGGAGGCGGCTTTGTGTCGGTGCCCTTCATGACCTGGTGTAATGTGAAGATCCATAATGCAGTTGCAACCAGCGCGGCTCTTGGTTTTCCGATTGCGCTCGCCGGCACGCTCTCCAATATTTACTTCGGCCTGAATACCCCGGATCTCCCTGCCGGATCGCTTGGCTTTATCTATCTTCCTGCATTGCTGGTGGTGTCGCTTGCCAGCGTGACCACCGCACCGCTCGGGGCCAAGACTGCGCACAGGTTGCCGGTGAAAACCCTGAAAAAGATTTTTGCGCTGATCCTGTACACGCTGGCTGCGTACATGCTGTACAAGGCGCTCGGTTAAGCTGCACCTTTTCCGAACTGCTCGCGCAACAGGTTTTTTTGCACCTTGCCCATGGTGTTGCGAGGCAGATCTGGTGCGAAGAACACCCGCTTTGGCACCTTGAAATTGGCGATCCGCGATTTCAGGTAGTCGATGACCTCAGCTTCAGAAAGATTGGCATTCTGTTTAGGGATGACAACAGCGGTCACCGCCTCACCGAAATCCGGGTGAGGAACACCGATGACTGCCGATTCCACGACGCCATCCATTTCATCGATGAATGATTCGACCTCTTTCGGATAGACGTTATATCCGCCAGAAATGATCAGGTCCTTGCTGCGGCCGACGATGCTCAAATAGCCATCAGCATCGAACTTGCCGACGTCACCAGTCTTGAAATAGCCGTCGGCCGTGAATTCTTCTGCCGTTTTTTCCGGCATGCGCCAATAGCCCTTGAACACATTCGGCCCCTTGACCTGGATATCGCCGATCTCACCGGCTGCGCATAGCATGCCGTCATTTTTTACGACGCGCACCGACACACCTGGCAAGGGCAGGCCGACCGTGCCGCCGATGCGCTTGCCATCGTAAGGATTCGATACCAGCATCGTGGTTTCGCTCATGCCGTAGCGCTCCAGGATGGTGTGGCTTGTACGCCGAATGAATTCGTTGAACGTATCGGTCAGCAGCGGCGCGGAACCGGATATGAACAGACGCATATTTGTGCAAACCCGTTCGTCGAAACCTGGTTCAGCCAGCAGTCGCACATAGTAGGTCGGCACGCCCATGAATATCGTCGAGCGGGGCAGATGCCGCATCACGTCCGCACTGTCGAACTTCGGCAGGAAAATCATTTTGCTACCGTTAAGCAGTGCACCGTGCGAGGCGACGAACAATCCATGCACATGGAATAGCGGCAACGCATGCAGCAGTACATCGCCTGGTTGCCACTGCCAGAAGTCGCGTAGCACTTTGGCATTGGAGGCGAGGTTTTCGTGAGTCAGCATTGCGCCCTTGCTGCGGCCGGTGGTGCCAGAGGTGTACAGGATCGCGGCGAGTTCGCCTGGCTGCTTCTCTACTGTCTCAAAGCTGTTCGACTGCAGTGCCGCACGTACCAGCAGCGAGCCGGTGCGATCATCGCCCAGCGTGAATACATGCTTGGTGTTGCTTGCAAAAGCGATCTGCGAGACCCAGCCGAAATTCTGCGGAGAGCACACAACGACCGACGGTTCGGCATCGTCAATGAAGTACGACATTTCCGCAGCACGATAAGCGGTGTTCAGCGGAAGATAGATATAGCCGGCGCGGATCGTCGCCAGATAAAGCATAAGCGCTTCCGGCGATTTTTCCACCTGAACCGCGATGCGCGCATTTTTTGGAAGATCCAGACCGGCGAGCAAATTGGCAATTTTCGCAGTGGCACGGTCAAGGTCGTTCCACGAGTAATAAAGGCCATCATGCGTCTCAATGCAGCAGGCGGTGCGGTCTTGCGGAAAATGCGATTCGAAAAGGGAATAGAGATTGGCGTTCATTATGGGAGAAGTCTATTTGCCTGAGAATTCGGGTTTGCGCTTGTCGAGGAAAGCTTGCACGCCTTCACGATAATCCTGGGAAGCGAGAAATGAGAACGCTTCCTGCAATTCCTGCTCGGTGAGCGTCTCCGCCTGCGCAGCCAGGCGTCGCGCCATGCGCTTGTTCATGCGTGCAGCGAGCGGCGCGCCCTCGGCAATGAGCTCGGCAGTCCGGCGAGCTTCTTCCGGGACATCATTGGCGATGCGGTTGATCAGCCTCTTCTCCTGTGCTTCCGCTGCATCGAATACGCGGCCTTCCAGCAGGATTTCCAGTGCAGTTGCCTTGCCAACCAGTTGCAGCAGGTGCTGCAGTTCACCCGGTGCGAGCGGAAAACCAAGCTTGTTGACCGGAATGCCGAAGCGCGCATCGGGCGCGGCTATTCGCAAGTCGCAGGCACAGGCGATTTCAAGTCCGCCACCAACGCATACGCCCTCGATTGCAGCGATTGTCGGATGCAGGCACTCTGATATCGCGCGCAGCGCGTGAGATATCGTTTCAGTGTGGTATTGCATGCCTTGTGCAAGCGTGTTGCGTACTGCCGGAAATTCTTCGATGTCCGCACCGGCCGCAAAGTTAGGACCTTCGCCACGCACAATCACGCAGCGCAATGTTTCATCCTGAGTCAACGCGGTGAAGGCCTGCGTCAGTCCATTCCACATCGCGACGCTGAGCGCGTTGAGCTTGCCCGGATTGGACAAGGTAACTGTTGCGATGAGCCCTTTCTGTTCAATTCGGATTTCTGACATGCTAGGTCCGCTGCCGGCGATAAGTAATGAGCAGAGCGATGATACCGAATGCGATCATTGGCAACGACAGCATCTGGCCGGCAGAAATGGTGATGCCGGCGAAACTGACTTCATAGTCTGGAGTGCGGAAGTACTCTGTGAAGAAACGCGCCACGCCGTACAAGCCGACGAACATCGCGCCCACTGCCAGAGGCGGGCGCTGCTTGCGCGCATAGATCCAGACGATGATGAAGAGCAGCACGCCGTCAATCAGCGCCTGGTAGATCGGCGACGGATGGCGCGGCACGCTATCCACATTTGGCCAGATCATCGCCCACGGCAGAGACGGATCGGCGGCGCGACCCGGTAGTTCGGCGTTGATGAAGTTACCAATGCGGCCGGCGGCATAACCGAGCGGCACCATCGGCGCAATGAAGTCATAGACATCGACGATGCGCTTGCCCGCCTTGCGTGCCCACAGCGACATCGCGATCAGCACGCCCAGGAAACCGCCGTGGAAAGACATGCCGCCTTTCCAGACCGCGAAGATTTCCAGCGGATGGCTGAAGTAATAGCCCGGGTTATAAAACATCACTTCACCCAGCCGCCCGCCGAGCACCACGCCAAGCACGCCGTAGAACAGCATGTCGTCTAGGTCTTCCTTCTTCCAGCCGGCGGCAGCCATGTGTGGTTGCGCGGCTCGGATACGTCCCAGCACGATGAACTGGATAAACGCGACCATGTACATCAGGCCGTACCAGTGCACCGATACGGGGCCGATAGAAAAAGCAATCGGATCGGGAAGAGGGTGAATCAGCATCTATCGTTTCTTTCGCAATAAATCGAGAAAAGTGTGCAATACCGGTGACTGGTTGTCGCGCCGCCATGCCAGTCCGGTTTCGACTGAGAGCGTTTTGTCGGTCAACGGCCGGTACTCAACGCCAGGGCGCTTCAGGTTCGACACGGATTGTGGCACAAGCGCGATGCCCATGCCGGCCGAAACGAGTCCCACAATTGTTTGCATCTGGATCGCTTCCTGCCCGATGCGCGGCGTCAGGCCCGCATCCCGGAAGCAGCCGAGAATCGCATCGTGGAAGGCGGGCGCAATGCGGCGTGGGAAAATGATCAATGGCATGTCGGCAACGGCTTTCAGGCTGGTTGTTTTCTTACCGCGTAATGCTCTCAGGTCGTGCGGCGCGGCGAGGATCAGCGGCTCAGAAAGTACGGTCATGTAATCCAGTTCCGCTTTCGCCTTGTCGGGCATGGGCGGTATCAGTAATCCGGCATCGATCCGGCCTTGCAACAGCTCTTCCAACTGCACATCGGTAGTTGCTTCCCGCAAGTCGATCTGTATTTGCGGATAGCGCTCGCGGAACTCGCGCAGAAGCGGCGGCAGGATGCTGTAATCGGCGGTTGATACAAAGGATAAAGACAGCAGTCCCGACTCGCCCGATGCTGCACGCCGCGCCAGGTCGGGCAGGGCATTGGCCTGCTGCAGGAGCCGCTGCGCTTCCGGCAGCAGCGCTGCACCGGCAGGCGTCAGTGTCACGCTGCGCTTGGTGCGGGCAAACAAGGGCGTCCCAAGCGCCGCCTCCAGCGACTGTATCGTTTGCGACAGCGGCGGCTGCGTCATGTGCAGGCGCGCGGCAGCCCGTCCGAAGTGGCTTTCTTCGGCCACGGCCACGAAATAACGTAATTGCCGCAACTCAATATTCATATGTTTTTCGTCTTAATAAGGAATGAATCATATATTTGACACGCAGCTAAGGGCAAGGCACTCTAGCCGTTTTCCTTCCGAACCAGATCATCCCGGAGACTGACAATGCCGCAATACCGTTCCCGTACTACCACCCACGGCCGCAATATGGCCGGCGCACGCGCGCTCTGGCGCGCCACCGGCATGAAAGATGGCGACTTCGAAAAACCGATCATTGCGGTGGTCAACTCCTTCACCCAGTTCGTGCCGGGCCATGTGCACCTGAAGGACCTGGGGCAGATGGTCGCGCGTGAGATCGAGGCAGCGGGCGGCGTCGCCAAGGAATTCAACACGATCGCAGTCGATGATGGCATTGCAATGGGTCACGGCGGCATGCTGTATTCGCTGCCGTCACGCGAATTGATCGCGGATTCGGTCGAGTACATGGTCAACGCGCATTGCGCCGATGCAATGGTGTGCATCTCGAATTGCGACAAGATCACGCCCGGCATGCTGATGGCGGCGATGCGGCTGAACATTCCCGCAGTCTTCGTGTCCGGCGGCCCGATGGAAGCAGGCAAGGTGATCGAGGCGCTGCACGGCAAGCAGGAAGGCCAGCAGAAGATCATCAAGGTCGA
>DATFAZ010000301.1:0-17003 GCA_035254105.1 Noviherbaspirillum sp. | reverse complement strand
CGCCCCTCAAGTAATAACCAATGTGGAAGGCACACGCAATACGGTCCGTCTGGCGGGTCAACTGGGAGCGGCGTGTTTTCACCATGTCAGTTCGATTGCCGCCGCCGGCTTGTACGAGGGTACGTTTCGTGAAGATATGTTCGACGAGGCCGAGAACCTTAACCATCCGTATTTCAGGACAAAACATGAATCGGAAAAAATCGTCCGGCAGGAATGCACTGTGCCGTGGCGGGTTTATCGCCCGGGCATGGTGGTGGGCGATTCGCATACGGGTGAGATGGACAAGATCGATGGCCCGTATTATTTCTTCAAGCTGATTCAACGTTCGCGGCAGATACTGCCGCCATGGATGCCGTCGATCGGGCTGGAAGGCGGGCGCCTCAATATCGTCCCCGTCGATTATGTGGTGGATGCGATGCATCATATCGGGCACCTGCCCGGCCTCGAGCGGCAGTGCTTTCACCTGACCGATCCGAATGCGTTGCGCGTGGGTGAGATGCTCAATGTCTTCGCACGGTCCGCGCATGCGCCGACGATGAGCTTGCTTATCAATGCTGCCTTGTTCGGCTTCGTTCCTAGTGGCATTCGTAAAGGTCTGATGGCGCTGCAGCCGGTACAAACGATCAAGAATGCAATCATGGCCGATCTCGGCCTGCCCGACGATATCCTGCAGTTCATTAATTATCCGACGCGTTTTGATAACCGCCAGGCGGCCAGTGCGCTGAAAGGCAGCGGCATTGTGTGCCCCCGACTGGAACAATACGCTGATCACATCTGGGATTACTGGGAACGGCATCTCGATCCCGACCTGTTTATTGATCGCAGCCTGCATGGTCAAGTGGCCGGGAAGAAAGTGCTGGTGACCGGCGGTTCATCCGGCATTGGCCTTGCCACTGCACACAAGCTGGCAGAAGCGGGGGCGATCACCATCATCTGCGGGCGCGACCCGGAAAAACTGAATGCAGCAAAAAACGAGATCGGTGCACAAGGCTTCGACATCCTCACCTATCAGGTGGATCTCGCCGATCTGGATGATTGCGACCGTTTCCTGCAGACCTTGCTCGCCGAACAGGGCAGTGTCGATTTTTTGATCAACAATGCCGGCCGATCCATACGTCGCCCGGTTGAGGGGAGTTTCGACCGATTCCATGACTTTCAGCGGACCATGCAGCTCAATTACTTCGGCGCGCTACGGGTCACAATGGGCCTGCTGCCGACCATGATCGAACGCGGTTCGGGGCAGGTCGTCAACATTTCATCGATTGGCGTGCTCACCAATGCGCCGCGTTTCTCCGCCTATGTCGCATCCAAAGCAGCGCTGGACGCATGGACCCTGTGCGCTGCCTCTGAATTTTCAGATGTCGGTATCAAGTTCACGACAATCAACATGCCGCTGGTGCGCACGCCCATGATTGCGCCAACCACGGCTTACCGCGAGGTTCAGGCCTTGACACCGGAAGAGGCTGCGGACCTTGTGGTGCAGGCGATCATTCACAAGCCGGTGCGTATCGCTACACGCGTCGGCATTACCGGACAGGCGATGCATGCGCTGGCGCCACGCGTGGCGCAAATCATACTCAACTCGATGTTCCGCATGTTTGCCGAATCCGAAGCGGCGGCCGTACCCGGCAAGGAGGGGGCAAAGGCGGTATCGCCACCATCCGCAGAACGGCTTGCAATGCAACATCTTTTGCGCGGCATGCACTTCTGATGCGTTCAATTCCTGCTTTGGCAAAGGGCAGGAATGAGAAGCGGGGGCATCTTCGCATCACATATGAAGGCATCGCGTGTGCGATACGGAAGACAGCCACGATGCGCACGGATGACCCGCAATGCCCGACCTGCACTACGCGGAGCGTGTTTTTTGTGAGTGTTTGCAGGACTCGCCTGACATAGCGCAAAGATTCATGCTGTCCGCATGTGCATCTCGTTGTCCTATACAGGAAAATCGCAATAGCCGAGTTTGCTGTTTCGACTCCAACATGCAGCGCTGCTGCGCCACATTGACCGTGCTACTTTTACCTATCGGGTGTTACATGGAAAAGATATGGCTTAAGAGTTATCCCCCGGGCGTGCCGGCTGAAGTCCAGATCGGCGAAGATGCGTCCCTCAAATCGCTGGTGGAGTCGACCTGCGCGCGCTTTCCTTCCCTGACGGCCTTCAGTAATTACGGTGCGTCGCTCACCTATAAGGAAGTGGAACATCTGTCACGCTCGTTCGGCGCCTATTTGCAAAATGCGCTCGGTTTGCAGAAAGGGGACCGGATCGCAATCATGTTGCCCAATCTGTTGCAGCAGCCGGTTGCCGTGTTTGGCGCTCTTCGCGCCGGATGTACGGTGGTGAATACCAATCCGCTCTATACCGCGCGCGAGCTTCAGCATCAGCTAATTGATTCCGGTGCAAAGGCGATCGTTGTTCTGGAAAATTTTGCGCATGTCGTTCAGGAGGTGCTTCCCGAGACCGAAGTGCGGCATGTCATTGTCAGCAAGATGGGCGACATGTTTCATTTCCCCAAGGCCCAGATCGCCAATTTCGTCGTCTCCCACGTCAAGCACATGGTTCCGGAATGGCATATCGACGGTGCGATCCAGTTGCACCAGGCGCTGCATCAAGGGGAGTCGATGGCATTGCGCGACATTCCCTTGAAGAGTGCTGACAGGGCGTTTCTGCAATATACCGGCGGCACAACAGGCGTGCCAAAAGGAGCCGTTCTTTCGCATGGCAATGTCGTCGCCAATGTGCGCCAGACCCTCGCCTGGGTTTCCATCGTTCTGCAGGAGGGCAAAGAGACTGCTGTTCTTCCGCTGCCGCTCTATCATGTGTTTGCGCTGATCGGCATGCTCTCGTTTTTCAGCCTCGGCGCCAACAACGTGCTGATTACGAACCCGCGTGATATTCCGGCGTTTATCAAAGAGTTGAAGCATCTGAAATTCAGCGCAATGATCGGTGTAAACACCTTGTTCAGTGCCTTGCTCAATGCTCCGGAAATCGATGAAGTCGACCGAAGCGGCGCAAAGCTCGTCGTTGGCGGCGGCATGGCGGTGCAGCGCAGCGTCGCAGAAAAGTGGCATCAGACATTTGGCTTGCCCATCGTTGAAGGTTATGGCCTTACCGAAGCATCGCCCATCGTCTGCGCCAACCGGCTCGATATCGACAAATACACCGGTACCATCGGCCTGCCCATTCCCTCTACCGAAGTCGCGATTCTTGATGATGACGGAAGTGAGTTGCCTCTGGGGACATCAGGCGAAATCTGTGTGCGTGGCCCTCAAATCATGCAGGGGTACTGGAACCGGCCGGAAGAAACAGCGAACGTGTTCTTTGGCAAGGAGTGGTTACGCACCGGCGATATCGGCGCAATGGATGAACGCGGATACGTCAAAGTGCTCGACCGTAAGAAAGACGTGATTATCGTGTCCGGCTTCAAGGTGTTCCCGAACGAAGTGGAGGATGTTGTTGCCATGCACCCGGGTGTTCTTGAAGTTGCCGCAATTCCCGCAGTCGATGAACGCTCCACGGAAGCGGTCAAGGTCGTCATTGTCAAAAAAGATCCGGCGCTTACCGCCGAGGAGATCCTGGAACACTGCAAGAAAAACCTTACGCCCTACAAAGTGCCGAAGTATGTTCACTTCCGCAACAGCCCAATGCCCAAGTCGAATATCGGCAAGATATTGCGGCGCATCGTCAAGGAGGAAGAAACGCATCCCGAGACCGGGTCGGTACAGGTTGCGTAGAGGAAGGCTGAACATACGATTTTTATCTAACTCTTTATCACAGTGAAGGAAAGCGAAATGCCTAACAGATCAAGTAAATCCGCCCATTCGAACGATGCCACTCTGGTTGAAGCAGTACGCGGTTCCGTCGACCGGATTTGGCAAGCCGGGCTGGGCGCTTTCGCAAAGGCGCAACAGGATGGCGAAGAAATGTTTTCAAAGATGGTCGAGGAAGGCGCCGATGTACAAAGACGCATACAGGATTCGGCCGAGGAGAAACTGACTGGTCTTACTGACTCCGTGGCAAAAATTGCCGAAAGGCTGAATGTTCAGGCCGCAGGTTCGTGGGAAAAACTGGAAAATGTCTTCGAAGACCGTATGTCACGGTCCCTGCACAGGGTTGGCGTACCAACGCGTAATGACATCGAAACGCTCGCCATGCGGATCGGCGAATTGCAGAAATCAGTGCAGGAATTGACAACGAAGAAAAGCACCAGGAAAGCAAGCCCCCGGGCCGCCACCACGGCGACGGCCAAAAAAACGGTAGCCAAGACGGCGAAAAAACAAGCCAGCGCAAAGACTGCAAAGGCGACGAAGACGGTGAAGGCTACGAAAGCTACGAAGGCGAAACCGACTACAAAGGCGAAGTCGACAAAATCTGCTGCTGCAAAACGTACGGTACGGTTTCCGACTCAGCGCGCCTCCCTATCAGCCGCAAGCAGGGCCTGATTTTTTCGTGGGTGAGCTGTAACCGGCAACCGGTTTACGGTTGCCGGTTACGGAAGTGTTCGCGCTGCATTCGATCCTGTGAGTCTTGTTCTGCAGGAAGAATGCAGCGCCGCGGCTGCGAAACTATCCTCGTACCCGCTCTTCGCGCTTTTGCGCGTTCGTGATGGCCTGTACGAAGTGCTGCATTTCCTCGGCGACCACCTCCAGCAAATCGTCGAGGGTCACGATACCGACCAGAACGTCTTTTTCCGCTATCACGGGCACACGCCTGATTCCGCGCTGGCGCATCACGCCAAGGATTTCATTGACGGAGTCGCTGGTGCGGGCAGTTACCGGGTCAGCGGTCATGATGTCGGCTACGCGCAAGGTCTGTGGATCGAAATCGCGCGCCACTGCAACAATGGCGATATCGCGGTCAGTAACGATACCCACCACCACCCGGCCAATGTCCGACTCCCTGACCACCACCAGGCTCCCGACGTGTTCGTCACGCATCAGCTCGGCAGCTTCTTTTACGCTCATGTCTTCGGTAGCAAAAACAACAGAGCGGTTACATATCTCGCCGATATCCATTTTTTCGCCCACATTGATCTCCGTTGGCTGGTTTGAACAGAATTCAAGTGTGTGCCCCGCAGTCTGGGCGGGATTGAGCTAACTCAATCAGGTTAGGGAGTATCTGCGCGGGCAATTGCCTGTCATATAAAAACGTCCACGTATTGTTTGCCCGATTGAACCGGCCTTGTCCGGATTCGTATCCATGGTTTTACAGGCACTGCACTCGCCGCTCGGGCTATAGAGTGTTAAAATCGCGCCTCCAAATGTCGCAGAGCGGGAAAAAAGGCGATCTTTTCCGGCGCCATCGCATATAAAACGCTGAGCGTCAGCGCATTTGGAACGGCAAGCCGGAAATTTCCTCGGTTTTAATGCTTGCCTGATCTCTTTTCCTGTACTGCACAGGCCCGAGTGGTGAAATTGGTAGACACAGCGGACTTAAAATCCGCCGCTTACCCGAGAGGGGGCGTACCGGTTCGATTCCGGTCTCGGGCACCAGTAGTATCTTTTCGCGATAGTCTCCACTAACGAAAATGCCGCCAAGAACCGGAAGATCGGCATTTGGTAGTCGTTGTGGTGGCAGTTTCGCTCGACCTATCTCGCTCCCCATCTCTATAGGAATCAAATGCCCGCAATGATCAAAGGTAAACACAACGAACGCCAACGGAAAAAACTCCGGTTGGGTGAATTTCAGGAGTTTGGTTTCGATGTAACGGCCAAGTGCGCAAAGGAACTGTCACCATCGGAACGCCAGCAATTCGTTGACCGCCTGTTTGATGCATTGGCGGAACACGGCCTACTGTTTGGAGGCGGGTTTAATGATTTTCTCGAAGGTTTCGTTGTTGTCGACGCGCTCCGTGGTTCCGTGACAGAGCAGCAGCAAGTATCGTTTAAGACTTGGCTGGAATCGTGTCCCGAGCTGACTAATGTACAGGTCGGCCCGTTGAAGGATGCGTGGTACAGCAGTTAAGTGGCAAAAAGCAAAGTGCCGGCCGTGCAGGAGAAGAAATCTAAAAGAAAGTCCTGCCGCCGGTTGTCTGAGTATTTCATGAAGCGGGCACTGTCCGACTGATCCCGCGAGCACAATCCCTTTCGGGCCGAAGGCTCGCCGGTCATAATTCACGCAAATATAATTTCGCTGTTGTCATAGGCGTTTGCGCCTTCTTCAGCGGCGCGCACGGTAACGCCGATAGCCCTTTATTCCACCTACCAGCCGACGAACTGATCGGCGCGGAAGTCCTATGGAACGATACCGGCAGCCGAGATGGAAATTTGTTCATTTGCGTCTGTCATTACTGTCGCCATTAGATGCAGGCGGTTGCCTCTACCTCCAGGCTTTCTACCATTTCAAGCAAGATTTCTTTAATTCCCGCAAGGCGTGCGGCAATTTCGTGTAGTGCATTGCATAAAGCGACTGTCTCAGTATTCAGTCTGCCTCCAGGCTTCTGAGAGCATCGCCCCATCCGCATACATGGATCGCCATTTGATTTCCTTCAAAGGCGGCGTTCTGACGCGCAGGATAATGAATTCGCTTCAGTTCACCGACGCATCTATCGGGCACTTGGTGCCTATGAGTTTTCACGATGCCTTCCAGGGAGGCTGCATGGCATTTCGTTTCAGCGGCGATTGGCTTCTGCGGCAGACGGCTGTGAGCGAACTGCTCGGGCTTGCCGTCCGTTCGGTATACGTCCCGACTCACTCGTCAGCAATCGGTTTGGCTGATGCAGCCGAATATGCAACCGTAAGTATTGCGCGGAACTAATTTCTGATGACTGAGCGCGAGCCTCTTTCCATCGTCGATACGGCCTGGTTGCGTATGGACCGGCCGACGAATCTGATGATGATCTGCGGGATGATGATGTTTGCCGGCCGGCTGAAACTGCCCAAGGTAAAGGAGGTGATCCGCACGCACATGCTGTGCTTCCATCGTTTTCGCCAGAGGGTGGTTGAGAGCGGCGGCAATGCCTATTGGGAGACGGATCCCAACTTTGACCTGGACTGGCATGTGCGCCATATCGCCATGCCGCATACTTCTAACGGGACGGGACTGGAAGAGGTGGTGAGTGACCTGATCAGCACACCGCTCGATTCCTCCAAGCCGATGTGGCAGTTCCATCTGGTCGATGATGTGAACGGCGGCAGTGCGGTCGTATTGCGTATACATCACTGCTATGGCGATGGATTTGCGCTGGCTTATGTCGTTGCTTCCATGACGGATGCCGATCCCGCCAAGCCGCAGCCGCCCTCCGAGGATATTGGTTTATTCGATGATCGGCGCAGTGCCTGGGAACGCATACTGGGACCGGTAACGGAAGCTGCAGGAGATACGGTACGTTCGGTTCTGAATTTGATTGATACCGGGCGCAATTGGTTGAGCCAGCCGGCGCGCGCCATTGAATTTGGCAAGACCGGCGTGGATTTCGCCTATGAGGCTGCTTTTATCGCCGGGATGACGCCGGATTCGCATACCCGTTTCAAGGGGCCGCTTGGTGTCATGAAACGGGTCGCATGGGCAAAACCCTTGCCGCTGTTCGAGGTGAAGGCTCTTTCCGAGGCGCTAGGCTGCTCGGTGAATGATGTGCTGCTGGCATGCGTGGCGGGTGCGTGCCGCAGCTATATGCTGGAGCACGGCGATCGGGTGGAGGGCGTTGAGGTACGCGCGCTGGTACCGGTAAATTTGCGGCCTCTGGGGCCGATAGCCGAATTGGGTAACCATTTCGGCCTGGTTTTTGTCAGTCTGCCGATTGGTGTGGCGCACCCATTTGAACGGCTCTACGAAGTGAAGAGGCGCATGGATGAGCTGAAGCATTCGCAGCAGCCGCTGGTGGCGCTCGGCATTTTGGCGGGCATGGGGCTTCTGCCACTGGCAATCAAGGAAAAATTGCTGGAGGCACTGGCTGCGAATGCCAGTGCTGTCATTACCAACGTGCGCAGCACCTCCGAACCAAGATACTTTGCCGGGATGCGCATTACGCGGCAAGTTTTCTGGGTACCGCAATCGGGGGGCATTGGCATGGGTGTCAGCATTCTCAGCTATGACGGCAAGGTTAATTTTGGGGTTGTCAGCGATGCAAGGCGGGTGCCTGATCCGGCAGCCATCGTCAAATACTTCCAGGCCGAGTTCGAGGCCTTGCTGATGCAATCGCTGTTAATGCCGTGGCCGGTAGAAACGGTGCAGCTTGAGAATGAATGACGGTGGCGACTAAGGGTTAACTAAGAAGGGCTAGTTTCCTACCGAAATAGGCTCTAAATCCGTCAGCTTTTGAAAAAGCAAGATGGAGTAGTGTTGGTTTTTCGCGACGCGCACCTCAAAAGACAGAGGATTTTTTCTGTCGCCTTTAATTCTTTTCCGCCGTGTCATATCCGGGCAGCCTGCTTTGGCGCAAGGCACCACGCCACTTTCCCTTCCTGTTTCCTGTCTATTTAGTGGATAGGAACGACATTTTTGCTTGTGTAGGACAAATTCCTACATGAGTGCCGGAGTTTTGATCTATTCAAATACCGACAGTTGCCTATTCCCGCACGGCAACTTCGTCCGCACAATGACTAACCAAAACGTCAAAAGGCAGGAGACGGAATAAATGAAAACCAACGACATGATGGCGGAGATCCGCGACGCAAATCTGAGCTACCTGATGCTGGCTCAGCAAATGATTCGTTCCGATAAGGCTGCGGCTATTTTCCGTCTGGGCATTTGCGCCGAGATTGCTGACTTGATCGAAGGCTTGAGCAATGCGCAGATCATGCGGCTGGCAAGTACCAACATGATGCTTGCCCGCTTCCGTTTCGACGATGGCGCAATCCTAGGCATGCTGACGAATTACAGCAAGGATCGCGAACTGGCGAATTCTCACACTGCGATCCTAATGGCGACGCAGCCTGTTGAAAAAATTTCATAGCTCTAGTTATTTTTTGGACATTACGTATTTCAGCGAGGTCAAGGAATGACTAGAAAAAGTGTAGTAACCGAAGTTCAGGAAATCAAACTTGCCATTGAGCTTATCCAGCTTGGTGCAAGGCTCCAGTTGCTGGAGTCGGAAATCACGCTGTCGCGTGAGCGCCTGCTAAAGCTGTACAAGGAACTGCGCGGTGTTTCACCGCCCAAAGGCATGCTGCCGTTTTCCACTGACTGGTTCATTACCTGGCTGCCGAATATCCATTCATCGCTGTTCATCAATATCCACAAATATCTGGTGGAGCATGCCGGCATTTCCGGCATCGAGGCGGTGATGAAGGCATACAAGCTTTATCTGGAACAGGTAGGCTCCGATCCGAACGAGGAGCCGGTGCTCTCTCTGACGCGCGCCTGGACGCTGGTGCGCTTCTTCGATAGCAAGATGCTGTCGACCGCATGCTGCAGCAAATGCGGTGGCGAGTTTGTTGTGCATAAACTTGATCTGCACAACCACTATACGTGCGGCTTGTGCCATATGCCTTCGCGCGCCGGAAAAACCAAAAAGGCCAAGGAAGAAATCGCTTCTGCCGCAGCCGCGCTGGTGGCATAAGCAATACCGGCTGTTTCAATTCGCATTCATGAATAAAAAGCGTTCTGGCGCCGCTTCGATACGCAGCGCCGCGCTTTTACGTGCGCCGGCCATTCAGGCAGGGCTCATTCAAGCATGCTGCTTCATTGTCGTGCTCGGTGTTGCCCAGGCTGCTACCGCTCTGTCCGGCGCACAAATGACGATTGCCGTTGCCGCATTGTTGCAGGGCGCTCTGGCAGCAGTTGTCTCCCGGTTGCGCGGTCTGGAATCCTGGTGGCTCGTGATCCAGTTGCTATTCCCGATGGCGCTTGTCATGGCGCTTTCACTGCAGCTCCCTCCGGCCGTTCCCTTGATTGCATTTGTTGCGCTGCTTGGTTGGTACTGGAGTACGTTCCGCACCCAAGTGCCGTTTTATCCATCGGGACTTGATGCCTGGCAGGCGGTCGAGGGTTTGCTGCCGAATGGTCGCCCGATCCGCTTCATCGATATTGGTAGTGGCTTGGGCGGGCTGGTATTGCACTTGTCTGGCAAGTACCGGCAAAGCGAATTTACCGGCATTGAGATCGCACCCTTGCCCTGGTTTGTGAGCCGGCTGCGTGCTCGCCTTAAAGGCAGTCGGGCCAGCTTTATCCGGGGTGATTACAGTCGCGTCGATTTCGCCGGCTATGACGTTGTATTTGCATATTTGTCGCCCGCAGCGATGCAGGCGTTGTGGAAAAAGGCGAATGCGGAAATGCGCCCCGGCTCGCTGCTGCTGAGTTATGAATTTGATATCCCTGGCGTGATGCCACAGCTGACCAGTAGGCCGGTTGACAATGGTCCGCTCTTGTACGGCTGGTATATGCAGCCGGGGAAGCTGGCTGCCGCAGCCTGAAATATCCGGTGCCCCGGCTGTGAAATTCGTTAAGCAGCCGCCTTAAGTTTTACCGGTCCGGGCCGTAACCGAATTGAAAGCCGTCTTTAGGGGGTCTGTTCGGATGTTTGCAAGAGTCATCCGGTTGGTATCCTGACAGCATATTGGCAAAACTTTGGCCGCGATTTTGGCCTACTTGAAACCGGAGCATTACCCTTGTTAGTTATTCTCGGTTATTTGATTGTTGCGGGATCCGTGTTCGGCGGGTTTGCTATCGCAGGCGGCCATCTGGCGGCTCTGCTTCAGCCGGTCGAGCTGCTGATGATTGGCGGGGCGGCTGCAGGTTCCTTCTTTGTGGGGAACAACAGCAAGGCCATCAAGGCGACGCTCAAGTCGTTGCCGGCCCTGTTCAAGGGCTCGAAATACACCAAGGCTCTGTATATGGAGCTGATGACCTTGCTGTTCGAAATCCTCAGCAAGGTGCGCAAGGAAGGCCTCATGTCGATTGAAGGCGATATCGACGCGCCTGAAGAGAGCCCGATTTTCAGCAAGTATCCGCACATTCTCGAAGACCATCATGTGATCGAATTCCTGACCGACTATCTGCGGCTGATGGTGTCCGGGAATATGGATGCGTTCCAGATCGAGAACCTGATGGATAACGAAATCGACACGCATCACGCCGAAGGCGAAATTCCGGTGCACACGATTGCAAAGATGGGCGATGCGATGCCGGCATTCGGTATTGTGGCTGCGGTGATGGGCGTGGTGCACACCATGGAATCGGTTGGCTTGCCGCCTGCGGAGCTGGGTATCCTGATCGCGCACGCGCTGGTCGGCACCTTCCTGGGTATTTTGCTGGCATACGGTTTTGTCGGCCCGCTGTCCACGTTGCTGGAACAGAAACTGCACGAATCTTCAAAAATGCTTCAGTGCGTCAAGGTGACATTGCTGGCAAGCCTGAACGGCTATGCGCCGGCGCTGGCAATCGAGTTTGGCCGCAAAGTATTGTTCTCCACGGAGCGTCCGTCGTTCACTGAGCTGGAAGAGCACATCAAGGCATCGAAATCGAAGTAAGCAGGCTCCACTGAACTGAGTAATCCTCTACACGGAATCCGATATGGCGGACGAAGGGCTACGGCCTATCATCGTTAAGAAAGTGAAGAAATCCGGTGGCGGTCACCACGGCGGTGCGTGGAAGATCGCCTATGCCGATTTTGTCACGGCGATGATGGCCTTCTTCCTGCTGATGTGGCTGCTTGGCTCTACAACCAGGGGCGACTTGCAGGGGATTGCGGAGTATTTCAAGACGCCTCTCAAGGTGGCCATGGCCGGCGGCTCCGGCAGTGGCGACAGTTCGAGCATCATCCAGGGCGGTGGCCGTGACCTGACCCGCAAGGAAGGTCAGGTTACGAAAAATGATATGGACCCGGGGCCAAAGCGAGTGTATGCACCGGATACTGCATCCATGAAGGCGGAACTGGCGCGCCAGGAAATGCAGCGTCTGAAGGCGCTCAAACAACGCATTGAAGAAGCAATTGAGGCTAGGCCGACGCTGAAGCAATTCAGGCGTCAAATGCTTCTGGATATAACGACCGAAGGCTTGCGCATCCAGATCGTGGACGAGCAGAATAGGCCGATGTTCGATCTCGCCAAAGCCGAGCTTCAACCCTACACCAAGGAAATTCTGCATGAAATCGGGCGCGCACTCAATGACATGCCAAACAGGATCAGCCTTTCGGGACATACTGATGCAAAGCCGTATGCCAGTGGTGAAAAGGGCTATAGCAACTGGGAATTGTCTGCCGACCGGGCAAACGCATCGCGTCGCGCATTGATTGCTGGCGGCATGGACGAAACGAAGGTGCTGCGCGTGGTGGGCTTATCGTCAGCGGTATTGTTCGATAAGGAAGATCCATTTAATCCGATCAACCGGCGCATCAGCATTATCGTCATGAATAAGAAAGCAGAAGAATCCGCCTCCAAGGACGGCGGATCGGTAGAAGTATCGAGCGAGGCGCAAGTCAGGCAGGAACTGACAGGCGAGCCGGCAAAATGACAGAACATTACCTCATGCGGCAATCAGAGGTGAAGCGGGACGGGAAATCCTGATGACAGGAGAAAAAGTGCTTGGTTCGCAGGTAAAAAACCTGTTATCCAACTTATCGGGCCATGGGGCGCAGCATCTGACAGAGGTCGAGACCGATCTTCTTCAGACTGGCATTTTGCTTGGAGAGGCCATCGAGAAGCTGGGTGCGAGTTTCATGGCGATTCACGAAGCGGTCGCCGCACAGCAGGAGTCGATCGATCTTCTGCTTTCAGGCGTGCAGCCCACGCCTGAAATGGCTGAAAAACTGAAAGCAAAGCAGCACGAGATCAGTCAGCACGTCAATGCGGCGGTCACCGGATTGCAATTCCAGGATATGACCAATCAATTGATTGGTCGCATTGTCACGCGTGTTGCCGGGTTGCGCGATGTACTGGATGGTGTCGGTACGGGCAGCTCGGGTATTTCGGAAAGCAACGCGGAAGAAATTGTCGAGAGCCTCAGTTGCATCAACAAGGTTCTTGAAGAGCAGAGCAACAAGCTTGAAAGCGCACTGTGGAAGGCGGTATGCCAGACCCATATGGAAAGTGGCGACATTGAGCTGTTCTAAAACGCATCGGATAACAGAATTCGCGGCTTGGCGCCGCGAGAGACGAGACTAGCGGGAGTAAGGGAAATGGCAAAAACAATATTGGCAGTGGATGATTCAGGTTCGCTGCGCCAGATGGTGGTTTTCAGCTTGCAGGCGGCCGGCTATCAGGTCACCGAGGCGGTGGACGGTCAGGATGGCCTGGACAAGGCAAAAGCCCAGGTCTTCGATCTGGTCCTGACAGACCAGAACATGCCTCGCATGGATGGTCTTTCTCTGATCCGGTCCCTGCGCGGCATGCCGACATACCAGAAGGTGCCTATCCTGATGCTGACCACCGAGTCGAGCGACGAAATGAAATTGAAGGGGCGCGCAGCAGGGGCCAACGGCTGGCTGGTAAAACCATTCGATCCTCAGCGACTGACTGAAGTGGTGAAAAAAGTCATCGGCTGATGTTCTTGCGAGCCGATGCCACAATCATGTAAAGCGTATATGACGGAGTTCGATAATGACCATTGACATGAGCCAGTTCTTTCAGGTGTTCTTTGATGAAACCGAAGAACTTCTCGCTGAAATGGAAAAGCTGCTCCTGGCGATTGACGTATCATCACCAGATGAAGAAGACCTGAACGCGATCTTTCGTGCAGCGCACTCGATCAAGGGCGGGGCGGGCACTTTCGGCCTGACCGATCTGATCGATGTGACGCATGTGCTGGAATCCCTGCTCGACAAGATACGCAAGGGTGAGATGGCATTGTCGTCAGCCCATGTTGATGCTTTCCTGATTGCCAAGGACGTCCTCAAAATGCAGTTGGATGGACATCGCCTGCATACGCCGGTCGACCAGGATGCGGTCACCAATTCCCGCATGATGTTGCAGGCGCTTTCTCAAGGCGATGTGCCGAAGGTGGCGATTCCTGCGTCGCTGGAGCGCGGTGTGCAGCCGGACGAAGCAGACCAGGGCGCTGATGGCACAAATCGCCGGTTCCGGATCGAGCTGCCGCAAGTGACGGCGCGCGATGTAGATGCCCTGATGGCGGAATTGGGCCTGCTCGGAAAAATCAGCAAGGACGCGCTGCCGGACGGTCGCGCGGTATTTGCATTGGAGGGTGATACCAGCGCGGATGACATCATCGCGATCTGTTCATTTATCCTCGATCCGAACGACCTGAAAATTTCCCGTGAAGGCGCGCCGAAGGCAATGACTGCAGAGGAATTGAAAGCCGCGCAGGAAAAAGAACAGGGCTATGGCTTTTTTGAGCCGTTCGATCCCGCAGCAGCCAGGAGTGCGGCGGAAAAAGCTGCGCAGGAAAAAGATCAAGGCTACGGTTTTTTCGAGCCTTTCGAAACACCCGCCATGAAAGCGGCGAAGGAAGCCGCGAAGGAAGCCGAAACTCACGCCGCATCGGCAGCAGCATCCACCCACGCTGCGGCATCGCACGAGGATAACGGCGCGTCAGCAGACAAAAAGGCAGCCGCCCGGCGTGATGCTGAAAAGGCGCCTAACAACCATAACTCCGCCCACAATGCGGAATCCACCTCGATCCGCGTGGGTGTCGAGAAGGTCGATCAACTGATTAATCTGGTAGGCGAACTCGTGATTACGCAGGCGATGATCGAGCAGCGCACCGGTTCGCTGGATCCGATAGTTCACGAGCGCTTGCTTAGCAGCGTGAGTCAGCTGACGCGCAACACGCGCGATCTGCAGGAAGCGGTGATGTCCATACGCATGATGCCGATGGACTATGTATTCTCGCGCTTTCCGCGGATGGTGCGCGACTTGGCGGGTAAGCTCGGCAAGCACATCGAGTTTGTGACCCATGGCGCAGCAACCGAACTCGACAAAGGCCTGATCGAGCGCATCGTCGACCCGCTTACCCATTTGGTTCGCAATAGCATCGACCATGGCATTGAAGTGCCGGAGGTACGCAAGGCTGCCGGCAAGAGTGAAACCGGCCGGCTTTCGCTGTCTGCCGCGCATCAGGGCGGCAACATCATTATTGAAGTAACGGACGATGGCGGTGGCCTCAACCGGGAAAAGATCCTTGATAAGGCTAAATCGCAAGGGCTGGCGGTGAGCGATACGATGCCGGACTCAGAGGTCTGGCAGCTGATTTTCGCGCCCGGATTTTCGACCGCCGAAATCGTTACCGACGTATCGGGCCGAGGCGTCGGCATGGACGTGGTCAAGCGCAATATCACTGCGATGGGCGGCGTGGTCGAGATCCGTTCGGCCAGGGGCTTTGGCACCACCATTTCGATTTCATTGCCGTTGACGCTGGCGATCCTCGACGGAATGTCGATCAAGATTGGCGAGGAGATCTATATCCTGCCTTTGGGCTATGTTGTCGAGTCGCTGCAACCGGTCCCGGAAGACATCAAGGAAATCAGCGGCCAGGGCCGTGTCGTCAAGGTACGTGGCGAGTACCTGCCGTTGATCCCGCTTTACCAGATCTTTGGTATCGAGCCGCGCTTTACCGACCCGTCGCAGGGCATTGTGATTATTCTTGAATCCGACGGCAAGAAAGCGGCACTATTTGTTGATGACCTGGTTGGCCAGCAACAGGTGGTGGTCAAGAATCTCGAATCGAACTACCGCAAGGTTGCCGGTATTTCTGGCGCCACCATTCTCGGCGATGGTGGTGTATCGCTCATTATCGATGTCGCCGCGCTGTTGCGATCAAGCCGGCAGCTCTCCGATGAATCCATTTTTTCCTGAGAAGGACAATACTCATGACACAAGCAGCTCAACTTAACGTGCCAGTACTCGGCGAAAAAAGCGATCATGATATCGCCGGCCAGGAATTCCTTGCCTTCACACTGGGCAAGGAAGAGTACGGTATCGATATCCTGAAAGTACAGGAAATCCGTGGTTACGAAACCGTGACCCGCATTGCGAACGCGCCGGAATTCATCAAGGGTGTGGTCAACCTGCGCGGCATCATCGTGCCGATCGTTGACATGCGCATCAAGTTCCACCTTGGCGAACCGACCTACGATCAGTTCACCGTCGTCATCATCCTGAATGTGGCCGGTCGCGTGGTCGGCATGGTGGTGGATAGCGTATCGGACGTGACGACGCTGTCGCCGGATCAGATCAAGCCGGCGCCGGAAATGGGCACTGCGCTGAATACCGATTATCTGATCGGCCTGGGAACGATTGACCAGCGCATGCTGATTTTGGTCGATATCGACAAGCTGATGTCCAGCGCGGAGATGGGGCTGATTGACAAGATTGCTGCATAAAAAACCGGGGTAGGCCGTAAAAAACATAAGCAATACGGCACCCGGATCGAAGACCCGCCGGCAATGTACCGAAGGGCTTCACATAACCGAAAGGGAGGAGACAATGTTCAAGAATCTGACAATCAAGTCACGCCTTGTATTCGTGATTGGCTTTTTGTCGCTGCTTCTGGTTGGCAGCGGCTTCGTCGGGATATCCAGCCTTGGGTCCGCAAACGATTCGCTGAGATCGATTTATCTCGATCGGCTGGTACCGGTCACGCAGTTGAACACTGTCCTCCGACTGATGGCCGAGAATCGGATGGTCGTCGCTGAGTCGATGAATGGCGATCCATCCGTAGTAACAAAGAAGATGGATGAAGTCGATCGCCGGATTGCGGAGATCGGCAAGGAATGGAGTTCCTACATGGCGTCGTCCATGGCGCCGGAAGAAAAGGCGCTTGCGGAGAAGTCGGTTGCCAGCCGCAACAAATATGTGGCCGAAGGACTGAAGCCTGCCGTGGATGCACTGAGGGCAGCTAACGTGCAGATGGCCATGGAAATCATGGCTGGGCCGATGAGCCAGCATTACGCAGTTTTCCAGGAGCAGTTCGACGCGCTCATCCGGATGCAGGAAGACATCGCCAAGAAAGAATATGAAAAGACGCAAGCACTCTATATCACTGTGCGCAATGTGTCGATTGCTGCCATCTTAGCCGGCGTGTTGCTGGCAGCTTTTATCGGCTTGTGGCTGATCCGTGCTATTTCGGTGCCTCTGGAAGAAGCGGTACGTTTCGCGAAAAGTGTGGCTCAG